>NZ_JBHVWN010000001.1:180357-382595 GCF_042882275.1 Streptomyces sp. NPDC058231 | reverse complement strand
GCGTCTTTTTTTTATAACCTTCTGGGTTGGGCCCGGCCCGGGTGTTCGGCCGCGCCGCTGCCCCGGGCCGGGGGGGGGGGGCGGCCGCGGGACAGGTCACCGGACGGGCTCCTCCTCGACCACGAAGTCCAGGTGCGCGGCCGCCTTGTCGGCGAGCGCCTGCGCTTCGAGCCGGTCCGGGCCGTTGCAGTAGGTGAATCCGACGCAGGAGGAGTTGTCCATCCGCTCCAGCAGCGCGTCGCCCTTCTCCACATGGAGCAGCACCTGGACACCGGGTACCGACGCGGCGGCCTCCACACCGTCCACGCGCCGGAGCACACCGCGACGGGTGGGATAGATCATGCGCACGGCGGCACCACCGGAGTGGACGACCGGCTCGATCTGCGGGGTCTCACCGAGCGCGAGCAGCCAGGCGTCCAGGATCGGGCTGCGCCCGGTCACGTCGGTGACCAGCATCGTCATGCAGCTCGACGGCGTCCGGGGGTTGGCCTCGATGATGCGCCAGCCGCTCTCGGTGTGGCGCACCTCCGTGTGACAGGGCCCGTGACGGTAGCCGATCACCTCCAGGGTGCGGCGCACCACGGAGTAGAGCTCGTCGCGCGACGCGTCGGAGAGCGGTACGGGAAAGGTGTGCCCGCACTCGATGTACGCAGGATCGCCGAACAGGTCCTTCGAGGTGACACCGAACACGTGGGTGTGTCCGTCCACGGTCATCGTCTCGACGCTGACCTCGACACCCTCCACGTACGTCTCCAGCAGCACGTCGCCGGAGCGGGGCTGTCCGCGCAGGCTGTGCCGGACGGTGGAGAGCTCCTCCCACGCCTCGATGAGCTGGTCCAGGTCGTCGACTCTGCGGACTCCGTAACTGATCGCCTCGGCGGGCGGCTTGGCGATCATGGGGAAGCCCAGCCGCCGCACCGCTTCTTCGAGCTGGCCCCGGCTGCTCACCAGCATGTGCGGGATGTTGAACGGCACGTCGCCGAGCGCCACCCGCAGCCGGTCCTTGACGTTGGCGGTCTCGACCGCAGAAGGGTCCGGCCCCGGCAGGCCCAGGCGCTGCGCGGCCTGCGCGGCGACCACCGTGTGGTAGTCCGAGAAGGACGTCAGACCGTCCACCAGCGGCCGCCCGTCGTCACCGGTCACCGCGGCGAGCACCGCTTCCAGGTCGGTGGTGTCCACGTCGAGGACCCGGTCCACCCGGGCGAGCGGATGAGTGTCCCAGTCGTGGCCGTGCGTGTACCACGACCGGTCGCCGGTGAGCAGCCACACCTCGAGTCCGTGCTCCTGGGCCTGGAGCAGACCCAGCACGAACGGGTGGTTCTGCATGTGCTCGACGATCGCGATTCGCTTGCCGGCGAACTGCGCGTAGTCGGCCAGGGGTGTTGTCATCAGACCGCCTCCATGGTTCGGCCGCAGATCCCGTCACTCAGCACGTGAGGGCACAGCACGCCGACTGGTGTTGCAGAACAGTTGAAGCGGCGGCCGGGAGGATGGCCATCGTTCGAGCGCGCGTGTGCATAGGCCGTCGGCGACTCGCATAGGAACGGCCTTGGAGAAGAGGGCCGTTGAGGATCAGGTCGGCCCCGGACGCTATACCGACCGGAGGTCGGCTATGCGCGAACCCCGTCGGAGAGCCCGCTGCGGGACCCGCGGCACACAGGATGTGGGCGAATGCTTCGCGAGGAGGGCTGCAGGGACATGGAGACCACACAGTCGGCGACCACGGACACCGGCTTCGATGCCGCTGTGCACGGCGTGGTCCGCCCGACCGACGCACCGGGCGGCACGCTGCGCCTGGTACGCACCGACGACTTCGACTCGCTCGATCCGGGGAACACCTATTACGCCTACACCTGGAACTTCCTGCGTCTGATCGGCCGGACCCTGGTCACGTTCGACACCGCGGCCGGCAAGGCGGGGCAGCGGCTGGTGCCCGACCTGGCGGAATCGCTGGGCGTGCCGTCCGACGGCGGCCGGACCTGGACGTACCGGCTGCGCGCCGGGCTGCGCTACGAGGACGGCAGCCCCGTCACGGCCGCCGACGTCAAGTACGCGATCGCCAGGAGCAATTACGGCACCGATGTGCTGGGGGTCGGGCCGACGTACTTCCGGCAGCTGCTGGGCACCGACTACGGCGGCCCGTGGCGGGAGCCCGACGCCGACGGCCCGGTCACTCTGGAGACCCCCGACGAACGCACGCTCGTGTTCCGTCTGGACCAGCCGTTCGCCGGGCTCGACCTCCTGGCCACCATGCCCAGCACGACCCCGGTCCCTCGCCGCCTGGACACCGGCGCCGACTACTGTCTCGCCCCCGTGTCGACCGGCCCCTACCGGCTCGTGTCGTACAAGAGGGGTGAACTGGCCGTTCTGGAGCGCAATCCGCACTGGTCGCCGGAGACGGATCCGGTCCGCAGGCAACGCGCCGAACGGATCGAGGTGCATCTGGGTGTCGAGCCGCACGACGTGGACCGGATGCTGCTGACCGGCGAGGCCCACATCGACCTGGCGGGCTTCGGCGTCCAGCCCGCGGCGCAGGAGCGCATCCTGGCCGATCCGGCACTCAAGGCCAACGCCGACAACCCGCTCACCGGCTTCACCTGGATCTACTGCCTGTCGAGCAACGTGACCCCGTTCGACGACGTGCACGCCAGGCGTGCGGTGCAGTACGCGACCGACAAGGCCGCGATGCAGGAGGCGTACGGCGGCGCCACGGGCGGCGACATAGCGACCACCATCCTGCCGCCGACGATCGACGGCTACGAGGAGTTCGACCGATATCCGGTCGGACCGGACGCAACCGGGGACCTGGACGCGGCGCGGGCCGAGCTCGCCCTGGCCGGCCTGCCGGACGGATTCCGCACGAAGATCGCCGCCCGTAAGGACCGGCTCAAGGAGTACCGGGCGGCCGAGGCGCTGGCCGCCGGGCTCGCCCGGGTCGGCATCGAGGCGGAGGTGCTGGACTTTCCGTCAGGCGACTACTTCGACCGCTACGGCGGCTGCCCGGAGTATCTGCGCGAGAACGGCATCGGCATCATCATGTTCGGCTGGGGCGCCGACTTCCCGGACGGATACGGCTTCCTGCAGCAGATCGTCGACGGGCGGGCGATCAAGGAGCGCGGCAACCAGAACATGGGCGAGCTCGACGACCCGGAGATCAACGCGCTGCTCGACCGCGGATCGACGAGCACCGACCCGGTGGAGCGGGCGGAGATCTGGCGCCGGATCGACCATCTGACGATGGAGCACGCGGTGATCGTGCCCTATCTGTATCCCAGGTCGCTGCTGTACCGGCACCCCGACGTACGCAACGCCTATGTCACCGGGTCGTTCGGCATGTACGACTATGTGGCGCTCGGCGTGCGCTGAGACGCGTCCGCCGGGCAGCTGATGCCGTCGCGGACGCGGATCGCGTCCGCGACGGCCACGGTCCTCCCGCGGTCAGCTGGCCCTGCCGGAACCCTGGGCGTGGCGTGCGCTGCCGTACGCATCCCAACGACTCTCCGGGCGGGCATGACTGACGCTCCCACAGGCGGCCTCGGCATCGTGGAACTCCGCTTCGAACTTGGTCAGCTGCCGCAGGAACTGCCGTGCCGGGCTCGTCAGATCGGTCCCCCGCGAGCTGCGCAGCAGCAGCCGGGCGCCCAGCCTGAGTTCCAGCCGGTGGATGCGGCGGGTCAGGGCGGACTGGCTGATGGACAGCACGGTGGCCGCCCGGTTGATGCTGCCGTGTTCCGCGACGGCCCGCAGCAGCCGCAGATCCTCGACGTCGAGTGTCCCGTTCTCGGCCGGCCCTGCGGCGACGGAGCCCGCCTCGGCACAACGGGACGGCACCGGATCGCTGCTCAGCCGCTCCCGCCGCTCCCGGTACCACTCCGCCCACCAGCGGTCCCGCAGCAGGTCCGGGTACTGATCGGCGAACCGGTTCAGACAGTGCCGGGTGAGCAGTGCGGCCAGCTGTTCCGCCAGTGGCCGGGGCACGACGGTCGGGTCGACGAGCAGGGTGCTGGAGCGGTGCGGGCGTTCGAGGACGGACCGGCGTACCAAGGACGGGGAGAGCACCGCGGGGCACGCGGGCGACCCGAACCCGATGGCGTCACCGCGACGCAGTATGCCTCTGGCCACGGAGGCGCTGGTGACCTGGAGCCGGGCCGGAACCGGCAGCCCCGTCGAGCCGAAGACCCGGGCCACCACGACCTCCGAGGCGGGGCCGGATTCGGAGACCCAGCTCTCCTCCAGGAGGTCGGCGAGCGACACCGTCTCCCGGGCCGCCATCGGGTGGTCGCGCGGCAGCGTCACCCACAGCGGGTCGTCCAGCACCCGGCATTCGCGCACCGGCCGGTCCAGGGTGTCGCCCGGGGCTTCCAGGGTCCACGTGTGCCCGGCGTCGACGCGGTAGCCGGCCAGATGACGCAGGACCTGGTGGGGTGCCTCGTGGCTGACCGACAGCAGGACACCCAGGGTGGCCGCGGCGTCCTCAATCACGTCCTCCAGCAGCGGCTCGGTCGAGGAGATGGCCAGAATGCGCGGTGAACTGACGGCCTCGGAACCACGTCCGAATATCTGGGTCCGTACGGCCAGGTCGACCTGGCGGAAGAAGCGGTGCCCGGCCGCGAGCATGCGGGAACCGGCGGACGTCAGCCGGGCGGTGTGGCGGCTGCGCAGGGTGAGAAGCAGCCCGCTGCTCCGGTCGAGCCGTTCCAGCTGCCGTTCGACGTTGCCGTGCCGCGACCCCACACGTCGGGCCACCTCGGTCAGGTCTCCGCACTGCCCGACGGTGTCGAGCAACAACAGATCAAGGCGCGAAAGGGGAAACTGCGCCGGCCGGTCAGAAACAGATGGCAGCTCTGATCCCAAAGACACTGTCGGTTTCCTTCTGGGTTGAGGACCGTGCCGAGTGGCCGTCGAGCCGTTCGGCGTGGTGCACACCGGTTGCGTCCAGCACGCCGTCGGCGGGACTGCCGAGGGGTGGCGGGGCCCCGGCCGGGTTCGCCCGCCACCGGACCGGGTCTCGCGACGGAGGGGCGGCCGCGCGGACACGCCGCCACCGGGCCGGCGGTAACCGGCACCCCGCGGTGCGCCCCATGTGCGCAGCTCCTTCCGACGCCCCCGACGGAGTGAGCCGGACGCCCCGGTGGGAGCGCATCGGCCCAGGCCAACCCCAGGGGTACGACCAGGAGCAATCCAATACGGCGGGCCTCTTGGTCAACTCTCGGACGTGTCTCAGCGGCGGTGCCGGCGCGCCGGCGGCGACCGGACACCGGCCGGGTGCGGACCGCGGGAGGAACGGGAGCCGGCATCACACCGTGATGTCGAACGCCTCCAGCGGCCGCGGGGTCAGCACATCGGTGTACAGACTGCCGCGTTCTGCCGCTGCCTTGGAGAGCGACTCGGCCGCGGCGGGGTCCGCCAGGGCGTGCGCGCCCTTGGCGTTCAACGGCGTCGTCATGTCGTCGTGGTGGCTGGGGAGCAGTACCGGCGGATCTCCCAGAGTGCTCAGCAGCCGCTCCAGATAGTGGTGCACCGCGGAGTGCGACGTCATGCCGACCACCGCGACGTCGGGGCGGATGCCGGCCATTTCCCGCGCGGCGAAGTTGCTCGCACCGGAGAGCAGCACGCTGGGCCCGTTGTCGACGGAGACCTGATACATGAGGGTCTCGCCCTCCACCAGATCGCCCAGCACCCGGGGGCGGGCCGGCCGTGTCAGCAGCCGGCCCGGCGCGAAGTACCCGTACTGCGACTGCTGGCTGTGCAGGCTCCGGAAGACCTCCACAGTGAACCCGTCGAACTGCAGGTACTCACCGCCGCGCACCGTGACGACGTCCGCCATCCGCTCCGGGCCGACCCCCATGGCGGCCAGCAGATGGCCGGAGGTCTCGTCGCACAGCGTCCTTACGCGGTGCTTGCGCCACTGCGGGCGGTCGAGCAGCTGGGGCACGTCCGCGAGGTGGTCGAAGTGTCCATGGCTGACGAGGACGAGCTCGGGCGCGCCGGTGAGGTGTTCGGCGGCGACCCGTTCCACCGCCTCCCGGTCGAGGCGCAACGGCAGGGCGGGATCGAGACTGCCGTCCGCCCGGGCGTAGGGCATCCGGCTCAGATACGGGTCGAAGAGGATGCTGCGGCCCGCGAAGGAGAGTTCCCAGCCCGCCACACCGAGCCATCTCATGGACAGCCGGGTACCCGCGGACGGGCGGCGCCCGGTCCGGGGAGCGGAGGGGGGCCGCCCGGCGGAGAGGACTCCTGAGGCCCCCGCCATCAGCGCGCCCTTGATGACCGACCGTCGCATGCGTTGCACCGCACACCCCTCCGTACGTGACGTTCCGTGGACGGAATACTACGGAACGCATCCGGAGGGGTGTCGGACTTCGGCCACGGGTCAGGTCGTGTACTCCGAGTTCAGCCGGACATAGCCCTCGGTCAGGTCACAGCCGTAGACGGTGAACTGCCCGTCGGCGATGCCGAGGTCGATGCCGATGACCACTTCGTCGCCGCGCAGGTGCTCGGCGACCGATGCGCGCAGAGCGGTGTCGTCCGCGCTGTCCTCGGACCGCGGCGGGTAGACCGCCACCTCGCCGAAGCGGATGGCGACCGCGTCCTGGTCGATGTCGTGGTCGTCGGAGCACTTGCCGATCGCCATGGCGACCCGTCCCCAGTTGGGGTCGCAGCCGTGCACGGCGGTCTTCACCAGTGGTGAGTTGACGACCACCTTCCCGACCCGCTTGGCCTGGGCCGTGTCCCGGGCGCCCGTCACCTGGACCTCGATGAGCTTGCTCGCACCTTCGCCGTCGCTCGCGATGGCCTTGACGAGCGACAACGCGGCTTCGTGCAGGACCTCTTCGAACTCCGCGGGATCCACGTCGCCGGCCAGGCCGTTGCTGAAGAGGGCGGCCGTGTCACTGGTGGAGGTGTCGGTGTCGATGCTCACCGCGTTGAAGGTGCGGTCCATGACCCGCCGGAAGATCGCGTCCTGTTCGGCCGGATCGAGCCGGGCATCGGTCGCGAAGAAGGTCAGCAGGGTCGCCATGTCCGGTTCGATCATGCCGACGCCCTTGGCGATCCCGACGAGGGTTGCCCGGCCGCAGCGCAGACGGATCTCCTTCGGACGGGTGTCGGTGGTCATGATCGCCCGGGACGCGCGGTCGAACCCTCCGTCCGGGAACGGCCACGACAGGGTCTTGAGGTGGTCGCGGATGCTCTCCATCGGGTACTGACGGCCGATCACCCCGGTGGAGGCGATGAGGAGTTCACCGGCGGGGATGCCGATCGCGTCCGCCACGGCGTCGCGGACCTCGAGGGCGTTGCGTGTGCCCTCGGCCCCGGTGGCGACGTTGGCGTTGCGGGCCAGGACCGCGACCCCGCGTGCCCGTCCGTCGGCCGCCGCCTCCCGGCTCAGAGTGACACTGGGCCCGACGAACCGCGAGCGGGTGAACACGGCGCTGACGGTGGCGGGCACCGTCGAGGCCAGCACGGTGAAGTCGTCCCGGCCGTCGTCGGACAGGCCGACCGGCGCGGTGTGAACGACAAAGCCCTGCGGGTATGAGGGGGTGGCTTCGGCCATTGCTGGAGCTCTCCTGTCTCGTCGCCGGATTCCGTCCGTCGCCGGCGGGCCTTCCGCAGGCAGGCCGGGAATCCACACGCGTGTCTGGGGAATCGTAGGGCAGTCGTCACGCTGTCGGCGGAGGCGCGGCCGGGACCCACGCGGGCGGGCGCGGGTCCCGGCCGACGGGAGGGGCGGGGGCCTGACGGCTACCGGCGGGGCGAGAACGCGATCACGTCGCCGGCCCGCTCACCGCCGGACAGCTGACCGAACCGGTCGGTACGGATGTAGACCCGGTGCAGCCAGCGGTCGTGGCCGTCCCACCGGGGCGAGAACGGCGTCCGGGCATGCGTGGTACGGAAGTTGTCAATGATCAGAACATCTCCCGGGACGAGGTGAACGGCCTCCGTCACCTCGTCCAGCGCGTCCGAGAGCGCGGCGACGGCCTCCTTGTCGGCGGGCTCCTCGGGTGCCAGGAGCTCACGGTCGTAGCCGAGCAGCGGGTCGCCGCCGTCGCCGTACAGCGGCTTCACACGGGCGATTGCGCCGGGATCCTCGACACCGCCTCGGAACGCGACGTCGACGCAGCACGGCATCCGGCGCTCGTAGAGATGAGCCCTCGTCCGGTCGGACAGCAGCGGCAACGCCTTGCGCACCGAGCCGACCAGCGTCGCCGCCCTGCGCTCGTGGTCGGCGCGGGAGCAGGCGAGCATCACGTAGTTCGGCTGCAGGACGTGGTACGCCATCTCCGTGTGGAACTCCAGCAGAGTCTCGGAGGTCTCCGACGACAGGTGGTGGGCTCCGGGAGAGGGATATACGTCGTGGTACACGGAGCCGGACCGCAGCTCCTGGTATCCGGTGTGCAGCCCGAGGCGGCGGCCCGCGAGCGCGAGCATGGCCTCCATGGTCAGCAGTTCCCGGTCGGTGGGGGCCGGGGTGCTGGTGGGGGTGGAGGGCAGCTGCTCGTCGGGCTCGACCGGCAGGCCGCGCAGCAGCAGATAACCGTCCTCGTTTCCGTGGGTGTTGAACCGGTCGAGCGCCTCGGCGATGTCTCCGGGCAGCCGTGCGGAGACCTCCTTCGCCGTGTCGAGGAAACCGTGGAGATCGGCGCGCGGAACCTTCGGGAGTTCGGCGGCGAGTGCCCGTAACTCCTCGTGGAACGAGGTGCAGTCGAGAACCGGACTGGTCATGGTGCGGTGTCTCCTTCACTTCTCTGTGTGGTGTGCCTTGGCGTACTGGTAGAGGAGCTCCGCGCCGATCTCGGTGGCCAGGACCGAAGTGATGCCGCCGTGGTCGTAGAGGGGGGAGACCTCCATGACGTCGAAGCCGACCGGGTTCAGATCCCCGATGCAGCGCAACAGAGACAGGACTTCCCGTGAGGTCAGCCCGCCGGGGGCGGGGGTGCCGGTGCCGGGAGCGAACGCGGGGTCGAGGACGTCGATGTCGACCGAGACGTAGACGGGAAGACCGCCGACGCGCTCCCGGACGAGCCGGGAGACACCGGCGGTGCCGAGCTCGGCGAACTCGTCGGCGGTGACGATCCGCACCCCGTGGCCGCGCGCGTAGTCGAGCGAGTCCGGCTTCGGGTTGTGACCCCGGATACCGATCTGCACCATCGCCGAAGGGTTGATGAGCTTCTCGTCGATGCCGTGCCTGAACGGCGTTCCGTGGTGGAACTCACCACCGTAGAAAGCGGGGTTGGTGTCGGAGTGCGCGTCCAGATGCAGCACGGCGACCGGCCCGTGCCGCTGCGCGACGGCACGCAGCGCCGCGAGGGTGAGCGAGTGGTCGCCGCCGAGCATCAGGAAGGCGGAGTTGTCGTCCAGCAGGTCGGTCAGCCGGCGCTGGGCGGTCTCCATCGCGATGTGCATGTTGAACGGCGTCAGATCGATGTCGCCGCCGTCCACGCACTTGATGAGGTCGAAGGTGCCGGGGCCGCGGTCGATGCCGACCCCGTGAATGAGACCGGACTCGTTGCGGATGGCCCGCGGGCCGAACCGCGCGCCCGGGCGGTAGCTCGTCCCGCCGTCGTAGGGAGCCCCGATGACGACGACGTCGTTGCCGTGCGGCTCGATGTCGAGGGGCAGCCGCATGAAGGTGGGAATCTGCGCATAGCGCGGCGAGATGTGCGAGTCGATGCGTTCCACGTAACTCAGCCCTTCTCCGCGGTGTCGATGATGAGGCAAGCGGGCTCCGGGCCGGTGCGCCCGGCGCCCGGGACCACGGTGGGTGCCGGGCGGTGAGCGGCCCGGTGGCCGCCGGGAGGAACGGCCGGTGCGCCCGGACGCTCCGTGACGGACAGGGCCCGGTACGGGATCAAGCCCCCTCCTTCCGCAGGCCGGCGGCCACCTGCCGCACCACCTCGCCGGTGTCGGTCTCGTCCGGGTGCACGCCCGCCACAACGGTCCTGTCGAACAGCTCTTCCACCACCCGCCGCTTGGCCCGGCCCAGGTGCTGTTCGGGAACACCGTGCTCGGCCAGGAGCCGGGAGAAGGACGACGTGGTGCCGGACCCTTCGTGCACGCCGAGCTTGGGACGGGTGACCGTCTCGCGCGGCAGCACGTCGCCCATGGCCGCCCGGAGCACCCATTTGTCCCTGCGGTAGCGGTACTTGAGCCCCGCTTCCAGCGAGACCAGCAGATCCAGCACCTCGCGGTCCCAGTAGGGGTGTGTGGACCAGTGGCCGCTGATTCCGGAGAGCACCGGAGACATCTCGTTGAGCCCGTCGAACGTGCTCATGTCGCCCACCACGGCGGTGTCCAGACTCGGCAGCCGGTCCTCGCGGTGCATGCCCGCCAGCGGGATGTCCGCCCCGTACCCGGTCAGGATCCGCTGTCGCGGACCGTCCAGCACGCGGTAGAGCGCGGTGAGCGGCAGCAGGTACTCGATGATCTCCGGGTCCAGCGATTCGGATGCCCAGACCGTGTGCGGGAGCTGGGCCAGCAGCTCCGAACTGTGGATGGTGATCTCCTGGTGGGCGGAGCCCAGGTGATCCGCGACGATCCTCGCCTTGTCGAACTCGTCGGACACGTCCGTGCCCATCGACACCGACCTCAGCGCACCGGCGGACCGGTGTGCGAGGGCGGCGACCCCGGAGGAGTCGATGCCTCCGGAGAGTACGACGAACGGCGTGGACCCCGGCGCGATCCGCGTGCGTACGGCCCGCTCCAGCGCCTCACGCACGGCGCCCACCGCGTCGTCCTCGCTCATGATCCGCCGGTGCAGCGGAGGGGTCCAGGTGGGGTGGGACCGGGCGGTTCCCGACGGAAGGTCGATCTCCAGCACGGTGCCCGCGGGCACCTGGAACGCACCGGGAACCCGCCGGACGCGCTGGGCACCCGGGATCGGAGTGCCCTGCGGACGGCCGTGCGGGGCGAGCGCCTTGGCCTCGGTCGCCGCCGACACCTCGCCGGGCGAGGGACGTACGTACAGCGGTACGGACCCGGCATGGTCGGTGGCGAGCAGGACCTGCCGGCCGGTGCCGACCATCGCGGCGAACCGGCCGTTGATCAGCCTGAAGGCGTGATGGCCGTACCGGCCGAGCAGTTTCAGCACCAGCTCGGCGTCACCGGACGGTTCGGCCCCGTCGGGCAGCAGCCCGAGCAGTTCCTCATGGTTGTAGATCTCACCGGCCAGCACGACGAAGGTGTCCTGGTCCCGGGCGTGGGCCCGGTCGGCCGGCAGACCGGGGGGGTGGACGAGCAGTACGGCGTCGTTCTGCTGCCGCAACTGCTCCTGGACCAGCGAGTGCGTCCCGCTGGTGGCGAAGGCGGCCTTGGGGCTCTGGCCGTCACCCGAGCAGGCGACGGCCAGAAATCCGAAGGCGGCAGGGAAGGCCCGCAGCTCCATGGTCAGATACTCAGTGCTCCGAACCCGCCCGGCTGGAAGTCGTAGTTCACCGGGACCTCGATCAGATACGGGCGGCCGAGCTCGGCTCCCTTGCGCAGCGCCGCGAGCAGCTCCTCGCGGGACGTGGCGCGCGAGGCCTCGACCCCGTTCGCCTCGGCGAGGCCCACGAAGTCGACGCCGGTGAACTTGACCGCCGGGTCGTGGGTACGGTGATGGCCGAGGTTCTGGTACAGCTCGATCAGACCGTTGGTGTCGTTGTTGACGACCACGGTGACGATCGGCAGGTTGAGCCGGGCGATCGTCTCCAGGTCGGCGCTGTTGGAGTGGAAGCCGCCGTCACCCGCGATCAGGAACGTGGGCTGGCCGGGACGTGCCATCTGGGCGCCGATCGCGGCCGGGATGCCGTAGCCGAAGCTGGAGCAGCCGGCCGAGGTGAGGAAGCCGAACGGCTGGTCGGCGCGGGCGAACAGCACCCCGTAGTGCCGGAAGAAGCCGATGTCGGACACGATCGTGCCCTCGGCGGCGTTCGCGGTCTCGGCCATGACGGTGTTCATCGAGTGGATGACCTGGTGGACGCGCATGCCGTCCTCGTACTGCTCCGGGTCCGAGAGGAACTCCGCGATCCGCTCCCGCAGCGGGGTGATGTCGTGTCTCTCCTTGGCGCTCAGGCCGGTCGTGGCCTTGTCCAGGTGGTTGACGAAGGCCAGGACGTCGGTGACCACGTCGAGGGTGGGGCGGTAGACCCGCGGGACGGGGTTGACGGTGGGGGAGACCCGCACGGTCCGCTTCTCGCCGCCGCGCTCCCACATGGAGGGACGCAGATCCTCGGCGTAGTCGTACCCGAGCGTGACGATGAGGTCGGCCGGACCGAACAGGGTCTCCAGGGCGGGGAAACCGAGGATGCCGTCCATGTAACCGGTGACCGCGCCGTAGTTCAGTTCGTGGCCGTGCGGCAGGACGCCCTTGGCGATGTACGTGGTGATGACGGGGATGTTCAGCCGCTCCGCGAGGGCCCGGATCGCGGGAACGGCACCGGACCGGATGGCAGCGGCGCCGACCACCAGCACCGGGTGTTCGGCGTCGCGCAGCATCGTCACGGCCCTGGCGGCAGCCGTGTGCCAGCCGTCGGCGACCGCACCGGTCGGCTTGGCCGGGGTGAGGGCCGGCGGCTGCGGCCGGTCCAGGTCGATGCCCTCCGCGGAGCCGAGCAGGTCGACCGGGAGCGAGATGAAGGACGGGCCGACCGGCTCGGTCATGGCCGCGGTCACCGCGGAGTCGACCAGGTCCGTGATCTCGTGCGGCCGCTGCAGCTCGACGGCGTACTTGGTCATCGGCTTGACGATCGACACCAGGTCCAGGCACTGGTGGGTGTCGTTGGGGAAGATGTCGTGCGACTCGGACTGGGCGGCCAGCGCGATGACGGGGGAGCGGTCGAGCACGGAGGTCGCGATGCCGGTGGAGAGGTTGGTCAGACCGGGGCCGAGCGTGGCCCAGCAGGCCTGGGGCCGGCCGGTGATACGGGCGAGGACGTCGGCGGCGACGCCGGCCGTGAACTCGTGCCGGGTGAGAACGAAGTCGATGCCCTCGACCTCGTCGAACAGGATCGACGCGGCCTCACGGCCGACCACGCCGAACACCGTGTCCACTCCGTGTTCGCGCAGCCGCTTCAGCAGCGCGTGCGCGGCGGTGGGCTTGTTGCTGGGTTCGGTGGAAACGCGAGACATGGTGCTCCAGTCGTTCAGCGGGGGATGGGGACCGGCACACCGTGACGCGACCGACTCTTGTGCTGCTCTCGCACGCCTATCGGGGAGCGGGCCGAGAGGGCCGCGAGACGGGTGGGGGTGAAGCTCCCCCGGGACCTTCACCAGCGGTGGATGTATGGCAGCAACGCCGGAGGGGAACGCGTCCAGGACGTGCCGTCCGACGCCTCCTTCCGGCCGTACGAGCGGATGCCGGCGCCACCGGAGAGCGACCCGCGCGCCCGGTGGACCGCCTCGCCTCCGGACACTTCCACGCCGCCACCAGCGCTTCCGGCAGCGGGGCCGTGCCGCCCGCCGCGGTGCGGGCAGCCGGGCCCCGAGGGCGCGGGCCGCCG
Organism: Streptomyces sp. NPDC058231; assembly: GCF_042882275.1. Classification (NCBI taxonomy): domain Bacteria; kingdom Bacillati; phylum Actinomycetota; class Actinomycetes; order Kitasatosporales; family Streptomycetaceae; genus Streptomyces; species Streptomyces sp. NPDC058231. The sequence goes on along the minus strand of NZ_JBHVWN010000001.1, from coordinate 369,117 downwards.
GACCCCGGTGTGCCCCGCCGTTTCGCGGCGGTCGGCATCAGCCCGTCCCCCGGCCGCGCCCACCCGTCGAATTCACGCCTGCACTCGCCCTCAGGCAGAGCAAATTCAAGCCGAACGCCCGCATGCCCGCCGGGATTCTCGTTAACTTGTGGGCCAGGGCCGAGGACGCCGCGGTGGATGTTGCGGTGTGATCCCACCCCGTCCTCAGCAGCCCGCCATGTTCTTCACGGGCGGTCGGTCAACCGTGCCCCGGGCGAACGGAACCCGACGGTGGGGCGAACGCCCGGAGCCTTACCGGCCTCGGTGATCCGGACCGGCCCACGTCCACGTCGATGACGCCCCCGGTCCGTATGGCATACAGACCGCCGGGCTTGGGAGATGAGCACACGTGAACCTGAGTTACGTCCAAGTCGGTCCCGGTGACGGGAGACTCGTGGACTCCCTGTTCGCCCTGCGAACCGTGGCCGCGGAGGCGGACACCCCTCATCTGCCGGTCCCGTGCCGTACGGACCTGGTGGGTTCACTGGCCGTCGCGCCACCTGCCACCGAGGTGGAGGAGTGGCTGGTCTCCTCCAGTCGCGGAGTCAGTCACCCGGTCGCCACGCTGCGCCTGGAGTTCCCGATGGAGGAGGAGGCCTCGACGGTCTCCGTCCCTCATCTGGCCGTCCGGCCGGACCTGCGCCGGATGGGCATCGGCAGACGGGTCACCGAGTTCGCCTGGGCTCGTGCCAGGCTCAGGGACCGCCGGCGCGTGCTGTTCGCCGCGGAGGCCGGCACGGACAGCGGCCTGCTGCCCGCGCATCATCTGGCCCGCATCATCGGCGCGCGTCCCGCGATGCTGTTCGATCACCACCGCCTCGATGTGCGGCTGGCCCCGCCGCCGGCAGCGGTTCCGGCGGACTTCACCATGTGTTTCTGGGGGAACGCAGTACCGGAAGGACTGCTGGCCGAAGCCGCGCGGCTGGACGCCACCCTGTCGCCGGAGGTTCCCGCAGGTGGCGTCGGCCGCACGCCCAGGACCGCGTCGGTGCTCCGGGTCCGGGGCCTCGAGCAGATGCGGATCGCCCGCGGCAGGCGGGCCTATCAGGCAGGCATATGGCATGTGCCCACCAGCCGGCTGGTGGCGTGGTCCGCGGTGTCCATGACGTCCAGTGACTCCGAGCACGGTCTGCAGGCGGTCACCGTCGTGGACCCCGCGCATCGGCTCCTGGGGTTCGAGCGTCTGGTCCGGGCGTACAACCTCGCCTCGGTCCGGGCCTCCGAGGCGGCCTTCCGTACGCTCGACGTCTGGTACGACGCGGACGACGTACATCTGCGCCGGGTCAACGAGGAGTTCGGGTTCCGATCGGTCGGCACTCGGTATCTGTGGGAACTGCCCGTCTGAAGATGGTAGTTGAACCGATCGACTTCAGCCATTCCTGTTGCGTCCGGCGCGATGCGGAGAGAGGGACCGCATCGCCTTCGTGCCGGCCGCCGGGAGCGCCGGGGAATGGGAAGGTGTCGGCACCAGGCGTCATGAAGGGTCCGAATTACGCCTGCCGATTTCCGACTTACGGTGATGTGCGCACCGATGCTTACCAGTCAGAGCGCCTTTTCCCTCCACCCTCCCATCCGTCTCGGATCGGCCATCGGGGAGAAGTTGGAGAGCGTTGATTCCTATGGTGACTCCATGAACACGAGCGATGACTACCACCGGTACGGCGGGCACCGTCCCCGGCGCGGGATGCGGGGTGTCGTCGTGGTCACGGCAGGCGCTGTACTCGCCGGCGGTGGTTGGCTGGGCTACAGCAGGTTGTCCGGCGGGAACGGGCCCGACCCCCGGATCGGCGAAGCCCAGGCCGTGTTGGTGAAGTTCCTGGATGCCTGGAAGGCAGGGGACGCGTCGGGCGCGGGAGCGTACACGGATACCCCGGACAAGGCGGAGTCCCTCGTCGGGTCGGTCATGACGAATCTGAAGCCGTCGAAGACGGAGATCGAACCGGGCGAGGGGAAGAAGCGCTCGGAGGGAGATGTCCGCTTCCCTTTCACGGTGCGCATGGAGATTCCCGGCGTGGGCGCCTACGGCTGGAAGTCCGGGGCGGACGTGCGGAACAGGTCCGGCAAGTGGGCTGTGGTGTTCAGCACCCCGGTGATCCACCCGGCGATGGTGCCGGGACAGACGCTCGCTCTGAAGTCGCAGGAGACCCGCGCCCGGGTCCTCGACCGGAACGGCGAAGTACTTCAGGCCCCCTCGCTCGTCGGGACCGTCGACGAGAGCACCGGCAAGGGCGTCTCCGGCCTTGAGGCGCGCTACGACAAGCAGCTCTCCGGCGGGAGTCCGGCGAGCAAGGCCGTGGTGGTCGCGGACCGGCAGTCCGGGGGTGTCGTGAAGCCACTCAGCGGGACGGAGGCTGACGAGGCCGAGCCCGTGAGGACGACGATCGATCCGGACGTCCAGCAGGCGGCGGCCGAGGCGCTGTCCGGTGTGCGGAAGAACGCGGCGATCGTGGCCGTCGACCCCCGGGACGGGCACATCCTCGCCGCGGCCAACCGCCCCGGTGGGATGAACCGTGCGCTGGAAGGGAGGTATCCGCCGGGTTCCACGTTCAAGGTCGTCACCGCGGCGGCCCTGCTGAAGCAGGGGATGCGGCCGACGGATGTGGGCGACTGTCCCAAGTTCGCCTACGTCGACGGCCAGCGCTTCGAGAACCAGAACCAGTTCGTGCTGGCGCCCGGATCGACCTTCAGGGACTCCTTCGCCAAGTCCTGCAACACCTTCTTCGTCGGGGCGCGCGGCAAACTGTCCGACACCTCGCTGCACGACGCGGCGCGGGCCTTCGGTATCGGAGGCACCTGGGACGTGGGGGCCGTCACGTACGACGGGAGCGTGCCGGTCAACAACAGTGACAACGACAAGGCCGCGTCGGTGATCGGCCAGGCCAGGGTCCAGGTCTCGCCCCTGGTGATGGCGTCCATCGCGGCGACGGTCAAGCAGGGGACGTTCCACCAGCCCGTTCTGGTGCCCGACGCGGTGAAGAAGACCTACCGGGCGCCGGCGGACCTGGACCGGACGGTGGTGGGCAGCCTGCGCGAGATGATGCGCGCGACGGTGACGTACGGGGCCGGCTGGGCGTTGAAGGACCTGCCGGGTGAGCCGCACGCGAAGACCGGTACCGCGGAGTTCGGCAGCGCCAGACCTCCGCGTACCCATGCCTGGATGATCGGCTACCAGGGAGACCGGAACCTCGCGTGGTCGGTGCTCCTGGAGGACGGCGGTTCCGGCGGCTCTGACGCGGGGCCGATCGCGGCGAAGTTCCTCAAGGGCCTGCGGTGATTGACGGCGTGCCGGGCCGGCGCCCCCGGAGAAGCGGTCCGGGGGTGTCCGGGTGAGTACCCCCTGCCAACGTTGTCAGCGGATGTGGCCCACCCTGAGAGGAATTGAATGGAAAGCGACTTTTCGTGGGCATGGATATTTTCCGCAAGATGTCCACTCTTTGTTCATCCGGTGTGAACTCATTGAGGGGTGTGGGATTATGGCCCGTTCGGACATCAAGATGTGATATAAAATGCAGTGGTCACGGATAGCTGACAGCCCGGCAGGGTACTGAGGTTCCTGATCGGGCATCCGGGGAATGTGTATCAGTTTCGCGTTCCCCCATTCTCGACATATTCCGTTGATTTGGGGGATGCCATGAACAGTGCCAGCCGTATGAGTGTCCAACTTCTCGGTCCGGTGGCCCTGATGAACGGTGACAGCCGAGTCCTGGTACGCGGGCAGCGGCAACTGAGGTTCCTGGCCACGCTCGCACTGCGGCCCGGGCAGGTCGTCTCCAAGGAGATCCTCATCGAGGAGTCCTGGGACGGCGAACCGCCGCGCACCGTCTCGGGTCAGCTGCAGACCTCGGTCTGGATGATCCGGGGGGCCTTGAGGCAGGCGGGCGCCGCGTGCGAGGTGCTCACCTCCCACGACCTCGGCTACCAGCTCCTGGTGTCCCCCTGCGACGTGGATGTCTTCGCCATGAGGGAGACCATCCAGCACGTCCGGAGTCTGTTCGGCAGGAGGGACTTCAGGGGCGCGGCCGACGAACTGGACACCGCGCTCGGAATGTGGCGCGGCTCGACGATGGCCGGAGTGACCTCCAGTCGGCTGCGGCTTCGCGCGGGCGCTCTTGACCGGGAGCGAATGGCCGCTGTGGAACTTCGCGCGCTGATCGACATAGAGCTGGGCAGGTTCGACGACGCGATAGCCCGGCTGACCGAGCTCACCGAGCAGGAGCCGCTGCGCGAGGACCTGTATGTGGGACTGATGCGCGCCTACTACGCGGTGGGCCGGCAGGCCGATGCCATTCAGGCCTTCCACCGGGCCAAGGGGCTCCTGCGGGAACAAATCGGAATCGCCCCCGGGGAGAAGTTACGCCGGGTGATGCAAGCTGTGCTGCAACAGGACGAAAAGATCCTGAATTCGTACTGACGGTTGCCTGATACATGTGTGCGGCCGCCCGTCGCGCAGGTGGGAAGACGCGGCGGACGACCGGTTCCGGCCGGCGGCCGTCGCCGCCGGAACCGCGCCGTCCCTCGGCACTGCCCGGCCGGCCAGGGCGGTTGCCCGGCCCGGGTGCCGGCCCGCCCCCCTTTCTCCTTCTTGCGCCCGGCCACTCCTTCCTCGGTCCGGCGCCCCGTCGGCATGCCCTGAACCGCTCACGGCAGGCCGCCCGGCGCGTGGCGTGAGCGCTCCGGCGTGCGGCGCCGTCTCCCCGGCCCGGACGCCGGCGAGCGGGAGACACCGCGGATAGAGCGCCGAGAGAGGCCCTTCCCATCATGGGGCGTCGAAGGCACCACACGGCCCAGCGGAAGACGGGTCCGGATGCGGACCTGTCCGGCTGCGCGGTGGCCGCGCCGGGCGGCCTCGTCCGGCACGACTCCCGGGAAGGCGGGACTGTTTCAGCACGGCCGACACCCTCGTGACCCCGGGCTCCTGCGCAGACGAGTCAGGCCGGGGCAAGGAGCACCGAGGCCTGCTGACACCCGTGAGCGGTGACGCGCAAGCCGCCGCCCGCCGAGGCCGTCCGAACTCCCGTAACCGGATCCCGCCGGGGTTTCCCCCGGCCGAGGGGGCCGGTGCCCGGGTGTGGTTCCACGCCCTGATCAGGGCGTGATCATGGAAGAAAGGCAGAGAGTTGAGACGCAGCATAGTGAGATATGCGCGCGTTCCGCTGACTACGGTCGTCGCATTCGCGGTGGCCTGCGGAGTCGGTACGACGCAAGCGTACGCGGGCGCGGTGCCGCCCGGCGCGGCGAACGGGTGGTCCTCGCCGGCCACGCGGGCGGCCGGGGACACGAAGAAGCCGGACGACAGGCCCCGTTGGGTTCCCGCCAAGGAGCGGACCGCGGTACTGGGCAAGAACTACCGGTCCTCATCGGACCAGGCGTTCACCACGTCGGGCGATGCCACGGGATTCCACGTGATGGTGGCCGACGAGAAGGACGGCTACCGGTGGAAGTCCGCCGCCGCGCTGTCCGAACCCGGCTTCGACACCGACACCTGGATCGGCAACGCCTGTGTGACCGAGTCCGGCAAGTTCGCCGCCGTGGCGTACGCGCCGCGCACGTTCACGAACAAGGCCGAACTGATGAGCCGTGGCGCGTTCACCGCCATCGTCGACCTGGGCAGCGGCGAAGTGCGGAAGCTGCCGTTCCAGGCCACCCTCGGCTACTTCTCCCCGGGCTGCGGGACGGGCGAGGACATCGTCTTCTCCCAGTTCAGCGACGAGGAGACGTCGAAGAAGAACCAGACCCGACTGGTCACCGTCGACGCCCGCACGGGGAAGGCCGCGAAGGCGACGGTGGCCGGGGAGGTCACCTCGGCGGTCCCCGCCGACGGCCGGATCCTCGCGGCACGGGGCGCCCAGATCGTCTCCATCAACGGGTCGAAGGTGCGGACGGTGGCGCATACCCATGCCACTCCGTTCCAGCTCAAGCCGGACGCCGACGGCGGTGTCACGTTCATCGACCGTCTCCCGGGCGGCAAGGCCGCGTCGTCCTCCGACGACCGGGCCGCGGTCTCACGCGTCACCGCGTCGGCCGTGCGCACAGCGAACGGCAAGGCGAAGGCCGCCAGGCTCGCGCAGGGCGGACTGTCCGGATTCGACCTCACCCGGACGCCCGGAGGAACGGTCTACGTCACCGGCCGGGCCGACAGCACCGGGACGCTGCCCGCCGCGGTCCGCAACCCGGGCGGGATCGACAAGGACGCCCGGATCTCCAGCCACGGAGCCGCCGCGGTCACCACGGCCTGGGCGGACGGCAAGGATTCCCGGATCACGCAGCAGGACTCCCTCTCCCCGCGTACCGCGCGGATCACGCTGAAGGCCCTGGACACCGGCAAGAAGGTCGTCCTGGACGCCTTACCGGGCGACGCCCTCGGCGGCGACAGCGCCCAGCGCGCGGCCACCGCGGCCAGCCCGGCCCTGACCGCACGGGCGGCGTCGGGCGGCATCACCACGCTGTCGACGGTCGACACCGACCGCACCTGCTCGGTACCGCGGAACGACCCGAAGAAGCAGGCGTTCCAGCCGACTCCGCGACAGATCGAGTGGGCCGTGGACCAGGCCGTCGTCGGCACCCTCAACTTGGGCGCGACCAGGGCGGCGAACTGGAAGAACACGGGCATGCCCGCGTACGCGCCGCAGTCGCTGTTCCCGCTCCAGTCGCTGAACGGCGGCAGCGGTGCGGACTGGCACATCCCGTCGCAGGTGATGCTCGGCGTCACCGCGCAGGAGTCGAACATGTGGCAGGCCACCCGGTACGCGGTACCGGGCGTCTCGGCGAACCCGCTGGTCGGCAACTTCTACGGGGTCGTGTACTCCTCCGACGGCTCGCAGACCGACCCGTGGGCGATCGACTGGTCCAAGTCGGACTGCGGTTACGGCGTCACCCAGGTCACCGACGGCATGAGGCTGCCGGGCAAGGGCCAGCCGACGAAGACGACGACGGAGCAGGAAGCCATCGCCCTCGACTACGCGGCCAACATCGCAGCCGGCGTGAACATCCTGGTCGAGAAGTGGAACCAGACCCGCGCCGACGGAATCATCATGAACGACGGCAGCCCGAAGTACATCGAGAACTGGTTCGCCGCACTGTGGTCGTACAACACCGGCTACCACCTGAAGTCGGACGCAGGCATCAACGCCGGCAAGTGGGGCCTGGGCTGGACGAACAACCCGGCGAACCCGCTGTGGAAGGAGAACCGCACGCCGTTCCTGGAGAGCGCGACCGGCGGTGACGACTACAGCCACGCCGCGCACCCCCAGGACTGGCCGTACGAGGAGAAGGTCATCGGCTGGGCGGCGCGCCCGATCTCCGCGATGTTCAAGCCCGGTGACTTCGAGCCCGGTTACCGCGCCGCATGGTGGACGCTGGCCACGGACCGTACGGCCGCCAAGCCGCCGATCGGTCTGTTCTGCGACAGCAGCAACAACTGCAACCCGTCGAAGATCAGCACGGACGCGACGAACGACACGGGCGGCGGCCCGTGCCTGCTGCCGGGTGATCCGAACGAGTCGGACCCGCTGTACCTGAAATGCTGGTTCACCAAGGCCGCAACGTGGAAGAACTGCACGTCACTTGCACAGTGCGGCAATGCGATTCACCGGTTCGACGACACCTATCCGGAGCAGCCGGACGCCACTTCGTACCCGCCGCGGTGTTCGGCCGGCCTGCCCGCCGGAACGAAGATCGTGGACGACGTGCCCAACGGCACCACTCCGACCGGGGCTTCGACCCGCTCGTGCGGTGCCGTCTCCTCCTCGGGTACGTTCGACTTCGCCTTCGGCAGCCCGTCGGGCCGGATCGACCTGCATCAGATCGGTGCGGCGTACGACAACCACTTCTGGTTCTCGCACACCAACAAGGAGGGATCGTCCGACGCGAGCCGGCTGAAGGCCACCGGCACCTGGACGCTGGGCACGGCGGACCGGGGCTGGATGCGCGTCTGGGTCCATCTGCCGGACCACGGTGCGCACACCCGCCAGGCGGTCTACACGGTGGGCGGTACGAACTCCACCAGCGCCAAGCGGGTGAAGCCGCAGCGGGTGATGCAGAACATGTGGGTGCTGCTGGGCGCGTTCAACTTCACCGGCACCCCGACGGTGTCCCTGTCGAACGTGACACAGGACGGCAAGGGCACGGAGGACGTCGCCTGGGACGCTGCCGGGTTCGAGCCGCTGGGCGGCAAGCCGGCCAACCAGGTCGTGGCCATGGGTGACTCGTACTCCTCGGGTGAGGCCGCCACGGAAGGCGGCGGCGACGACTACTACCCGGAGTCCGACTACTACGACGAGTCTCAGCCCGACACCGAGGACAAGTGCCACCGGTCGACGTACGCGTGGTCCCGTCAGGCCACGCTGCCGGGTGCCTCGAAGTCGATCGGGCAGATGGCCGACGACCGCGACCCGAACATGGACTACCAGTTCGTCGCCTGTTCCGGTGCCCGCCACTACAACATCCTCCGCGACGGGCAGAACGGTGAGCTGCCGCAGATCGAACAGGGGTACCTCGACCAGAACACCACTCTGGTCACTCTGTCGATCGGCGGTAACGACGCCCGCTTCGCCGACATCGTCCAGGAGTGCATCACGGCTCTCACCGTGTGCAACAACAACTCCATCGACGCCGTCGACCCGGACAACGGGCAGAAGACGGGCAGCGGGACCGGGGATCTGGACCAGTGGGCGCCGACATGGCTCCACGACCAGATCAGGCCGCGCCTCGCCACCACGCTCAATGAACTCCACAAGCGCGCGCCGAACGCGAAGATCGTGCTGATGGGCTACCCGAAGCTCCTGGAGAAGGACGGCAGTTGCGTTCTGGGCATCGGTACCGAGGAGGCGCCGTGGCTGAACGAGATGGCCGACACCCTGGCCACGGAGATGCAGGGCGCGGTCAATGACGCCAACACCCTGTACGGCGCGAAGGCGGTCTTCTCCGACCCGCGTGACGAGTTCGCCGGCAAGGCGATCTGCGGTGACCCGGAGACGGTGAACGGCATCGTCCTGTCCGGCCATTCACAGGCGGACAACCGGGACCCGGACTGGCTGCCGGGCAACATCGCACCGTCCATGAAGTCCTTCCACCCGAAGATCGCGGGTGCACGTCTGTACGCCGACAGCCTGGAACACACGCTCCAGGGGAATTGACCCGGGGGTCCGTCCCACCGGTGAGGGGGCCTGAGTACACGTACTCAGGCCCCCGTTCCCGTGCTGCGAAAGAGTGAGGGTATGGCGAAACAGAAGTTGGCACGCTGCGCGGCGGGCGTCGCCGTCTCGGCGGTGTCCGCCGGCGCCTGTTACCGGGTCTGGGCTTCAGGAAGGGAGTGGGCGCAGGACGTGAGCCGGGCGGACCCGGACACGATGTTCGCCGGTTCGCTGGAGTCGCTGCTGGCCACGGCCGCGGGGCTGCTGCTGATGCCGGTGCTGCTGTGGGCCGGCATGCGCCTGCTGCGGCAGCGGGGAAACCACTTGTTCGTACTGGGCGGCGCCGTGGCCTGGGCATTCGTCGGGGGCCACGTGGTCGAGTCCGCCGTCGGCACCGGTGCCACGGCCGGTTTCCTGGCGCTGTTCGCCCTTCTCGGCGGCCTGCTGGCCCTGGTCAGGACACCCGGTTGAGACCCGGGAGGTTCCGGACGGCCCGTCGGAGGTGCACCGGGCAGGACCTGCCCGCAGCCCCGCGTACACAGGGTGAGGCCCTGCCCTGTTTTCGGTCACGGACGGTGGGGGACGGTGACCGGGCATCAATTTGTCACCGGTGAAAAGGGAAAAGCACCTATGAAGCTGTCGACGGGGAGTCCGTCCAAGGCCGTGCTGCGCGGCGCCGTCGTCGCGGCGATGACCGTGGCACTCGCGGGACCGGCGGCGGCCGCCACCGCCGCGGCCCCCACAGCCACTCCGCCCGGTCTCTCCTGCGACACCGGAAAGCACGAGGTCGACGACTACACGGGATACGCCCTGTGCCGGAACAACGGCAGCACGGCGCGGACCTTCTGGGTGCATCTGGTCTGCGGCTGGTCACCGGACGTGGACGGTGAACACGTCACCCTCAACCCGGGCCGGTCCGGCCAGTCCACCGCGCACTGCGCCGGCATCGGCACCGGGATCGGCGAGATCAGCGTCCAGCCCTGAAACGGCGCCGCCCGGCCGGTGCGAGCGGGCCGGTGCACAGGCCGACGGCGAGTCCGGGGTTCCCGCCCGCCCGGAAGCCGCCGGGGCCCGCCGGCCCCGATCGTCGCCCGGACGGCGGGGAATCCCGCGGCCCGCCGGTTCGGCCGAACGGGCGCCGAGCGGTTGAGTGGACCGCCCACAGATGATTACCCTCCAGTAGTTCGTTCGGGCGGACAGTGCGGACACGCACCGATTTCCGGAAGGCGGCAGCTCATGTCCTCAGCAGAGTTCACGGAGTCGGCCGGGCTGGCGGACAGCGCGCGCGAGCTCGCCGAAGGCCGGACCACGTCGCTGCAGCAGGTGTCCGCGGCGCTCGCACGCATCGAGGCCAGCCAGGGCACTCTCAACGCCTTCCGTCACCTCCGCGCCGACCCCGCGCTCGCCGAGGCGGCCGACGCCGACCGGCGCCTCGCGGCGGGGGAGCGGCTGCCGCTGCTCGGGGTGCCGGTGGCCGTCAAGGACGACACCGACGTCGCCGGGATGCCCACCTACTTCGGCTGCCGCGGCGACCTGCCCTCGGCCGTCGCTGACGGCGAGGTCGTCCGCCGTCTCCGGGCCGCCGGAGCCGTGATCGTCGGGAAGACCAACTCCTGCGAACTCGGCCAGTGGCCCTTCACGGAAGGCCCTGCCTTCGGTGCCACCCGCAATCCGTGGAACACCGGGCACACACCCGGTGGCTCGTCCGGAGGTTCGGCCGCGGCCGTCGCCGCCGGGCTGGTGCCTGCCGCGCTCGGCTCGGACGGCGCCGGGTCCGTCCGGATCCCTGCTGCCTGGACCCATCTCGTCGGCATCAAACCGCAGCGCGGCCGGATCTCCGTCCACCCCCACCACGATGCCTTCCAGGGGCTGACCGTCAACGGGCCACTGGCCAGAACGGTCGCCGATGCCGCGCTGCTGCTCGACGCGGTCGCCGGGCCGCACCCCGACGATCCGCACCGCCCCCCGCCCGTCGCGGCATCCGCCGCCGCCGGCCGCGACCCCGGCAGACTGCGGATCGCCCTCGCCTGGCGGCCGCCGCTCACCCTGACCCGTACCGCCCCCCATCCCGACGTACGACGGGCCGTCGCCGCGCTCGCCGAGGCGCTCGCCCGGCTCGGCCATCACGTCGAGGAGGCCAGGCCCCGTTACGGGCTGATCGGTTTCGACTTCGTCCCCCGCGCCACCGCCGGGATCGCCGAACTCGCCGCGCTCCACCCCGAGCCCGCCCTCCTCGACCCGCGCACCCGCAGCGCCCTGCGCACCGGCACCTGGCTCGGAGGCAGAGTGGTGCGGGCGGCCCGGGCCCGGGAGGTGCGCCAGCACCGCAGGATCGGCGCGTTCTTCCACACCTCCCGCGCGGGGGCCCGGTACGACGTGCTCCTCACCCCGACGACCGCCGCGCCACCGCCCCGGATCGGCACCTTCGACGGGCTCAGCGCCTGGCGCACCGACGTGGCGATCACCGAGGCATGCCCGTACGCGTGGCCGTGGAACGTCCTGGGCTGGCCGGGCATCAGTGTCCCGGCGGGGTTCACCCCGGAGGGGCTTCCCGTCGGCGCCCAGCTGCTCGGTCCCTCCCGCAGCGAGGAGCTGCTGATCTCCCTCGCGGCCCAGCTGGAGGCCGACCGGCGCTGGTACGAGCACCGGCCGCCCGCCCCGCAGACCTCCGACGCGCCGCCGGTCAGAGCGGACGGCGGGCGCTGACCACCCACACCCCCGCTCCGAGCAGCACACCCTCCGCCGTCTCGTACGGCAGCAGCGCGTCCGTCATCGCCGCCCGGGTGGCGTCGGAGACGGTGAGTCCCGGTGTCCGGGAGACGAAGAAGTCCACCGCGTCCGCGGCGTCCCGCCCCCAACAGGTCGTGGATGTCACGGACGTCAGACCGATCCCCTCGAATCCCGCCCCGTCCAGCACCTGCCGGACGCGCTCCGGGTCCGAGAGGGAGGCCATGGCCACGGCCACCGCGTTCTCCGCCGCGTGCTCCCGTCCCAGCAGCGAGGCCAGCAGTCCGAGCGCCTTGCGCTCCGCACCGTCCGGCGACGCGGGCTGCGGGCAGATGAAGGCCAGCCGGCCGCCGGGCCGCAGGGCGCGCGCGATGTTGGTGAACGCCGCGACGTGGTCGGCGAAGAACATCACGCCGCCCCGGCTGATCGCCACGTCATAGCCGTCCGGCTCGAAGGGATGGACCTGGGCATCCCCCAACTCGTAGGTGACGGAGGGGAATGCGGCCGAATCGGTGAGGGCCCTCGCGCGTTCGACGAGCGGCACCGAGACATCGACGCCGGTGACCCGTCCGCCGGGGGCGCGGCGGGCGGCGATACGTGTCGAGACTCCGCTGCCGCAGCCGATGTCCACGACATGGTCCTCCGGACCGATCGCCGCGGCGTCGAACAGTGGTTCGTCGAAGGCGGCCACCATGGCGTCGTACCGTTCGGGATGGTCGGCCCAGTGCCGGCCGATCGGTCCGTTCCAGGCGTCGGTGACGGTCATGCGTGCTCCTCGGTCCGAGTGGGCAGGGTGGCCTCGACGCGCTCCACGGCGCAGACCGCGCCGAACGCGATCAGACGGACCAGGCGGTCATCGGTGACCGACGGCCCCCTCCAGGCCGCCACGTCCTCGTCGGTGATCCGGTACGGGGCACGCGCCGCGAGCAGTGCGAGCCGCGCCCCCGGCCGCTCCGCCCGGTCCGGCAGCCCCTCGCCGTGCAGCGGGAGCGGCGCGACACCGTCCCAGGCCGCCACCGAGGCCCGGACCAGCGCCGAGTCCTCGTCGCCGAGCAGCTCAGCGCCACGGTGCGCCGCGGCCCGCAGCGCACCGAACGCGGTGCCGGCCGGGGTGTCCGCCGCCCACCCGGGAGCCGTGCCTGCCGTCTCCAGCAGGGCGAGGCTCTCACCGGGAACCAGCCGGCGGCGCACGGTGCGGGCGAGCGAGCGGCCCGCGACGCTCCGCACCAGGCGGTACCTCTGGGCGCCGCCGGGCAGCGTGTCCTCGGTCAGCAGCGACGACACGATCCGGTTGATGAAGTGGAAGGCGAGCGCCGTCCCGATGTACTCCGGTGCCTGCGCGGCAGGGAAGGGCCGCGGCGTGCTCATGTCCTTGCCCCACGCCAGCAGCCTGCGGTGTCCGGGATCGTCGGGCAGGTCGCCGCGGGCGATCGTCTCGGCCAGCCGGTGGTCGCCGGTGGCGTGCAGCAGCATGGTGTGCGCGGCCACGCAGAACGGGCAGCGGTTGACGAGTGACACCCCGGCCGCCGCCACCTCCTTCCCGGTCCGGGGCGCCTGACCGGTCAGCAGGGACTCCCGCAGCAGGGCCCAGGCGGCGGCCAGCAGGTCCGGCGCAGCGGACAGGACGACGAAGGTGGGGGCCCGGTCGATGCCGAAGTCGGTGGCCAGTTGTTCGTACACGCCGGCGACCACTCCGGCCGCCGATCCGGGCAGTTCGGGCGAGGTGTATCGGAAGGGTCCAGTCATGGGGACGATGCTCGCGCGGCGAACGGCGCCGGGTCGTCGTACGGCCGGAGGCAGTCGAGGGTGGGACCGGACGACGTGAAACGGCCTCGACTACTGCCCCGGGAGTAGCGCGAACCCCGTCTCGCAGGATGATGTCCACGCCCGTGCACCGGAGTTAAGGTGCGGCTCATGCGGGGGAACATCGACCGGCGGACCCGTCTGCTGGACACGGCGCTCGCCGTCGCGATCGCCGCGGCGGTACTCGCCGCCGCCTGCGTCGCCGCCACCCCGGACGCACTCGGCCTGACGCTGATCGCGGCCGGTTCGCTGGCCCTCGCCGAGCACCGGCGGGCGCCGCGCGCGGTCCTCGCCGTCACCACCGCCTGCATGCTCGGGTACACCGCGCACGCGCACCCGGGCAGCTGGGCGGCGTTCCCCGTGCTGGCCGCCGTGCACACGGCGGCGCGCAGCGGGCACCGCGGGTGGGGCGTCGCCGCGGGCGCCGTGTTCCTCTGCGGATACTTCACGGCTCTGATCGGGGCGGCACCGGGGGCGCAGGAAACCGTCGAACGGACACTTCTGCTGCTCGGCTGGTTCCTCTGCGCCGGAGTCACCGGACTCGTCGACAGGAACTGGCAGGCATACCTGCACCAGACCGAACAGCGGGCGCTGGAGGCCGAACGCACGCGCGACGAAACGGCGTTGCGCCGGGCCGGGGAGGAGCGGCTGCGGATCGCCCGGGAGCTGCACGACTCGCTGACCCACTCCATCTCGATCGTGAAACTGCAGGCGGGCGTCGCCGTGCATCTCGCCCGTAAGCGGGGGACGGGGGTGGATCCCGCACTGCTCGCCATCCAGGAGGCGAGCGGCGAGGCGATGCGGGAACTGCGGGCGACCCTGGAGGTACTGCGCACCGACGTCGTCGAGCCGGGTACCGGACTCGACCGCATCGACGAGCTGGCCGAGCGGGCCCGTGCCGCGGGCATCGCGCTCGCCGTCACGGTCACCGGCGTCGAACGGCCCCTGCCGTCGGACGTCGACCGGGCCGCGTACCGCATCGTGCAGGAGGCCCTCACCAACGTGGCCCGGCACGCCGACCGTGCCCGTACGACCGTCCGGCTCGCCTACGGGAGGACGTCGTTGACCGTGAGCGTCGAGGACCACGGTCCGGGTGCCCCGGGCGGCTTCGTGACCGAGGGGACCGGGCTCACCGGTATGCGCGAACGGGTCACGGCCCTCGACGGCACCCTGGACGCCGCGCCGCGCGCGGGCGGCGGCTTCTTCGTACGCGCCGAACTGCCCCTGCGGACGGCGGGAACCGCCTGATGAACCGCGAAGACGCCATCCGGGTGCTGATCGTCGACGACCAGGCACTGATGCGGGCCGGGTTCCGCGCCCTCCTCGATGCCGAGGACGGCATCGAGGTGATCGGGGAGGCCGCGGACGGACGCCGCGCGGTGGAACTCGCCCGCGAACATACCCCGGACGTCGCTCTCGTCGACGTACAGATGCCCGTGCTGTCCGGTATCGAGGCCACCCGGGAGATCGCCGCCGACCCCCGGCTGTCCGGTGTGCACGTCGTCATCCTCACCAACTACGGCCTCGACGAGTACGTCTTCGAAGCGCTGCGCGCCGGCGCGGCGGGCTTCCTTCTCAAGGACACCGAACCCGCCGAACTCCTCCGGGCCATCCGGGTCGCGGCCCGTGGCGACGCCTTGCTGTCGCCCGCCGTCACCCGGCGCCTGATCGGCGAATTCGTCTCCCGGCCGCCCGACCGTGCCACCGCCCCCGGGTTGGAGGCGCTGACCCGCCGCGAACGCGAGGTGACCGCACTCGCCGCCCGGGGCCTGACCAACGAGGAGATCGCCGCGCACATGGTGATCAGCCCGTTCACCGCGAAGACCCACATCAGTCGGGCCATGACGAAGCTCGGCGCCCGGGACCGGGCCCAACTCGTGGTGTTCGCCTACGAGTCGGGTCTTGTGACCCCTCGGGATCCGCGCCTTTGACCGGGACGGCCGGTTTTCTCCGGGGCCGGCCCGCCCGACCGTAACGATCCTCTTCTCCTTCGCCAGGTCGGACAGGTAGCCTGGCCAGCCGCAGCGCGATTTGACGTCGGCATGACAGCTAGGTGGGCGATCAGTGGCGGGTCCGGCGCAGAGCACGACCGATGCGTGCCAGCACGATGATGAGGCCGCCACCCGTATCGCCGTCATCGGTCTGGCGTGCCGCTTCCCCGGGGCGCGTGACGCGGACGAGTTGTGGCGGAACCTGCTCTCCGGCACGGACTCGGTCACCCGCCGCACCGGACCGGAGGGCGTGGCGGCCCGGGGCCTGCTCGACAGCCCCGAGTGGTTCGACGCGGGGTACTTCGGCGTCTCGCCCAGGGAGGCCCGGGTCATCAACCCGCAGCAACGGGTTCTCCTGGAGTGCGCCGTGACCGCGCTCGAGAACGCCGGCTACGACCCCGCCCGTCACCCCGGCCGCATCGGCGTGTACGCGGGCAGCAGCGAGAACGAGTACGCGCAGATCCTCAAGGCGCAGCGGGCGCAGCTGCCCTCGGTGTCGGACTGGGAGATCCGGGTGGCCAACGGGCCCGACTTCCTGTGCAGCAGGATCGCCCACAAGCTGGGTCTGCGCGGTCCCGCCGTCACCGTCCAGGCCGCCTGCGCCACCTCGCTGGTAGCCGTGCACCTGGCGGTGCGGGGTCTGCTGGACGGCGACTGCGACCTCGCCCTGGCCGGCGGCGTCACGGTACGCGTCCCGTTCCGCCTCGATGCGTCCGACGAGGTGGGGATCCAGGCGCCGGACGGCGTCGCCAGGGTCTTCGACGCCGGCGCCCGCGGGGTCGTGGGCGGCGACGGAGCGGGCATCGTGGTGCTCAAGCGGCTGGCGGACGCGCTGGCCGACGGGGACCGGGTGGACGCGGTCATCCGTGGTTCCGCGGTGAACAACGACGGCGCCGACCGGATCGGTTTCACCGCCCCCGGAGTCGACGGGCAGGCCGCGGTGATCGAGCAGGCGCAGCGCGCGGCGGGGATCGAGGCGGGATCCTGCACCTACGTGGAGGCCCACGGCACCGGTACCCCGCTCGGTGACCCGGTCGAACTCGCCGCCCTGACCCAGGCGTTCAGGCGCGACACCGAGCGCCGGGGATTCTGCGGGATCGGATCGGTGAAGACCAACATCGGGCACACCGACGCCGCCGCGGGCGTGGCCGGGCTGATCAAGACGGTTCTGGCGGTGAAGCACGGGGTCATCCCGCCCAGTCTGCACTTCACGGTGCCCAACCCGGAGATCGACTTCGAGACGAGTCCGTTCCGCGTGGTCACCCGGCGGCAGGACTGGCAGCCGCAGGGGGTGCCGCGGCGCGGCGGCGTCAGCTCGTTCGGCGCGGGCGGCACCAACGCCCATGTGGTCGTGGAACAGCCGCCGGTACGGCCCGACCCCGAACCGGCCGACCTTCGCTGGCAGTTGCTTCCGCTGTCGGCGAGGACGCCCACCGCGCTGGATACCGTCACCGGCCGCCTTGCCGAGCACCTGGGCGCGGAGCCCGGGCAACCGCTCGCGGGTGTCGCCTGGACGCTGCAGGCCGGACGCCGCGAGCAAGGCCACCGGCGGTTCGCGGTGGTCCGCGATCATGCGGACGCCGTACGGGTGCTGACGGGTGATCAGTCGGCCGGGCTGATCACCGCGGACCGGGAGACTCGGTCCCGGCCGTTGCTCCTCCGGTTCCCGGCGACGGTAGACCCCCTTGCAGACAGGGACACTTGGGCGCGTCTCCAGGGCAGCGAGCCGGTGTTCCGGCACGCTGCCGGCGACTGCGGCGCGCAGGAGGCGTTCAAGGACGGTGGCAACGAGCCGGGCCCGCTCGTCGCGTTCGCGGGACAGTACGCACTGGCGTGTCTGTGGCAGCACTGGGGAGCCGAACCGGCCGCGGTCGCGGGCGAGGGCATCGGCGCGCTGGTGGCGGCGACCGTGGCCGGGGTGTTCCGGCCGGCCGACGCGGCCCGCCTCGCGGTGCAGGCCGCTGCCGGACCGGAGACCTCGCGGCTCACGGAGCTGATCGGACGAATCGGCCCGCGCGCCCCCCGGATCCCCCTCGGCGCGGCGGCCGGAGGGAGACGGACGTCCTCCGCGCAGGCCACGGATCCGGCGTACTGGGCGGAGCGTCTGAGGATGTCGTGGCGACCCGGCGACCCGGCGCCCGCCCTGCCCGACGACCCGGACCGCACGGTGCTCGACGTGGAGGCCGGGCGGGTGCCGGGTGACGAGCAGGGCGTGCTCCGCGTACTCGGGCAGCTCTGGCTGTCGGGTGCGCGGATCGACTGGGCGGGGGTGCACGAGGGCCGGCCTCCCCGGCGGGTCGCTCTGCCGGCCTACCCCTTCGAACGGCAGCGTCACCTCGTGGAGGCGGCGGTGCCAGGACCTGACGCAGGTTCCGCCGCCGTCCCCGTACCGGCGTGGTCCGCGGGGGCCGGAACGCTGGACCGGGTGGCCGCGCTGTTCGCCGAGATCCTCGACCTGCCGGACGTCGAACCGGACGACAGCTTCTTCGACCTCGGGGGCGACTCACTCATCGCCACCCAGTTCGTGGCACGGGCGCGCCTGGTCTTCCCGGTCGAACTCGTACCCCGGACACTCTTCGAGGCCCCGACGGCGGCGGAGCTCGCCGCCCTGATCGACGAGCGCGCGGCCGCGGGTGGTGAGCGATGACGCGATGGGCCGTCCGCCGGCACAGGCGGCCGGACGCGGTCACCTCCCTCTACTGCTTCCCGCACGCCGGCGGGTCGCCGGGGGAGTACGTCCGCTGGTCCGACGACCTGCCCGAGATGCAGGTCTGGGGAGTGCACCTGCCCGGCCGGACCACCCGGCTGGCCGAGCCGCCCTTCACCCGCATGGAACCCCTGGTGGACGCCCTGGTGTCGGCCGTCACCTTCGACGGACCCTTCGTCCTGCTCGGCCACAGCCTCGGGGCGCTGGTGGCGTTCGAGGTGGCGAGGGAGCTGCGCAGACGGGGGCGGCCCCAGCCGGACCGGCTGATCGTGTCGTCCTGCCCCGCTCCGCCCCCGCCGCCCGTCCGGCAGTCGGTCCGCGGCCTTCCGGACGACGTGCTGCTGGACGGGATCGAGCGGCAGGGGGGCGAGTCGATGGACCACCTGCGTGACGATCCGGGCCTGCGGGAGCACGCACTCGCCGCCTACCGGGCCGACTTCGCCCTCCTGGAGAACTACCACTACGTGCCGGACGACCCGCTCGACCTCCCGATCACCGCCCTGGCCGGCGCGGAGGAACCAAGGGCGCAGCAGGCCGGCGGCTGGGCCGCGCACACCAGCGGTCCGACGGAGCTGAGGCTCGTGCCCGGGGGGCACTTCTACTTCCGCGAGGAGCGACACGAGACGCTGCGCGTCCTGCGGGAGACCGTTTTCTCGACGAAGGGGAGGCCTTGAGTGGACCGGATAGGCGTGGTGGGCGCGGGCACCATGGGCAGCGGGGTGGCGCAGCTGTTCGCCGAGGGCGGGCACGAGGTCGTGCTCGTGGACGTCGCGGACCACATCCTCGAAGCGGCACTGGCCGGCATCAGCAGGCACGTACGGCTTGCGCCGCTCATCCGCCCCGGGACGCCACCGCGGCCGCCGGAGGAGGTCACCGGGCGCATCCGTTTCACCACCGACCTCAAGCAGCTGTGCCAGGTGGACTATCTGATCGAGAACGTCACCGAGGACTGGGGGATCAAGCGCCCGCTCTACGCCGAGCTGGACGCAGTGTGCCCGCCGCACGTGCCCTTCGGCGTCAACACGTCCGCCATCCCCATCACCCGGATCGCGTCGGCCACCGGGAGAGCGGACCGGGTGATCGGGACACACTTCATGAACCCGGCCCCGCTCAAGCCCACGGTCGAGCTCATCCGCGGTCACCACACCTCGGACAGCACGGTCGCACACACGCAGTCACTCCTCGACGGAGTCGGCAAACGGCACGTCGTGGTGGCCGATTCCCCGGGGTTCGTGACGAACCGGGTCCTGATGATCACGCTCAACGAAGCGATCTTCACGCTCCACGAGGGTGTCTCCACCGCCAGGGACATCGACCGTCTGTTCAAGGAGTGCTTCGGGCACGCGATGGGACCGCTGGAGACCGCGGACCTCATCGGGCTCGACACCGTGTACCTCTCGCTCCAGGTCCTGTACGAGGACTTCAACGACCCCAAGTACCGTCCCTGCCCGCTGCTGCGCAGGATGGTCGACGCCGGCCTGCACGGCAGGAAGACCGGTCAGGGCTTCCATTCGTACGAGCGCTCGAACGAGCCCTCCGACAAGTCGGGAGACCGCCAGCATGGCTGAGGACGACAAGGACCGGATACGCGACTTCATCGCCACGCATGTGCACGACGTGGAGGTGGACGACGACGAGGACCTCTTCGCCGCCGGGCTCGTGAACTCGCTCTTCGCCGTACAGCTCGTCATGTGGGTCGAGCGGACCTTCGACCTCCAGGTGAGCGCCAAGGAACTCGACTTCGCGAACTTCTCGACGGTCGACGCGATCGCGGGCTTCGTGGCCGGCAAGCGGACCCCGGCCGGAGACGGCGCGTGGACTTCGAACTGACCGTCGAGCAACGCGCGCTCCGCAAGGAGGTGATCGCGTTCGCACAGCAGGAGCTCGGCCGCGACGCGGCCGCGGACGACCGCGAGGGCCGCTTCCCCCGGGAGGACTGGCGCCGGTGTGCGGAGTTCGGCGTACTCGGCTGGCCGGTGCCCGAGGAGTACGGGGGGCGCGGTTTCGACCCGCTGACCACGATCGTCGCCCTGGAGGCGCTCGGTTACGGCTGCCGTGACAACGGACTCGTGTTCGCCGTCAACAACCATCTCTGGGGCTGCGCGATCTATCTGCTGCTGCACGGCACGGAGGAGCAGAAGCAGCGCTACCTGAGACCCCTGAGCGCGGGCACCCTGATCGGTGCCCACGCGCTGTCGGAGCCCGAGGCGGGCTCGGACGTCCTCAGCATGACCACCACCGCTGAACGCGACGGTGACGGCTACCGGTTGCACGGGACCAAGTGCTTCATCAGCAACGGTCCGGTCGCCGACGTCTTCGTCGTCCTCGCCCGCACCGGCGACGGGGCGCGGGCGCAGGACCAGCTGTCGGCGTTCGTCGTCACCAGCGACATGCCCGGTGTCGTCAAGGCGCGCGAACTGCCGAAGATGGGGCTGCGGACCACACCGATGGGGATCGTCGAATTCGACGGCACCCCGGTGCCTGCGGCGAACCTGCTCGGGCGGGAGGGCGCCGGCTACCCGGTCTTCACCTCGACCATCGAATGGGAGCGGTCCTTCATGTTCGCACCCCAGGTGGGCGCCATGGAGCGGATCCTGGAGACCTCGGTGCAACAGGCCAATTCCCGGGAGCAGTTCGGGCGCACCATCGGCACCTTCCAGGCCGTCTCGCACCCGATCGCGGACATGAAGATCCGGCTGGAGCTGGCCCGGACGCTGCTCTACCGGATCGGATGGCTGAAACGGGAGGGCCGGCTGGCGCTGCTCGAAGCCACGATGGCCAAGATCTTCATCAGCGAGAGCCTGGTGCAGACGGCGATGGGAGCGGTGGAGGTGCACGGAGCACGTGGATACCTGACCGACGACGGGATCGAGCGGGAGCTCCGCGACGCGCTCGGCGGCCCCATCTACGCCGGGACGAACGCCGTGCAGCGCGGCATCCTCGCCGAGCTGCTCGGAGTGCGCGGGGCGCTCTCCTCGGGCGGGCCCCGATGACCAGGATTCCGCTCGCCGCACCGGTGCCCGCGACACTCGCCGATGAGCTCGCCAAGCGCGTCTACTTCGTCTCGGACACGATCACCGGCTTCTCCCTGGTCCGTTCCGGGGACGAGATCACGGCCGTGGACGTGACCACGCGTGCGGCGGCCGGCGCCGTCGACCCCGGTGAACTCGCCCGCAAGCTCCACCTCGTCGTCGCGAACGACGTGGTCGGCCAGCGGTTGGTGGAGCCGAAGGTGGTCTGGCGTGCCGCCGCCCCGGGGGCGGTCCGGGACGTGTTCGGCGAGCTGCTGGCCCAGGGGGCCGCCACGGAGGCCGGTGAAGGTCAGATCGCCCTCGGCGAGCCCGTCCTGTCGCTGATGGACCATCTCGACCGGGAGATCCGGGCCCTGGTCATGGAAGAGTTCGGGGCACGGGAGTTCCGCTATCCCACGCTGATCCCGTCCGACGCGCTACGCCGCACCGGCTACTTCGAATCGTTCCCGCAACTGCTCATGTTCGTCTCCCGGCTGCACGGCGACGCCGACGCCTACCGGGGGTTCCTCGACACCATCGCCGACGGCGGCGATCTCTCGGAGGGGCTGCGCGCGCACGGCGGCGGCTTCGACCACTGTCTGCCGCCGACCATGTGCTTCCACACGTATCACCAGTACGCGGACCGCCCGCTGCCGTCCGGGTCACTGGTGGTGACGTCCCGGGGGAAGTCGTTCCGGCACGAGTCCCGGTACAGCCGTTCACTGGAACGGCTGTGGGACTTCACGATCCGGGAGATCGTGTTCCTCGGATCGCCCGAATTCGTCCTCGGCGCCCGCACCCGGCTGATGGAACGCACCTACGCCCTGGTGGAGTCACTCGGTCTGGGAGGCCGGTGCGAGGTCGCGGGTGACCCGTTCTTCCTCAACGACGCCACCGCGGCACGTGCCTGGTCGCAGCGGCTGCTCGAGCTGAAGTACGAGCTGCGGCTGCCGCTGGACGGGGAACGCGACGTCGCCGTCGGATCCTTCAACTACCACGAACAGCTCTTCGGGAAGTCGTTCGGGATCCGGAGCAGTACGGACGAGGCCGTCTTCACCGGCTGCGCCGGCTTCGGGCTCGAACGGTTCGCCTACGCCTTCCTGTGCCGGCACGGCGTGGACCCCGCAGACTGGCCCGCAGCCGTCAGGGAGGCGGTGGCGCCATGACCGTGCACCCCCGTCTGCTGACGCTCTCCGCCCCGACGTCCGAGGCGCTGGAACGGGCCACCGATGAGCTCGCGGGGCAGCTGGAGAGCCTGGACGACGCCGGGTTCGCCGGACTGCCGGCGGTGCCGGCCGGGCAGGCCCCACCGGGTTCCGTACGGCGGGCGGTCGCGGCGAGCACCGCGGCGGACGCGGCGCGACGACTGCGTAAGCGCGATCCACGAAGGGTGTCCACCGGCGGTCCGGGCTCCCGGTCGTCCCGTGTGTTCCTGTTCTCCGGGGTCGGGGACCAGTACCCCGGGCTCGGCGCCGGCCTCTACCGGTGTCTGCCGGCGTTCCGTGAGGAACTCGACCGCTGTTTCGGGCTGCTTGCCACCGACCACAACCTGGACCTTCGCCCCGTCCTGTTCCCGCCGGACGCTCCGGCGGCACCCGGCGACAGCGGCCCCCCGGGCCTGGCCGCGCTCTTCGACCGGCGTGAGACCGCGCAGGAGATCCACCGCACGGTCGTGGCCCAGCCCCTGATGTTCTCGCTCCAGTACGCGCTGGCCCGCGCCCTGACCTCCCTCGGCGCCGGGCCGACCGTCCTGGCCGGCTACAGCATCGGTGAGTACGCGGCTGCCTGCATCGCCGGTGTCCTCCCGCTCGACCACGCCCTGCGCCTGGTGACGTGCCGCGCCCGGTTGGTGGACGAACTGCCCGGCGGTGCGATGCTCGCCGTCATGGCCGGACCGGAGCCCCTGCGGCCGTATCTGGGCGGGCCGGTGTCACTGGCCGCGCTGAACGGCCCCGGGCAGACGGTGCTCTCCGGGCCGGTCGAGGAGATCGAGCGAACCGCACGGCAGCTGACCGACGCGGGGCTGGCCTGCCGGCGCCTGGCCACGTCGCACGCCTTCCACTCGGCGATGACGGAGCCGCTGACCGAACCTCTGGAGAAACTGCTCGGGACGCTCCCGCTCCGCCCGCCGGCCCTGCCCGTCCTGTCGAACGTGACGGGCACCTGGCTGCGCGACGAGGAGGCGACCAGCCCCGCTTACTGGGCGGGGCAGCTGAGCCGGACGATCCGGTTCGCCGACGAGGTGGCCGAAGTGTGGCGGCTCCCCGACCCGCTCCTGGTGGTACTGGGCCCGGGGCAGGCGCTGGCCGGTCTCGCCCTGCAGAACCCGAACCGTCCGGCGGACGCGGCGAGGTCCGTCGTGCAGACCCTGCCCGGCCAGTTCGAGAGCCGTACGGAGCGCGAGCTGCTGCTCACCGCCACCGGTCAGCTCTGGGCCGCGGGAGTGGAGATCGACTGGCACGGACTGCGGGAGGGGTGAACGGGTCAGACCTCGGCGGGCGCATCCGGAAGCTCGCGCAGCGCCGGGACCGGTGACCCCAGCAACGGCAGCCAGGAGACGGCACCGATGGCGGCGGCCACGACGATGGCGCCCCGCAGCCCCAGCGTCCCGGAGAGGAGACCCGAGAGAGGGCCGCCGACCGCGATGGTGCTCCAGATGACGAACCGCATGGACGCGTTCATCCTTGCGTGCAGCCGGCCGGGTGTGATCGCCTGCCGCAAGGTCACCTGGGCGATGTTGAACAGTGGTACGCCGAAGCCGAACAGCAGCTGGCCGACGGCGAGGAACGGAAGCGACAGCCCCGGCGACGCGGCGGGCATCAGGACCAGGCCCACCGCGCACAGCGCTGCGCCGCCCGTGATCGAACGACCGTACCCCAGGCGGGCTATGACCCGGCTCGCGCACAACGCCCCGCCCACCAGGCCGACACCGGCCAGCGAGAAGACCACACCGACCAGGGCGGAGGGATAGCCGAGCGTCCGCACCATGTACAGCGTCAGCAGCACCATGAGCATGGACGAGCTGAGGTTGAGCAGACTGGCGCAGGCGGCGACCGCGCGGAGCATCCGCTGCCGCAGTACGAAGCCGAGACCTTCGCCGACCTCCTTGCGCAGCGACCGAGGCGCTCCGGCGCCCGCCTTCTCCGGCGCGGGCTCGGGGTGCCGGATCGCACGGCACAGCAGGCCCGAGGCGAGGAAGCTCAGTGCGTCGAGGAGTACGGTCGCGGCGGCCCCCAGGAATCCGGCCAGGACACCGGCGGCGGCAGGACCCGCCATCTCGGCCGCCGAAGCGCTGGCGGTCAGTTTGGCGTTGGCGTCCGCCAGTTCCTCACGCCGTACCAGCGTGGGCAGATAGCTCTGGTAGGAGACGTCGAACGCCACGGTGAACACGCCGACCAGGAGGACGGCGACGTAGAGCTGGGCGAGCGAGAGCACACCCAGGGCGTACGACACCGGCACGCTCGCCAGCAGGGCCGCCCGGCACACGTCCGAGACGATGAGGACCGGCAGCCGGCGCATCTGGTCCAGCATCGCCCCCGCCGGCAGCGCGAGCACCAGGAAGGGCAGCATGCGGGCGCTGGTCAGAAACCCCAGTTCGGTGGCGGAGGCGTGCAGCGCCCCGACGGCGAGCAGGGGCACGGCCAGCTGGCCGATCTGGGTTCCTGTCTCGCTGACCGACTGCGCGGCCCACAACCGCATGAAATCCGGTGAACGCCACAGACCACCGCGGGTCACCGGGCCGTCACGGTCATTTTCGCCACCCCTCGTCGGCACAGGCGTCCCACCCTAGGGATCTCCGGCACTGCTGTCATGAGCACGAGGTGAATCATTGACACAGGGTGGGCGCTTCGCCTCTACTTGATGTGCTCATGGCCGCCCGAAAAGGGGACTTACGTATGAGTGGCGGAACCGGGCACGTTGGGGGGCGGGGCGCGGGCATCCGTCCCGTGCCGCGTAGTGGACACCTGCCGCTGTCCTGCTCCCAGGAGCGGCTGTGGTTCGTCCTGCAACTCCATCCGGGCATCCGTGCCTACCAGTTCCAGGCGACGATCGAACTCACCGGCACGCTCGACGGGGACGCCCTCGCCGGGGCCCTGACCGAAGTGGTCCGCAGGCACGAGATCTACCGCACGACCTTCGCCGACGGAGCCGAGGGTCCCCGGCAGGTGGTCCATCCGCCCTTCCGGGTCGAGCTCCCCGTCGACGATCTGCGCGGCGAACCGCACCCCGAGTCGGCGGCGCGGAGGGTGATCCGCTCGGCGGTGGACGCCGAGATCCCGGTGGAAAGACTGCCGTTGGTGCACTGGCGGCTGCTCAGGGTGACCGACGACCGGCACATCCTGCTCCACCTGGAACATCATCTGGTCCACGACGGCTGGGCGTTCAACCTCTTCATCGACGAACTGGCCACGGTGTACGAGGCGTACGCCGCCGGCCGGCCGTCGCCTCTGCCCGAACCCGAGCTCCAGTTCGCCGACTTCGCGGCGTGGCAGCGGTCGTGGCTGGACGGGCCGGCGGCCGATGAACAGCTCGCGTACTGGCGGAAGCAGCTCGACGGTGTCCCGCACTTCCTCGACCTGCCCACGGACCGCCCCCGTACCGCCGTGCGCCGGTTCACCGGCGACGCGCCCCGGTTCGTCGTCCCGGCGCACGTGGCCGACCGGGTGCGAGGCCTGGCCCGGCGGGAGCGGGTGTCGCTGTTCACCGTGATGCTCGCCGCCTTCGAGGTCCTGCTGCACCACTGGTCGGGGAAGGACGACTTCAGCGTCGCTTCGGGGGTCGCAGGGCGCGGCCGGCCCGAGACCGAGCGTCTGCTCGGCATGGTGGTCAACACGGTCGCGCTCCGCGCCGACCTGCGCGGCGATCCGTCCTTCCGTGAACTGCTCGGGCGGGTACGGGCGACCACGTTCGGTGCTCTGGAGCACCAGGACCTCCCGTTCGACCGGGTGGTCGCCGCGCTGCGTCCGCGACGCGTACCGGGGCGGCAGGCGCTGTGCGAGGTGCTGTTCGCGTTCCACGACGCCCCGATGCGCGCGGTGCGCATTCCGGGGCTGGAGGTCGAGGTGATCCCCGGAATCACCAACGGCAGCGCCAAATTCGACCTGAACGTCATCGCGATACCCCGGGCCGAGCAGGCTGTCGGACAGCGCGGCCACCAGGAGTCCGGCGCCATCGAGTTCATCTGGGAGTACGACCGGGACCTGTTCGACGCCGCGACCGTCTCGGGGGCGGCCGAGGAGTACGAGCGGCTGCTCACCGCGGTCGTCACGGATCCGGGGGCCCGGGTGTCGGCGCTCGGCAGGGACGGGGAGGACACGAAGTGACCGAGGACGAAGACCTGTTCGGCGCGGTGCGTGAGGCCTGGGCCGAGACGTTGGACATCGACAGGGAGGCGGTCCCGCTGGAGGAGGGCTTCTTCGACGCGGGCGGCAATTCGATGCTGCTGGTGCTGCTGTGCGATCAGCTCAACGAGCTGACCGGCCGCACCCTCCGGGCGACCGAACTGTTCCAGCACTCCACGGTGCGGGCGCAGGTGCGACTGCTCGCGGGCGACCTGTGAGCGGCAGCCTCCACCAGGTGTTCACGGACACCGCCGACCGTCATCCGGATGCCTCCGCCGTCGAACTGCCGGACGGGTCCATGACCTACCGCCGGCTGCGGGACGCGGCGGAGGCGGTCGCCGAGCTGATCCGGGACACGCACGGCGACGTCGCGCGGATCGGCCTGTTCGCCTCACGCGGCGCGGTTGCCTACGCGGGCTATCTGGCCGCGCTGCGGCTCGGCGCGGCGGTCGTGCCGCTCAACCCCGGCTACCCCGCCGCCCGCAACCGCGGGATCTGCGACGCGGCGGGGGTGGACGTCGTGGTGGCCGACGCGACTGCCTGGAAGCAGAGCGGACAGGAGTGGACCGGCCCCTTTCCGGTGCTCCCGCTGACCGACGACGACGTCCTGTCCGCGTCACCCGGCGGGCGGCTCCCGCCGTACGAGGCGCACCCGGACCGGCCGGCCTATCTGCTGTTCACCTCGGGCACGACCGGCCGGCCCAAAGGGATTCCGATCAGGCACCGCAACGTGCTGCCCTTCGTCACGTACAGCATCGCCCGGTACGAGGTCGGCCCCGGCTGCCGGATGTCGCACAACTTCGACCTGACCTTCGACCCCTCCCTGTTCGACCTCTTCGTCACCTGGGGCGGCGGAGCGACCCTGGTGGTGCCGGACCGGACGGAGATGTTCTCCCCGGTCGACTACCTGACCCGCCGGAAGCTCACCCACTGGTTCTCCGTCCCCTCGGCGATCTCGGTGGCTGCCGGACTCGGTCAGTTGCCCACCGGGCAGCAACTCGCTCTGCGGCACAGCTTGTTCGGCGGCGAACAGGTCACGTACGAACAGGTGGCGGCCTGGCATGCGGCAGCGCCGGAATCCGCCATCAACAACGTCTACGGCCCCTCCGAACTCTCCGTCGCCTGCGCTCATTACCGACTGCCCCGGGACCCGCGGCAGTGGCCGCGAACCTCGAACGGAACGGTTCCCATCGGTCGCGTCCACGGCGGTCTGGAGTACCTGATCACCGAGGACACCGGCGAGCTGTGCGTACGCGGCCCCCAGCGGTTCGACGGCTATCTGGACCGGCGGGACGACGCAGGCCGCTTCCTGGACCACACCGGCGCCGGCCGGCCCGACGCCGAGCACTACTACCGCACAGGGGACCGGGTCGGTGTCGAGGGCGGGCAACTGGTCCATCTGGGCCGGCTGGACGACCAGGTGAAGATCCGTGGCCACCGGGTGGAGCTGGGTGAGGTGGAGGCCGCGATGCGGAAGCTGCCCCAGGTGAGCCAGGCCGTCGCGGTCACCGCCACCCGGGACGGCCTGACCGAGCTGGTCGCCTGCTACACCGGGCAGCTCGCCCCCCGGCGGGACCTGCTGCGCGCACTGCGCGGGACGCTGCCGATCCACCTGGTGCCACGCCGCTTCCTGCACCTGGAGTTCCTGCCGCTCAACAGCAACGGCAAGGCGGACCGGGGCGCGCTCCGGGAACTCGCCGCCGAGTCCTGACACTCCGAATCGAGAACTGGAGCACACGAATTGGGCATACTGCGGGGCCCCACGACGTCCTATCCGGCCGAATCGTCACTTCCTGAGCTGTTCGCGCGACAGGTGCAGGCACGGCCGGAGGCCATTGCCGTCGTCGACGGGGAGCACTCCGTCACGTACGCGGAGCTGGATGCCCGGTCGAACCGGTTGGCGCAGTCGCTGCGGGGCCGGGGCGTGGACGCCGAGGCGCGGGTGGGAGTGCTGCTGGACCGGGGGCATGAGCTGATCACGGCGGTGCTGGGGGTGCTGAAGGCCGGTGGTGCCTATGTGCCGGTGAGCCCCGGGTATCCGCGCGAACGTCAGCGGGACATGCTGGCCGACGCCGAGGCGTCGGTGGTGGTGACGCGGGACGACGTGCGTGCGGCCGCCGTGCCGGATGCCCTTGCGGTCGCCGAGCCGGTGGCGGTTGATGCGCGGGCGCTCGCCTACGTGCTCTTCACCTCCGGGTCGACGGGCCGGCCGAAGGGCGTGATGGTCGAGCACCGTTCGGTGGTACGGCTGGTCTGCGACACCGACTATGTGGAGTTCGGGCCCGATGAGCGGGTGGCCCAGGTGGCCGACCCGTCCTTCGACGCGTTCACGTTCGAGGTCTGGGGGGCGCTGCTGCACGGGGGCACGGTCTGTGTCATCCCGACGGAGGCGGTGCTGTCTCCCGGCGGGCTGGGGCGGGCCCTGGCGTCGCACCGTGTCACCACCATGTTCCTGACCTCGGCGCTGTTCAGCGAGGTGATGGCGGACCGGCCCGACACGTTCGCCGGTCTGCGGAATCTGCTGGTCGGCGGGGACGTGGTGAGTGTGTCGTGGGCGCGTGAACTGGCCGCGCGGGAGCCGTCGTCCCGGCCGGTGCGTTTTCTGAACGGGTACGGGCCGACCGAGGCGACCACCTTCGCGGTGTGCGGGGTGATCGAGTCGGTCCCGGAGGGTGCCCGGTCGGTGCCGATCGGCAGGCCCATCGCGAACACCTCGTGCTATGTGCTGGACGCTGAGCTGACACCGGTACCGGCCGGGACGGCCGGGGAGCTGTACATCGGCGGTCCGGGCGTCGCCAGAGGGTATGCGGGGGAGCCCGGGCAGACGAAGGAGCGATTCCTCGCCGATCCCTTTGCGACCGAGGCGGACGCGCGGATGTACCGCACCGGGGACGTGGTGCGGTGCCGGGCGGAAGACGGGGTCCTCGAATTCCTGGGGCGGGTCGACGACCAGGTCAAGATCCGGGGCTACCGGGTCGAGCCGGGCGAGGTGGAAGCGGCGCTGGGCCTGCATCCCGACATCAGGCAGTTGACGGTGGTGGCGGACGTGACGGCCGACGGGCCGCGGCTGGTGGCCCATGTGGTTCCCGCCGTCCCCGGGGAGAGGCCGGTGGGGATGCGCGAGTTCCTCGCCGCGACCCTCCCCGAATGGATGATCCCCTCCGCCTTCGTGACCTCCGCCGGTCTGCCCCTGACCGCCGGCGGAAAGGTGGACAGGTCCGCGCTGCCGCCGGTCCCGGACGATGCCCTGGACACCGGAGCCGTCGCCCCGCGCACCGACCTGGAACGGCAACTGGTGGCGATCACCGCGGACATGCTCGGTCTGACCACCGTCGGCGTCACCGACGACTTCTTCGCGCTCGGCGGCCACTCACTGCTGGCCATGCGACTCGTGTCCAGGATCAACGACACCCTCTCGGCAGATGTGTCCCTCAGTGACTTCCTCTACGACCCCACGATCGCCCGACTCGCCACCGAGGCGTCGCGTGACCGATGACCATCCATGGTGTTCCCGCTCTCCACGAAGGTCGGAGGGCGAAGACACCACGAGCCTGCGTGATCACGGGCAGGGGCCTGCGCCCCGTCGGACGCCACACGGCATCCGGCGGGGTGTTCACGGCACCCGCGCGGTCCACTCCTCGGTGGCGAACTTCGTCCGCACCAGCTCCTCCGCCCGGGCCAGCTCTTCCGTCGTGAGTTCGCCTGTGGTCAGCCCGTAGCGGTTACGGAAGGAAGCGATCATGTTCTCGATCACCTGCTCACGGGCGAGGCCGGTCTGGCGGCGGAGCGGGTCGACGCGCTTCTTGGCGCTCTTGGTGCCCTTGTCGGACATCTTCTCCTTGCCGATACGCAGGACCTCAAGCATCTTGTCCGCGTCGATGTCGTACGACATGGTCACGTGGTGCAGGACGGCTCCAGGGCCACCGTCAGGGCCGACCATCCGCTTCTGGGCGGCACCGGCGATCTTGCCGGCGTCGGTGGCGATGTCGTTGAGGGGCTGGTACCAGGCCTTGATTCCCATGTCGCCGAGAGCGCCCAGGACCCAGTCGTCGAGGTAGGCGTAACTGTCGGCAAAGGAGAGGCCCAACACCAGCGACTCCGGCACGGACAGAGAGTAGGTGATCGTACTCATGGGCTCTACGAACATCGCCCCGCCACCAGAAATGCGGCGTACCACGGTCATCCCGTGCCTCGCCGCCCCTCCGGGGTCCACCTCGTTCCGCAGCGACTGGAAGCTGCCGATGACCACGGCAGGTGTGGCCCATTCCCAGACCCGCAACGTGGGTGCCCGTCGCCCGGCGGCGACCTCGGCGGTGAGGACCTCGTCCAGCGCCATGTGCAGGGCCGGGGCCTGCGGTCCCATGTGCACCAGCTGCCAGCCGTAGTCGCTCCACTCGGTCGCGTGGGCCAAGGCTCGCCGTACGGCGATGCCGACGCCTTCCGCGCTCAGTCCGAGCATGACGGTCGACGCCGGCAGCGCCGCCGTGATCCGGGCCGCCAGGCCCGCGGCGTCCATCGAAGCAGGGGCACCCTCCAGGGCTCTGTCGATCGAGAGGATCGCCTCGTCGGGCTCCAGGAAGAAGTCCCCGGCGACTCTCACGTTGCGGAGGACGCCTTCTTCGACGTCCAGATCTACGACGACCAGCTTGCCGCCGGGCACCTTGTACTCGCCATGCACGGCTTCGTTCCCTTTCCAGTGCGCGGTGTGGATCCTGAGTCCGTTGCTCCGATGTCCGGAGATATGCACTCGTATCGCACCTTAATGCTTGCCTGAGACGAGCGGCTACGCAGCCCTGACGCCGCTGGAGTGGGCCCGTGGGCACGACCGTCAGGTCGGCCATACGTCTGCGTGCCGAACAGAACCCGGCGTACAGGCCGACTCGTCCGCCGCCACCTGCGGTTTTGCTTCCGGAAGGCCTCCGATCTGCGTCGGAGGCCCTTTCCGGGCTTTCGAGGGCAAGCGCATGGAACGTGCCGACGGTGGCCGCAACTGCCCGGTGGTGGCCTGCCCTTCGGTGTGAATGTTTGATTCTGCGTGAAGTCACGTGTTTGCAAGCAAGTATTGACACTCCTCGACTGGAGGCGCCATAGTCCTCCGCAGGCAAGGGACTTCAGAGTTCCGGCGAACGAAGAAAGTGCCTACGGGTGCGGTGGCTGTCGGTGCACGGCTCTTTTCGGGGCCAAGTAGGAAGATTTCGGCATGCTTATTGTCAGGTGCATGGCGACAGTGTGGTCGCCTTCCCTTCGCTCCACGTCGATGGGAGAGAACTGGACACCGGGGCACCGGTGCTCGGGGTGCGCGCAAGGGGCCCCGGGCACCGCTACCGGATGACGTCAACCGGCGTGTTCTGTCACCGGGCTCAGCACTGCAGGCCCGAAAGGACGCCTCTGAGCATCCGTGTCGCGAAGCAACGGGAAACCAGGCTGGTCGTCGGCCCCGGAGCCGAGGCGACAGAGCCACCTCAGACATACCGCGAGCACTGTGGCGTAGTCGTCAGTGCCTGCGGACCTCATCCGAGAAGGCGTGGCCAACCGGTCACGACCAGGCTCGACTTCAACACCCCCTTGAGGAGAATCAGATGAAACGAGCGTTGACACGCACTGTGGTGGCAGCCCTGGCTGCACTCGTCCCGTTCATCGCAGCACCTGACGCACAGGCACAGACCTTCGGCGGGAACGAACTCCTGTCGTGGTCCATCAGCGGGGCTCCCAGTGGGGGACTGACATCCCTCAACTTCCCGATCACCGTGAACACCGGCACCGCCCATGTGGCCGGGACCTACTTCGCGATGCAGTACGGGTTCACCGGGCAGAGCGACCTTGGGTACGCAGGACTGCAGCCGCGGCCGGATGCGAACGGGCACCAGCGCCTGCATGGGGTGTTCTCCTCCTTCATCAGCGGCACGACAAGCACCCACGCCAACTGTTCGGACGGGGCTGACGGCGGCGCCGGCGTCAGTTGCGGAGTGGACTTCGACGCCGTGTACGGCCACACCTTCCGCGTTGTGGTCGCACAGGCCGGCACGGACACCTGGTCGGGCACCGTGGTCGACACCAACACCGGACAGCAGATCCCCATCGGCACCTACAAGTTGCCCACAGGCTCCGGCAACCTGAAGGCATCACAGGTGGGTTTCATCGAGTACTACAACGTGACCAGCTGCGACCAGCAGCAGCGGTACGACGTCACGTTCGGCGGACCGTCCTCCGGCTCCCTGTCCGGCACAACCACGTGGAGCCAGGAATACGGAGAGTGCGCCGGCTACGGCAGCACCAACGTGACCACGGTCGGCACAGGTGTGCGCGTGACCCGCGGTAGCGTGGGTTAGCGCGCCGGGCAGGGCTTTCCAGTTGCCCTTGGGATGATTTCGGGGCGGCTGGAACGTGATCGGGCTGATGGCTTTTCAGGGGCGGTCTCGCGGAGGCCGCCCCTCGATCATGTGGGAGTCAGAGGCGGTTCCAGCGTCTGGACGAAGACGACGTCGTAGGCTGCGCCTGGAGTCACACGTTTGGGGAGAGGAACGACCGTGGGAGATGTGCAGCTGGCGTGGCAGCGATTGATGGACTGGCTGGAGACGAATGCACCGGCGACTGCATCGTCGGTCCTCGCTCCCGCCGCGCCGGCAGCGATCACCGCGGCTGAGGAGCGCATGGGCGTCGGTTTCCCGGTCGAGCTTCGAACGTGGCTCCTGACCTCCGGGGCCGACAACGGCCCTGTTGGTGTCACGGAGGGGGTCGTGCCCGGCAACAACCGCGATTTGCTGGGACTCGCGGCCATGGAGCGGGCGTACCACTTCAAGATGGAGATCGAGCGCGACGACCCGTCCCCCGATCCGGAGTTTCCGTTCTGGCATGAGCAGTGGATTCCGATCATCTCGGACGATGATACTTGTTATGGCAAGTTCCTGGATGTGCGTAGCGGTCAGATCGGTTCATTCGGCGATGGGGATGAGCCATCTTTCGGAGTTCACGAGTCACTGACCGCTCTGTTCAGCGAGATGGTCGCCCTCATGGAGCAGATTTCTGCGGGGGAGCAGCGCGCTGCTGGACGTGTTCAAGACGGCAGGCTCATCTGGAACTGATGGTCGGCATACGAACAGGGCCCATGGCGTCGACCGACGCCATGGGCCCCACTGTCTTTTGCTGTGCTACTGCGGCTTGGCTATGTCGAGCCAGTACGGGTCACCGTCAAGAACGCGGAATGCGTACATGAAGGTGGTTCCGAAGCGGTTCATGGAACCTTGGTTATGCCTGCCGGACATGGCAGAGCGGCCGCACGTCTCGGTCCAGGTCGGGACCTTCTCGCCCGGCGCCGGGTGCAGTCGCCACTTGCCATCCGGATCCTTCATGGTGACGGTGTTGACACAGTCGGCTCCGGTCGTGACCGGGTTGGGGTTCTTGCCACCGTCGACCTTGGACATTCCGCCGCTCTGGTAGGTGGCAGCGAAGGTGAACTCGTCGCAGTTCGGCTTGTCCGAAGCTGTGACGAGCGTTGGATTGAATGCATTGGCCCACCCTCTGGGGCAAATGACGTCGCGGTTGACGTCCTTCTGCATCTTGGTGGGATCGCTCTTCTGGGGGGTGTCGTTGGCAAGGAAGTTCAGCGGGTCTCCTTGGCCCTTCAGCCCGAGGTGGGAAGGGAGCTTGTGCTGAAGCAGCCAGATATGGGCAGCGGCAGCGGGGTACTTGGATTCGCTGAACGTGTAGGTGGGCTTGTAGCGCGGGAAAATGCATCCCGCAGGTCGGCTGGTGAGCTGGTCGTCGCAGCGGATCGTAAGATCGTCCTCGCTCGCGGTGAGCGGGTCCGGGGCCGCCATCCCGTTGGTGCTGGCAGTACTGCTCCACGACAACTCGATATCGCTCTTGCCGGTGCCGGTCCACTCCGTGGTCTGGGTGGCCGTCAGGTGGTGTAGGTCTCCGGCACCGGTGAAGGTCTTCGAGCCGCTCCAGGTTGCGGGGTTGTTCTTGCAGTAGCCGAGTTTGCATTCGAAGTCGAGGTTGACCGTCGCGCTGGTCACGTTCGACGTGGCGCTGTCAACGCTGATGTCAACCTTCTGCGTGATGATCTTGGACTTGTAGTCGGTGTGAATCTCGTGTCGATAGTTGAACTCGACATCTATGGGCTCGTCCTGGAACACCCCGCTAAGTCCCATCTGGCTGACGATGCACGCATCGGTGCGGTCGTAGTTGATGGACAGCTGAGTGAGCGAGCAGGAGGCTGTGTCCGCCGCGCTGACGGCCGTCCGCGTGGTCGTACTGGCGGGTTCGGCTCCCTTCATCACCGGACCGGCGGCCTTTGCAGTCAAGCCGGTCACACCCGGGGTCCAGAACGGATGTCCGGAGATCTCCTGCGGGTCCTCGGGGAACTCGGGATCGGGGCCGCTCTCATCGGTGGGGTCGGAGAACGCCAGGTCGGTGGGCAGTCCCCAGTAGTCACCGGGAACGAACGCCACCGCGTCGAACGCGATGTCCGCGCTGCCGTCACCGCCGTTGAAATTGTCCAAGGAAACCTGAGGTGTCACCCCGGTGAACGAGTAAGCACCCAGGTCCACCCATTTGTTGGACTGGTTGTCGCTCTGCGAGATCACCTTCTCGGTGACGCCGCCGCCTGATGTGATCTTGTAGTGAGCTGCTCCGGTTTGCGCCCCGTGGTCCGGGATGTGCGCGTACACCCTGGCCTGGCCGTCATAGGCGGTCAGTTCCTTGCCGAGCTTCCACGTACCCGTGACCTTCATCCGGTCGCCCGGTGGCGGGTAGGACTCCGCGGAGCGGGTGTGGGTGAACCAGAAGTGGTTGCCGTAGCCGGCACCGATCTGGTGGGTGTCGACCTTGCCGGGGTAGGTGGTGATGGTCTGCCCGGTGTCGGCGTCGATGATGTCGGAGGGCTGGTAGGTCAGGTCGAACGTGCCGTCCGACTTCGCCGCGCCACACCCCCGTGAGCTTGATCCCGCTGGTGTTGTGCCGTCGGGGATGTCATCGACGATGAGCGCGTTGGACGGCAGGCCGGTGGAGCAGCGGGGTGGATAGGAGTTGCCGTCGGGCTGTTCCGGGTAGCTGGTGTTGAACCGGTGGACCTGGTGGCCGCATTCGGCCAGCTTGTCGCAGTCCTTCCACTGGGCCGACTTGTCCCACCAACAGTGCAGCCAGTGCGCGTTGGTATCGCTGTCGCCGGAGTCCAGAGTGCAGGCGCCCTGGCCGGGGTCGTTGGAGTCGCTGTCGCTGATCTTGGACGGGTCGCAGTTGTTGCTGCTGTCGCAGAACAAGTCGATCGGCGGCTTGACCGCAGCGCGCTCTGCGGTGCTGTTCCACCAGGAGGCGAGGTAGCCGGGGCCGAAGGTGTTGGGAGCGGACATCGCGGAGATGGGGCGTGCGGCCCAGCCGAGGACCTTCTCCTCGTAGGGCCAGTCCTGCGGGTGCGCGGCGTGGCTGTAGTCATCCTTGGCCGGGTCCGCCGCGTTCTGCAGGAAGGGGACACGGTTGGCCTTCCACAATGGGTTGGCCGGGTTGTTGGTCCAGCCCAGGCCCTGGTGTCCTGCGGAGTCCGGGGTGTTGTAGAAGCCGGAGTTGTAGGCCCACAGGGCGTAGAACCAGTTCTCGATCCACTGCGGGTTACCGCCGTTGATCTTCATCCCGGCGTAGTAGGTGTCATTCCACTTGTGGGAGAGGATCTGCACGCCGTAAGCGATGTTGGCGGTGTAGTCCAGGGCGACGGCTTCCTGGGTGCTGGGCGGCAGCGCAGTCTCACCCGGCTTCGTCTTGCCCGCCAGACGCATGCCGTCGGTAGCCTGGGTGATGCCGTAACCGCAGTCCGCCTCCGAGAAGTTGACCCGCCAGGGGTCGGCCTGGGTGCCGTCAGCGGTGTACTGGGTGCCGTAGTAGTTGCCGATGAGGCTGTTGGCGGTCACCCCGGGGACGGCGTATCGACCGGCCTGCCACATGTTGGATTCCTGCGCGGTGACACCGAGCATCACCTGCGAGGGGATGTGCCAGCGATCGGTGACGTCGGGGTCCTCGTTGTCGAGGGTTCCGGTGGGGTCACCTGCGAGTACGACCGGGGGGAACAGCCCGTTGGGGCTGTAGCTGTCCATCCCGGTGTTCTTCCAGTTCGCCGGACGGTCGGTGCGCAGTTCACCGACGACTGCCTGGTCCACGGCCCATTCGACCTGACGCGGCGTGGGCTGGTACGCCTGCTTCTTGACGTCGTTGCGGGCAACGGCGCAGTAGCGCTCGTCCGTTCCCTCGCCGGGTCCGGTCGGGGACGCGGCCAAGGTTCGAGGCGAGACACCGCTGCTGGATCTGGCGGTCTTCCTCTGTGAGGGAACGCCGAGGGCGGGTGACGGCTTGATGCCGGTGCCACCGTTCTTGCCCGTAACCTTCGGGGCCGTGTCCAGGACAACCGTCTTGCCCGTGGCCAGCACCGTGACTTGAGAGCGCGCGGCACGGACGGAGTCTGCACCCTTCGGGGCGATCAGGCTTGTCCTGCCATCCGCCCACGCCGTCGACACGGCGGCATGGCCCAGGCTGGACATGCGCACGCCCTCAGCCAGACCACCCGGGTTGGCGAGGCGCGCGGGCAGTTTGCCCTTGCTGGCGGCCTTGCCCGTGATGAATACACGTCCCGAGGCGGTGCCGGTCAGGTCCCAGTCGGCGAGCTTCCCGGCTGCCACCGTGGCGGCAGCAGCCTTGCCACCGCGCGTCTTGGCCGGGGTGAGGTACTTGGCCCAGCTCTCCGGCTTGCTCGATTCCTTCTTGTCCAGCTCACGCTCGATGAACGTCACCCCGCCGTCAGCATCGGCGGTGAGCTGGAAGGGGACCGTGCGCGTACGCACGAGCTCGGTCTCCTTGGCGCCGTTGAGGCGCACCAGCCTGTTGCCGTGCGCGGCGATGATGCCGCTCTTGGCCGGGATCGCGGAGGTGACCTGGCCAGGAACGGTGACCGGCGTGGACTGCTTGCCGGTCGTCGCGTCAACGGAGATCAGCCGGGACTGCTGCTTCTTGTCGCCGTCATAGCTGAGCTGCGTGAACACCGCCTGGTCGCCGTTGCCGCAGCCGGGGCTGAAGTACGCCAGCGACGCCGTGAACGGCAGCTTGGTGACCTTGCCCGAGGTGAGGTCGACCACGGCCGTGAATCCGCCGCGCACCATCAGTTCGGGCCGGTTGGTGAACGTACGCGGCGCGTAGGCGACGGCTGCGTACTTCCCCGAGGAGGTCAGGCAGGCGTTGCCGATCCACGAGTCGGCGTCGAAGCCGTCCTCCCGCAGGGTGGCGGCCGTCTTCCACCCGTACCCGTTGGTCTCGTCGGCGACGAGCAGGTGGAGACCGGCACCGTCGCCGCTGGTGGTGAAGGCGGTGTCCTTGGACGCTTTGTACTGTGCGCCAAGGGTCTTGGCGCGGTCCTTGACCGGGATCGCGGACGGCTTGGCGGGATTGTTCGTCGGCTGGCTCTGCCGGCCTTGTGCCGCATTCTTGGGCGGGGAGGGCTCAGTGGCCTGCGCGGGCAGGCCGAGCGGTATCGCCACCGCCATGGCCACTGTGGCGGTGACCGCCACACGTAGGCGGCGTATTCGTCTCTTCAACACTCTTCCTCGGGTTGGATGGACGGTCCGTTCAGTTCCGGCTGTTGGCCGAGCGGATCTCTGCCGCCCGATCACGCAGGCGGAAGCTTTGCGCGCCCTGGACACGGGACTTGGTCGACAGGGCCGCTTGAAGGGCGAGGAAAGCCACGGTGGATGGGGCCCGTAGTGCAGATTCACCGGCTGGCACCGGCAGACCGCAGTCCTCAACATCGTTTACGCGAGGGCAGGTTATTACAGAGCCGACCCGACGGGCGACCGAGCCGTTGGCCGATCGCGCTACGGAGATGCGCAGTAAGGGCGTGCAGATCGGGGACGCGCGCCGACTGGGCGAGCGGGGCATCCGGCCCGTGTTCGTGCCTCGGCCGGACCCGTGCCGGAGGTGCGTGTTCCTCTGCCTGCCGCGCGGGACCCGGGTTACTCCGCCACGATGAAATAGGCGGCGGGGTCAAGGGCGTTGAGCGCGATCCATCGTTGCGGTGTCGCCGACGTGGATGCCTCGGAGGTGTCCGCCGAGGCATGGAAGAAGCCCTGAACATCGAGAGCGATGCGCGGGTCGTCGTCGATGCGCCGCGCCATGTCGTAGTAGACGGCCAGCTCATGGATGCACCGGAGGCCGGCCGCCGGACAGGAGCAGTCGACGGAGACGAGCTCCGGTGCGGGGGCGTGACCCGCGTCGGTGATCGCGACGTACAGATCGTCGGTCAGGACGGGCTGGGCGCCGCTCAACTGGCGGGAGACCTCGGCCGTCGTCCCGGCGGACATCGGCGCCACCTCGATCGTGGTGACCGTGGTGCCGCGGCCGCGGCGCACGACGGCGCGCACGGTCCGGCCGTCGAACGTGATCTGCACCTTCCCGTCGCACGCCATCCGGCGCGCGCTCGGCAGTTGCGTATTCGGGCGGGTCTGGCGCAGGGACTCGGCGAACCGGACCCAGTCCTTCCCCCATATCGTGCAACCCAATTCGTTGTCGGCCATGGGTCAGTTGTCCCGCTTCCGCCGCAGGACCTCGATCAGGCGGTCGTCGTCCAGACGGGTCAGCTCGGCCACGCTGGACAGGTCGGCGATGTCAGAGAGGGCGGATTTCCGGGAGTGCATGGCCGCGATGTGCTCCTCGATGGTGGTTCCCGTGGTCAGGGTGGTGACGGTGACCGTGCGGGTCTGGCCGATCCGGTGGACCCGGTCGGACGCCTGCGCCTCCACGGCGGGGTTCCACCAGCGGTCGAAGTGGATGACGTCGGCCGCCCGGGTGAGCGTGAGCCCGGTGCCGCCTGCCTTCAGGCTGAGAACGAGCACCCTCGGACCGTCGTCGGCCTGGAATCGGCGGACGATGTCGGCCCGTTGCTTCTGGTTCAGACCGCCGTGGAAGAACGGCGCGCGCACGCCGAACTGTTCGTCGAAGTGCCGGATCAGCACCTCACCCGTCTGCCGGTATTGGGTGAAGACGATGGTCGGATCGCCGTTCTCCAGGTTGCCGGCCACGATGTCGGTGCACAGGTCGAGCTTTCCCGACCTCCCTGCCAGCTCATCGAGGTCGTCCGTGATCAGGCCCGGGTGGTTGCAGACCTGCTTGAGCGAGGTCAGGACGGCCAGCACCTTGGTCTGGCGCCGGGCGCCGCTGCCGAACCCGTCGTCGATGACCTGCTCCAGCAAACGGTCGTACAGCCGCTGCTGTTCCTCGGTGAGGTCGCAGATGAGGTCCGCGTGGATCTTGGGCGGGAGCGAGCTCGCGACCTGGGACTTCTTCCGCATCAGCACGACCGGCTCGATGGCCCCGCGCAGCCGGGCGGAGGCGGCGGGGGAGCCGTCCGCGACCGGCCGGACGAAGCGGCGACGGAACTGCGTCCGGTTCGCGAAGAGATGCGGGGCGACCAGATTGAGCAGGGCCCAGAGCTCGTCGAGATGATTCTCCACGGGTGTTCCGGTCAGGGCGATCCGCGCCTCGGCCGCGATGGTGCGCGCGGCCTTC
Organism: Streptomyces sp. NPDC058231; assembly: GCF_042882275.1. Taxonomy (NCBI): domain Bacteria; kingdom Bacillati; phylum Actinomycetota; class Actinomycetes; order Kitasatosporales; family Streptomycetaceae; genus Streptomyces; species Streptomyces sp. NPDC058231. The sequence goes on along the minus strand of NZ_JBHVWN010000001.1, from coordinate 328,824 downwards.
GACACCTGCGTGCGGGGGTTCTTCAGCACCTGCGCCTCGTCGAAGACCGCAGTGGTCCACCGGTGCCCCGCCATGGCCGGGCTGTGTGTGCGCAGGGTCGGATAGCCGGTAAGCACCACCGTCCCGCGCTCCATCGCCTTCAGCGGGCCGCCGCGCCAGATCTCGGACCGCAGGTCCGGTGCGAACCGGGCGATCTCGTGCGCCCAGTTCCCGACCAGTGACGTGGGGCCGACCACCAGCTGCGGCCCCTCCTCGGCGCGCCCGGCGAGGCAGCCGATGGTCTGGAGCGTCTTGCCGAGCCCCATCTCGTCGGCCAGCACCGCGCCGCTGTGGGCGGCGATGGTCTCGCGCAGCCAGCTCACACCCCGTACCTGGTACGGCCGGAGCGCGGCGGTGAGCGTGGTGCGCAGTTCGGCCGCCACGGCGGTGGTGTGCCGGAAGACGGCGGCGGCGTGCTCTGCGGTCGTCACGGCGACACCCGTGGCGTCGGGCACGGCGTGTGCCGCGACCGGCAGGGCCGGTGTGCCGCCCGCGATCCACGACCGCCAGACGTCCACGGACAGGCCGGGCGCGTCGAGGGGGGTGTCCGTGAGCCGGTCGGGCTCGATCAGCGCGCAGTCGACGTCGGAGACCTTGAGCCTGCCGAGGTCCGGCGTCGGGACGGCCAGGGGGAGGGTCTCGATGTCACCGACCGGCGGGGCCGCCCCCACGGTGCCGCCGGACCAGGTCCACAGGGCGAACATGTGACGGTCCGGCAGGTACGTGGCCTGACTGTCCGACGGCGCGGCGGGGAGCTCCTGCCTGGTTGCCATGGTCAGTGGGTGCCCAACTCTTCGCCCTCACGGGCGAGGCGGTCGTCGGCCTCGGCCCGGAGAGCCGTACCGGTCGCGGAGGGAGCGGCTTCCTGGCCGGATTCCTGTACGGACTCCGCCTCGCGTACGGACGCCGTGGGCTTCTTGGCCGAGCGCAGGGCGATCAGCAGCACGGCCGCCCCGAAGAGCGCCACGAGCATGATCCAGACCGCGCCGACGTGCATGGCGTGGACGAACGCCTCCTCGGCGGAGCGCACGAGGGCCGGTCGGTCGGTGGCCTTGGCGATGGGCCGGGCCTGTTCGGCGGAGATCCGCGCCTGATCCTCTACGGCTCCGGGCACGCCGTCCAAGGAGGGTTCGATCGCGCGCCGGTAGACGATCGACATGATCGTGCCGCCGACGGCGATCCCGATGACGCTGCCGGCCCGTTCCAACGGCAGTGTGCAGACGGTGTTGTCCAGCCAGATCAGCAGGGAACACACCATGAGAACGGCAAGAATCAGCTGCCGCCCGAACTTCGGTAACGCGCATGCAGTCATGAATACCTTCGGACGCGATCGGGAAATCCTGACGAGCGGACCGTAGGCAACCGTCAGGCATGTGTCAATTCCCTGGTGCTCGGAAACAGTTGTCGATTTCCGGGCGCTGCCGAGGGCATGTCTCCACGTTCTGTGTCAATTCTTGAGCAAGTAGCGGACTGCCGGTCGAGCAGGGCCCCCGAGGCCATGCCGACAGCGCCCTGTCAAATCCTGTCCCGGTGTTTGACCTCGCGAGTATTTCGTGCCCCAGCCGAGCATGCGGCACCTCGCTCCGGGTTCCCGTATCGGCGGCCCGCTCCCGCCAGGGGCCTTGTCGGGGCTGTCGGGAACGGTGGCGGCGTACCCGGACAGCTACCCCGTACGGGCGGCTCTTTCGGCGTATCGGTTCAGCAGGCCGAACGCTCTTTCCCGTGTATCCATCGAATGAGAGATTCGGAATTCACCCGGGTCAGCGGATCGGAATTCTCTGGGTGTATGCACGGAGAAGCGAGAGGCGCGCCCGGGTGAGGGGAGATCGAAAGCACATGATTCGGGACGGCCCTGCGGAGTGATTCCGCTGCGGCGGCATGCCTTTCCTTTTTCAGGAGGCCGGGATATCTCCGCGGTGCCGAAACTCCGGTGACGAGATCAGGCGGTCACCACGGGCACCCCGTCAGGGCGGCCGGCCAGCAAGGAGGCGATGTGGTCCGCGCACCGGACGGCCGCCACGGACATGGCGGCCCGTGTCATCCCGGCCACGTGCGGGGTGAGGAGGGCGTTCGGCAGACCGAACAGCGGTGAGGCGAAGGCGGCGTGTTCATGTGCGAAGGTGTCGACGGCGGCCGCCGCGAGCGGGTGCGCCGGATCGCCCAGCGCGTCGGCCAGCGCCTCTTCGTCGACGATCTCACCCCGGGCGGTGTTCAGCAGGATCGACCCCGGACGCATCAGTGCCAGCTCCGCCCGACCGATCATGTTCCTGGTCCGCGGAGTGAGCGGGAGGTGCAGGGAGATCACGTCGCTGGTGGCCAGCAGGGTGGTGAGGGATTCGGCCCGGGGCACCGGTGCCCCGGCCGGGCGCCGCGAGAAGCCCTGGACCGCCAGGCCCAGCGCGGTCGCCCGCTCGGCCAGGGCCAGGCCGGTCCGGCCCAGCCCGATGACGCCCAGCGTCAGCTCCGACAGCTCCGTCGCAGGGGCGGCCGGTGCGCTCCAGCGCCCCTGATGCGCGGCCCCGTTGTGCGCCGGGAGATCCCGGGTCAGTGCGAGCAGCTGGGCCAGTGCGAACTCCGCGACCGCGTTCGCGTTGGAACCCGGGGTGTGGGTGACGGCCACACCGTGGCGTGCTGCGGAGTCCAGATCGACGTGGTCGGTTCCTGCGCCGGCCCGGCCGATCACCCGGAGCCGCCCGGTCAGCGCGGGGTCGGTCGCCGCCGCGAGGAAAGCCGCACGCAGCGGAACACCCGCGCGGGACTTGACCGCGTGGTAGCCGGACCCGTCCCGGACGGTCTGGGCGATCAGCGCCGGCTCGTCGAAGGCGTCGAAGTCGGCGAAGTCCACGCGCCCGGCCCAGGCGGCCCGCGCCGCCGGCCTGTCGGCCACCCGCCGGAGGTTCAGGGTGACGGCCAGCCCGTGACCGAGCAGACGCCCCACCTCCCGGTCGAGCAGCTCGCCGGGAGCGGCGTCCAGCAACAGCACCCGCAGCCGTTCCATCGGTCTCCCTTCCCAGGGGACGGACCTTACTGCGGTCCAGGGTCCCGGGGAGAGCGCTCCGCGCCCCCGGCGCCGCCCGCTCCCGTCGTTCCGTGCCGCCCGCGTGACGGCCGGCCGAGGGGGTCGGTTCGGGGCGAACCACCCATTCGGGGCCTCCGTATCCGCACCGTTACCGGATCGTCAACAAAATCCGTCCGATATGTGGGAACCGCTCTTGCCTTGCGGACTGTATGCGAAATACGGTCTGCGATATTCCTTGATCACCCTCTGCGGGAGGTAATCCTCGTGCGCCGAAAAGCGGTTGCCCTGGTGGCAGTTGCATTGGTGTCCCTCACCTCGGGATGCGCATCGCTGCAGTCCTCGGCGACCGAGGTCGGCGGTGTGCGTAAGACCGATGAACGGTCCGTGCGCGACGGCGGCACGCTCACCGTCGCTCTCAACTCCGACCCGGACAAACTGGACCCCAGCCTGGCCCAGACGCTCGTGGGCCGGACGGTCTTCGCGGGCATGTGCGAAAAGCTCTACGACATCGACGAGAGCGGCGCGCTCGTGCCGCAGCTCGCCGCCGCCATGCCCACCACCTCGGCCGACGGCCGCACCGTCACCATGCAGGTACGCCACGACCTGAAGTTCAGCGACGGCACGCGGCTCGACGCCAAGGCCGTCGTGACCTCGCTGCTGCGCCACCGTGATCTGCCCGGATCCGCGCGCGGCACCGAGCTGGCCCCGGTCAAGTCCATCGAGGCCACCGGCCCGTACACCGTGCGGATGGGACTCGAGCACCCCTATGTGCCGCTCACCGGTGTGCTCGCCGACCGGGCCGGGATGGTGATGTCACCGACCGCGCTCAAGAAGTACGGGAAGAACTTCACCAACCACCCCTCCTGCGTGGGACCCTTCCGCTTCGTCGAACGGGTCGGCGGCGACCGGATCGTGCTGAAGAAGGACCCCAACTACTACGACGCGGACAAGGTCCACCTGGACCAGGTCATCTACAAGCCCATCCCCGACGGCAACGTCCGGCTCGCCAACCTGCGCTCCGGTGACGTCCAGGTCGGCGACCAGATGGCGCCCGTCGACGTACAGAGCGCCCTCACCGAGTCCAAGCTGCAGCTCTTCAACTCGCCCTCGCTCGGTTACCAGGGCATCGGCCTCAACGTCGGCAACGTGTACGGCCTCGGCAAGAAGCCGGGCAAGCTCGACACCCCGATCGCCCGCGACGTCCGGGTCCGCGAGGCGTTCGAGCTCGCCATCGACCGCGATCTGATCAACAAGGTCGTGTTCCAGGGCATGTACGAACCGGCCTGTGGCCCGATTTCCCCGCAGTCCGCCATCGCCCCCGGCGTGAAGCCGCAGGACTGCCCCAAGCGCGATGTGGCCAAGGCCAAGAAGCTCCTGAAGGAAGCCGGGGTGAAGACCCCGCTGAAGATCGAGCTGAAGACCTCCACCACCCCGGAATCGGGGCGGGTCGCCCAGGTGCTCCAGGCCATGGTCAAGGAGGCCGGCTTCGACCTCTCGCTGCGGCCCACCGAGTACGCCACCATGCTCTCGGAGACCGACGCCGGGCACTACGACGTGTTCACCAGCGGTTGGTCGGGACGGCTCGACCCCGACGGCAACGTCTCCAACTTCCTGGGTACCGCAGGCGCAATGAACGCCTACGGACTCTCCGACCCGGTGATCGACAAGCTGATCGCCGAGGGCCGCTCCATCGCCGATCCGGCCCGGCGCACCAAGATCTACAACGAGCTGACCCAGCGCGTTCAGGATGCCCACACCATGATCTACCTCTACCGGCAGAAGAACTACGTCGTGACCACCAAGACCGTCGCGGGCGTTCGCGTCTACGGCGACGGCCTGGTCCGGGTCAAGACTGCGGGGTACGCCCGATGACGAAATACCTGCTGACGCGCCTTCGTCAGTCCCTCATCACGCTCGTCCTGGTCAGCATGGTGGTCTTCGCCGGCATCCGGGCGCTGCCCGGTGACCCGGCGCTCGCCCTGGCCGGCGAGGAGCGCAGCCCCGAGGCGCTCGCCGCGATCCGTGAGGCCTACGGCCTCAACGACAACATCGTCGTGCAGTACGGACGGTTCATCGGCCACGCCCTCACCGGCGACCTCGGCACCTCCTCCCGTACCGGGCTCCCGGTCGCCGACGCCATCGGCCAGGCGTTGCCCGTCACCCTGGAACTCGCCGCGCTCTCCCTGGTGTTCGCGGTGGTTCTCGGCATCGGAGCCGGCATCGTCGCCGCCGTGCGGCGAGGCAAGCCGGAGGAGTGGCTCGCCAACGCCATCGCGCTGATCGGGCTCTCCATCCCGACCTTCTGGCTCGGCATCGTGCTGGTGCTCGGATTCGCCATCGCCATCCCGGTGTTCGCCGCCTCCGGTTACGTACCGTTCGGCACCGATCCGCTCGACAACCTGCGCCGCATGGTGCTGCCGTCGATCGTGCTGGGCTCCGGACTCGCCGCCGTCGTGATGCGGCAGACCCGGGCCGCGATGCTCGACTCGCTCTCCGCGGACTACGTCCGCACGGCCCGCGCCAAGGGGCTGTCCCGGCGGGCCGTCGTCGGCGGACACGCGCTGCGCAATTCGCTCGTCACCGTCGTGACCGTGCTCGGCCTCCAGCTCGGCCATCTGATCTCCGGCGCCGTCGTCACCGAGCAGATCTTCGTCCTGCCGGGCTTCGGCAAGCTCACCATCGACGCCGTCTTCACCCGCGACTACGCGACACTCCAGGCCGTGGTGCTCTGCACCTCCGCCGCGTACATCCTCATCAATCTGCTGGTCGACGTGGTCTATTCGGTCATCGACCCGCGCATCAGGCTCGGAGGTGCCCGGTGACCACAGCGACCACCCCCGTCCTCACCACACCGGGGACGAAGAAGACGACGAAGAGGCGGACGGGCAGCGGCAAGCTGCGCGCCCTGCGCAAGAACCGGCTCGCCCTGATCGGCGCGGTCATCGTCGCGGTCTTCATCCTCGCCGCGCTCCTCGCGCCGCTGATCGCCCCGTACGACCCCGCCAAGCCGGACTTCGGGAACGTGCTGGCCGAGCCCAACTGGTCACACTGGCTCGGCACCGACGACCTCGGCCGTGACCAGCTCTCGCGCATCGTGTACGGGGCGCGGGCCTCGATGCAGGTCGGCGTCGTCGCCGTCGTGCTGGCCTTCGTCATCGGCGTGCCGCTCGGCCTGGTCGGCGGCTACTACGGCAAGTTCGCGGACGGCGCCGTCTCCCGGCTCACCGACACCATGCTGGCCTTCCCGTTCCTGGTGCTCGCCGTCGGCCTCGCCGCGATCCTCGGCCCGTCGCTGACCAACGCCACGATCGCCATCGGGATCTCGCAGATCCCCGCCGTCATCCGCATCACCCGGGCCGAGACCCTGCGGCTCAAGCACGTCGACTACGTCGCGGCGGCCGTCGCCAACGGCGGCGGCGACGGAACCGTGCTGTTCCGGCACATCCTGCCCAACGCCACCTCCGCGCTGATCGTCCAGGCGACCGTCGGCATCCCCGCCGCGATCATCGGTGAGGCGCTGCTCAGCTTCCTCGGCCTCGGCGTCCAGCCGCCGGCCCCGTCGCTCGGTGTGATGCTCTCCGGCGCCCAGTCCTTCCTGGCGCCCGCGCCCTGGCTCGCCGTCTTCCCCGGCCTGGCGATCGTCGCGGCGACGCTGGCCTTCAACCTGCTCGGCGACGGACTGCGTGACGTCCTCGACCCCCGTGGAGGCACCCGATGACCGAGACCGTCCTCGAACCCGTACGGGATTCCGTGAGCGAGCCCGTCCTCAGCGTCCGCGACCTGTCGGTGTCCTTCCGGTCCGACACCCGGACCGTGCACGCCGTCGACGGAGTCTCCTACGACCTCGCACCCGGCGAAGTGCTCGCCGTGGTGGGGGAGTCGGGGTGCGGCAAGTCCGTCACCTCGATGGCGACGATGGGCCTGCTCCCGCCCACCGCGCAGATCGGCGGCTCCATCCGGCTCGGCGGCCGCGAACTGGTCGGCGCCTCCGAGAAGGAGCTCCAGAAGGTCCGCGGCAAGGACATCGCGATGATCTTCCAGGAGCCGATGACCTCGCTCAACCCGGTCCTCACCATCGGTCGGCAGATCGGCGAGGTGCTCCGCAGGCACCAGGGGCTCACCAAGAAGGAGGCGAAGGCACGCGCTGTCGAACTCCTCGACCTGGTGGGCATTCCGGCGCCGCTGCGCCGCGTCGACGAGTACCCGCACCAGCTCTCCGGCGGTATGCGGCAGCGCGTGATGATCGCCATCGCGGTCGCCTGCGACCCGTCCGTACTCATCGCGGACGAGCCGACCACCGCACTCGACGTCACGGTGCAGGCCGGCATCCTCGAAGTGCTCCAGTCGCTGCGTGAACGGCTCGGCACGGCGATCGTCCTCGTCACCCACGACCTCGGCGTGGTGGCGGACGCCGCCGACCGGGTCCTGGTGATGTACGCCGGACGCTCCGTCGAACAGGCCCCGGTCCACGACCTGTTCGCCTCCGCCCGACACCCGTACACCCGTGGGCTGCTCGGCGCCGTGCTGCGGCCCGGCGGCGAGGGCAAGCGGCGGCTGCCCGAGATCCCGGGCCTGGTGCCGAGTCTCGACAGCCAGCCGGACGCCTGCACCTTCGCCCCGCGGTGCGCCCGCGCCGACGACACCTGCACGGCCGGCCGGCCCGGCTTCAAGGCCATCGACACGAAGGCGGGCACGGACGCCCTTCACCGGGCCGCCTGCTGGCACCCGTTCGGTGCGGACGACTCCGCCACCCCCGCAACCACCCCCGCACTCGACCCGGAGGCCGGACAGTGACCACCGCACAGACCGTGCCCACACCCCGCGACAGCGGTGAGGGCGCTCCCGGTCACCACTCACCGGTGCTCGAAATCACCGATATGGAACGGCACTTCGGTGCCTCGGGCGGCGGCGTCGTGCGTGCCGTCGACGGGGTCTCGATCACCATCGGACGCGGCGAGGTCGTCGGCCTGGTCGGCGAGTCCGGCAGTGGCAAGTCGACCGTCGGCCGTTGCGCCGTCCGCCTCGACGAGCCCACCGCCGGTACCGTCCACATCAACGGCACCGATGTCACTCATCTCTCCCGCCGTGCTCTGCGCCCCCTGCGCAAGGACTTCCACCTGGTCTTCCAGGACCCGTCGTCCTCGCTCGACCCGCGCATGACCATCGGCCAGATCATCGCCGAACCGATCAAGCTGCACGGCCAGGCCCGCGGCGAGGCCGTCCGGGCCCGGGTCGAGGAGCTCCTCGGCCAGGTCGGGCTGCGCCCCGAGCACGCCGACCGGCACCCGCACGAGCTCTCCGGAGGCCAGCGCCAGCGCATCTCCATCGCCCGCGCGCTCTCCTGCGACCCCGATCTGGTCGTCGCCGACGAACCGACGTCCGCACTCGACGTCTCCGTGCAGGCGTCCGTCCTCAACCTCCTCGCCGACCTGCAGCGCGACCGCGGCTTCGGCTGCCTGTTCATCACCCACGACCTGGCCGCCGTCGAGTTCCTCGCCGACCGGATCGCCGTGATGTACCTCGGGCAGATCGTCGAACAGGCCCCGACCGCCGAGCTGTTCGCCTCCCCGAAGCACCCGTACACGCAGGCCCTGCTCTCCGCCGCGCCGGTCCCCGACCCGGTCGACCAGCGCACCCGCGAGCGCATCGTGCTCCACGGCGACCTGCCCAGCCCCCTGGACCCGCCGTCGGGCTGCCGCTTCAACACCCGTTGCCCGCTCGCCACCGACCGCTGCCGCACCGAGGTGCCGGTCCTGCGCGAGCTGCCCGGCGGGCGGCAGGTCTCCTGCCACCTCGTCGGCGAGGACGGCACCGCCCCGGACGCGGCCGCCTGACCTCCCGTACGTACGATCCGAACAGCGCGCACCACGCAGCATCACCGCAACAAGGAGCCATATCCGTGTTCACCACCCGGCCGACCCTCCAGGGCACCTTCGGCATGGTGTCCTCCACCCACTGGCTCGCGTCGCAGTCCGCGATGGCCGTTCTGGAGGACGGCGGCAACGCCTACGACGCCGCCGTCGCCGCCGGATTCGTCCTGCACGTCGTCGAACCGCACCTCAACGGCCCGGCCGGTGAGGTGCCGATGATCCTGGCGCCGAAGGACGCAGAGGTGCAGGTGCTCTGCGGCCAGGGCCCCGCCCCCGCGGGTGCCACGGTCGCCCACTACCGCTCGCTCGGCCTCGACCTCGTCCCCGGCACCGGACCGCTCGCCGCCGCGGTTCCCGGCGCGTTCGACGCCTGGATGCTGCTGCTGCGCGACCACGGCACCAAGTCGGTCGCCGAGGTGCTCCGGTACGCGATCGGCTACGCCGAGGACGGCCACGCCCCCGTCGACCGGGTCGGCCAGACCGTCGAGACCGTCCGTGAGCTCTTCGAGACCGAGTGGCAGTCGTCCGCCGACGTCTACCTCCCCGGTGGCAAGTCCCCGAAGCCGGGCGAGCTCTTCCGCAACCCGGCCCTCGCCGCGACCTGGCGCCGCCTGATAGCCGAGGCGGAGGAGACCGGCGGCGACGACCGCGTCGCGCAGATCGACGCCGCCCGGAAGATCTGGAGCGAGGGCTTCATCGCCGAGGCCCTGGTCCGACAGGCCGCCCGCCCCACCATGGACACCAGCGGGACCCGCCACACCGGCACGCTCACCGCCGCCGACCTGGCCGGCTGGTCCGCGTCGTACGAGGCGCCCGCCACCTACGACTGGAACGGCTGGACGCTCGCCAAGGCCGGCGGCTGGAGCCAGGGCCCCGCCTTCCTCCAGCAGCTCGCCCTGCTCCCCGCCGAACTGCCCCGATACGGCTCCGCGGAGTACGTCCACCTGCTCATCGAGGGCTGCAAGCTCGCCATGGCCGACCGCGAGGCCTGGTACGGCGACGCCGCCGAGGTGCCCCTCGACGTACTGCTCTCGGAGCCGTACAACACCGAGCGGCGCGCACTCATCACCGACAAGGCGTCGCGCGAGCTGCGCCCCGGCAGCCCCGAGGGCCGTACCCCGGTCCTCAGCGGGCACGCGCATGCGGTGGCCGCCGGAGAGTCCGGCTTCGACGCCATGGGCATCCCGGCCGCCGGCGTCGGCGAGCCCACCGTCGCCAAGGACGGCGCCGGTGAGCCGGCCGTGGCCGAGAACGGCGCGACCCGTGGCGACACCTGCCACGTCGACGTCGTCGACCGCTGGGGCAACATGGTCTCCGCCACCCCCAGCGGCGGCTGGCTGCAGTCCAACCCGGTCGTCCCGGAGCTCGGCTTCCCGCTCGGCACCCGTCTCCAGATGGCGTGGCTCGACGAGGGCCTGCCGAACTCCCTCACCCCCGGCTGCCGCCCCCGTACCACCCTCACCCCTTCCGTCGCGCTGCGCGACGGGGTGCCGGTGATGGCGTTCGGCACGCCCGGTGGTGACCAGCAGGACCAGTGGCAGCTGCACTTCTTCCTCGCCGTCGCGCTGCGCGCCGAGGTCCGCGGCGGGCTCGACCTGCAGGGCGCCATCGACGCCCCGAACTGGCACAACGACAGCTTCCCCGGCTCGTTCTTCCCGCGGGGGATGCGGCCCGGCAGCGTCACCGTCGAGGAGCGCATGGATCCGGAGGTCGTCGAGGAGCTGCGCCGCCGCGGCCACGAGGTCACGGTCGGCGACCCGTGGTCCGAGGGGCGGATGTGCGCCGTCGCCCGCGACCCGGAGACCGGGGTGCTCTCCGCCGCCGCCAACCCGCGCGGCATGCAGGGGTACGCGGTCGGTCGCTGAGCGGCCACCTCCCCGTCATGACCAGGTCGTCAGGGACCCGGTGGACCGTGCTTAGCTGGAGTCATGATCGATGACTTTCTTGCCGGGGACCTGACCGACGTCGAGGAGGCGGTCCGCGCAGCGGCCGCCGCCGAGATCTTGCCGCGCTACCGGCAGCTCACGGCGGACGAGATCATCGAGAAGAGCGGTCCGCACGATCTCGTCACCACCGCGGACCGTCTGGCCGAGGAACACCTCACCGCGTCCCTGACCCGGCTCCTGCCGGGCTCGGTGGTCGTCGGTGAGGAGGCGGTACACGCGGATCCGAAGGTGTACGAGGCGCTGGGCGGCGACGCACCGGTCTGGATCGTCGACCCGGTCGACGGGACCCGTCAGTTCGTCCGAGGTGAGCCGGGCTTCTGCACCCTGGTCGCCCTGGCCCACCACGGAGAACTCCTCGCCTCCTGGACCTATGCCGCGGCTCTGGACGAGATGGCCGTCGCGGTGCGCGGCCGGGGCGCCGTTCTGAACGGCGCCCCGATACGCTCCGGATCGCCCGCGCCCGGCGCCGTCCTCAAGGTGGCGATGTCGCATCCCGACTACACCACCGACGCGCAGAAGCACGCCCTGCGGGGCCTGTTCATCGACGGTGTCGACGCCCGCCCCTGCGGCTCCGCGGGCCTCGAGTACCTGGCCGTCGCCCGCGGCGACCAGGACGCGGTCGCCTTCAGCTGGGAGTTCGCCTGGGACCATGCGGCAGGTCTGCTCCTGGTCACCGAGGCGGGCGGTTTCCAGGCCACGCTCTCGGGCGCGCCGTTCCGCATCATCGGCGGCAACGACCTGCCGTTCACCGCCGCCCGTGACCGGGAGACCGCCGAGCGGATCCTGGCGGCGCTGCGCACCGGGGGCTGACCTCTCCGGCGGGGCCCGGTCGGTCGACGAGCGCTCGGGTCATCGCGGCGAGTCGGGCCCGGGCCTCGATGTCGTAGGCCTGCTCATGCGCGGTGGAGTCCGTGAACCGGTCGAAGTAACGCCCGGTGACGGTGGCCAGAGCCGGATCGGTGATCAGCCGGACCACGGGCCGTACGCCGTCGTCGACCGGCACCGCGGGCGTGAACCCGCACTCGCGTACCGCCCGGGTGTCCATCAGGTGCGCCGGATGCAGCGCGTTGACGGTGACACCGGTATCCGCCAGCTCGGCCGCCAGGTCGAAGGCGACATGATCATTGCGAGTTTGCTGCGGCAGTACGCGTCGAGGCCCTCGTAGTCCCGCTCCACCATGAGGTCGTCGAGGTCGACGGGCGCCTGCCCCATCGAGGCCACGTTGACCACCCGGGCCGGCGCGGACGCGATCAGCAGCGGCAGCAGCTCACGGGTCAGCAGATACGGTGCCAGGTGGTTCACCGCGAACCGCAGCTCGTATCCCTGCCGGCTCACCTCCCGGCGGTCCGGACTGGCCCCGCCGCCGACTGCCGCGTTGTTGACCAGGACGTCGAGCCGGGGTTCGGTGCCGCGGATCCGGGCGGCCATGGCCCGGACCCGGTCGAGGTCGGCCAGATCGGCTAGCTGGGTCCGCACCTGCGTGCCGGGCGCCGCCGACCGTACCTCCGCGGCGACGGCGGCCAGCCGTCCCGCGTCCCGTCCGTGCAGCAGCAGCGTGGCGGTGCCACGGGCGGCGAGACCGAGGGCGAGATGGCGGCCCAGTCCCTGGGTGGCCCCGGTGACGAGGACCGTCCTGCCCGGCGCCGCATCGGGCCGCGAAGTATCCACGGTCCGAGTTTTCCTCGTGCGCTGCGTCACCGCCATCCGGGACGAGTGAGGGCGATGGCCCCCGCCCCGGCGCCCCGCACGGAACGGGCACCCTGCCGGACCGGCGGACCCGCCGCGGCCGTCCGGCCCGTTCCCGCCCGCCGCCCCGGTCCCGTTCGCGGCCGCCCGAGTACGGCCGGCGGAACCCGGCCGGGTGTACGGGGCCGGAGCGGTCCGGCGTCATGGGAACCGGAGTGCGCGGTTCCCGGCCGACCCCGACCGGAGCCGGGGCGCCCGCACTCTCCTCACCGGAGCGCCGCCCGCACATCACGCACCACGGACGCCGCCGTCTCCACCGCCGCCGGGTCCAGACCGCGCAGCGCGGCGCCGACCCGTTCGGTGAAGTCCGCCGGAGTGTCCGGCAGCAGCGCGGCCGCGGCCAGCGCCCCCTTCTCGTTGAGGCACCACGCGCGGTGATGGGCGTGGAGCGCCTGGGCCAGAATGCCGAACGCCCTCGACAGGCACAGGCCGACATGGAGGGTGTCGCCGGACGGCGCCGACTTGCGGGCCGCCTGCACCGAGAAGTCCGCCTCCCAGGCGGCGTCGACGACGGACCGGCGCAGCGGCTCCGGATAGGCGCGGGTGTCGGCCTGAAGCGCCGTCAGTTCGCCGTGCGGATCGGCCAGTACGCGGCCGAGGGCGACCTCGCCCGGATAGCAGGGCGACCAGAAGCCCAGGGGATGTCCGGGCTGGATGCCGATCTCGAAGCGGCCTTCGCGGCAGTCGGACCACACCTTCTCGACCCGGTCCAGATCGCGCAGGATCCAGTCCACCGCGATGCCGTCCACCCGCAGCCAGGCCCCGCCGTCGACCCACGGACCCCACCCGCCGGGACCCGCGACCTCCACCGGTGAGCCCTGCGCCTCGCAGGCGAGAGCGGTCAGGGCGGCCAGGTCCGGTGCGCCGCGGTAGTAGACGCCGAGATCCCAGTCGGAGTCCGGGCGATGGGTCCCGCGGGCCCGGCTGCCGCCCAGCACGACGGCCCGCACCCCCCTCACCGAGGTCAGCCGGGCCGCCATCCGGAGGACCAGCGATTCGCCGGCCGGTGCGGCCGGCGTTCCGGGGGATGATTCCGCAGCAGGATCCGTGTTCATCGGCCGGGACCTTACCCGCGGGCGGGCCGGTGGCGCAGCGGAATATCCTGGGGTCTCATGGCCGTCGGCTGACGAAGGAGTCCGAAGGTGCCGTCGATGCTCGATGCCGTCGTTGTGGGGGCGGGACCCAACGGGCTGACCGCCGCAGCCGAGCTGGCCCGCCGTGGTTTCGCGGTGGAGGTGTTCGAGGCGGCGGAGACGGTCGGGGGCGGCGCCCGCACCGAGGAACTCACCCTCCCCGGCTTCCGGCACGACCCGTGTTCCGCCGTGCACCCGCTGGGTATCGGCTCGCCGGCGTTCGCCGCGATGCCGCTCGCCCGGCACGGCCTGGAGTGGCTCCAGCCCGAACTGTCGCTCGCCCATCCGTTTCCCGACGGAACCGCCGCCGTGCTCTCCGGCTCGGTGGGGGAGAGCGCCATGTCGCTCGGTCCGCGGGACGCGGGGGCGTACCGCAGACTCGTCGCCCCGTACCTGGGGCACTGGGACTCGCTCGCCGAAGACTTCCTGCGTACGCCGTGGGACGGGCTGCCGCGCCATCCGTACCGATGGGCGCGGTTCGGGTTCGATGCGATCCAGCCCGCCACACTTCTCTCCCGCCGTTTCCAGGGGGCGAAGGCGCGTGGCCTGTTCGCCGGGCTCGCCGCACATGCCATCGCCCCGACCACCGGACTCGCGACCGGCGGAGTCGCCCTGCTCTTCGCGCTCGCGGCGCACGCGAACGGCTGGCCGGTGCCGCGTGGCGGCTCGCAGGCCGTCTCCGACGCCCTTGCCTCGTACCTGCGTGAGCTGGGCGGCACGATCCGTACCGGCGCGGAGGTCAAGCGTCTCGACGAGCTCCCGCCGGCCCGGGCCTATGTCTTCGACACCTCGCCGACCGCCCTCGCCCGCATCGCCGGGCTGGGGCACGCCTACCGCGGCTATCGGTACGGTGCGTCCTGCTTCAAGATCGACTATGCGTTGTCGGGTCCCGTCCCGTGGGCCTCGGAGGAGGCCCGCCGGGCCGGCACGGTCCATATCGGGCCGACGGCGGGCGAGATCGACGGCGCGTTGCGGGCGGCCGTGGCGGGGCGTGACCCGAGCGTGCCGTTCCTGATCACCGCCCAGCCCAGTCTTGTCGACCCGTCCCGGGCGCCGGAGGGCCGTCATGTCTTCTGGGTGTACGGACACGTCCCGGCGGGCTGGGAGGGCGACGCCACCGAGGTCATCGAGCGGCAACTGGAGCGGTTCGCCCCCGGATTCCGCGATCTGGTACTGGCCCGCGCCGTCGCGGGACCGCCCCAACTCGCCGCGCGCAACGCCAATTACATCGGCGGCGACATCGCCTGTGGTGCCTTCGCGGGCCTGCAGACGGTGATCCGGCCCAAGCTCGCCCGCGTCCCCTACGCGACGGTGCATCCGGCCGTGTTCCTGTGTTCCTCGGCCACCCCGCCGGGGCCGGGCGTGCACGGCATGTCCGGTCACCACGCGGCGAAGGCGGTCTGGCGTCGGCTGCGGACGGTCTGACCTCCTCCACGCCACCCCGGGGTCTTCCACGACGCCGGCTCCTTTCCTGACGGAGCGTCAAGTGCCGTTGGGGTGAACGGGTATGGGCCGGCGCCCGTGAAGAGCCGGACGACGCGGCCCGCGCGGCGCCCGAATCGACGCGCGGCTGATCCCGCACGGGGCGCGCCGGTGTCCGGTACACGGCTGCCCGGCCGTTCGCGTACCGGCGCGCTCCGCGACAGGGGCGACGGGCGCCGCAAGCGGACTCCGGCGCTCCCGGGTCCGATGCTCCCGGCTCCGGCGCTCCTGGGTCCGGCGCTCCCGGCTCCGGCGCCGGCTCCCTCCTTGCTCCGTTCCGTGAATGCGTTGCGCCCCGTCCGCCCCGGGGCCGGACGAGCCCGGGGCCCGCCTGGGGGTGCGTGACGCGGGCCACATTGACAGGCTCCACAATTCTAGATCCTATATGAAATAGAGAAAGGGAGCCGTTGATGACTCACACCGCAGAAACCTGGCCGATCGCCGCCGCCCTCCTGCAGTTCCCGAACGTGGGGCCCGATGGCGTCTCCACCCAGGAGCAGACCGCCCAGCAGTGGGCCGAGAGCCTGCAGGACGTCGTGGACGCCGGCTTCACAGAGGTCGACCTGACGGACGGGTGGCTGCGCCCCGGCGACCTCGCCCCCGCCCGCCTCGAGGAACTGCGGGCGACGCTCTCCGAGGTCGGTCTGAGCGCTCCGGCCATCTCCGCGATCCGCCGCAGCGTCATCGACCCCGTCGACGGCGACGCCAACCTCGCCTACTCGCACCGGACCATCGACGCCGCTGCCGCGCTCGGCGTGCCGCTCGTCTCGGTCGGGTTGCACCGGCCGCTCACCCCCGAGCAGCAGGCCGTGCTCTGGTTCTGGACGGTGCCCGGCCCCAAGGACCCGGTCGGCGATCGCGAGACCTGGGACAAGGCCGTCACCCGCCTGCGCGAACTCGCCGACCACGCCGCCTCGGTGGGTGTCGAGCTGTCGCTGGAGATGTACGAGGACACCTACCTCGGCACCGCGGATTCCTCCGTCGCCCTGCTCACCGACATCGGCCGCGACAACGTCGGCCTCAATCCGGACCTCGGCAACCTCATCCGGATGCAGCGCCCCATCGAGTCCTGGGAATCGATGGTCACCAAGACGCTGCCGCACGCCAACTA
The DNA here is from genome assembly GCF_042882275.1 of Streptomyces sp. NPDC058231. Lineage (NCBI taxonomy): Bacteria > Bacillati > Actinomycetota > Actinomycetes > Kitasatosporales > Streptomycetaceae > Streptomyces > Streptomyces sp. NPDC058231. Next base: position 312,478 of record NZ_JBHVWN010000001.1, on the reverse strand, counting down.
CTGGCACGTGAAGAGCTACTACCGGGTCGAGGACCCCGCCACGGGCACCGTTCTGACCTCCCCGGCCCCCATGGAGTCCGGATTCGTCAGCTACCGCCAGGCCGTCCGGATCGCCCTCGCGCACGGCTACACCGGCGCGTTCTGCGTCGAGCACTACGGCGGCGACGGCCTGAGCGTGGCCGCCTCCAACCGCGACTACCTCAGGCGGATCCTGCCGCGCCGCACCGGGGCCTGAGGAACTCCGCGCGGCCCCGGCGCACCGCGGGACACGGAGTCCGACGCGGCGCCGTGACGCGCGGCCACCGTGCACCGCACCTCGGGGTGGCGGGGCCTGCTCGCCCCGCAGGCCCCGGCCTCCGCCCCTGTCCCGCCTGCCCCTTGCGACCGCCCCGGCCCGCTGCCGCGTCCTGGACGGTCCGGAAGCCGGCGCGTGAAGTGGCCCTCCGCCGCAAGGGACTTGCTCCACGGGCCGCTCCCGGCGCGACCACGACATCCCGCACCCGTACCCCCGTACTTTCTCCGACAAGGAACTCACCGCCATGACCCGGCTCTTCGACGACCCCGACCGCTTCAGCGAGGACCAGCTGCGAGGCTTCGCCGCGGCCTACCCGGAGCACGTCACCGTGGTGCCCGGTGGCGTCGTCCGCGCGCGGCCGCAGAGCGCGGGCCGGGTCGCGGTCGTCGTCGGCGGCGGTTCGGGGCACTACCCGGCGTTCAGCGGACTGGTGGGTGAAGGGCTCGCGGCGGGCGCCGTGGTCGGCAACATCTTCACCTCGCCCTCGGCCCGGCAGGCCGAGTCGGTGGCACGGGCCGCCGACGCCGGTGCCGGAGTCCTCTTCTCCTTCGGCAACTACGCGGGCGACCGAATGAACTTCGGTATGGCCCAGGCCCGCCTGCGCGACGCCGGGATCGACACCCGTACCGTCATGGTCACCGACGACGTGGCCAGCGCCCCTGCCGAGCGGCGCCACGAACGCCGGGGTATCGCGGGCGACTTCACCGTCTTCAAGGTCGCCGGAGCGGCCGCCGAGGAAGGCCTCGACCTGGACGGCGTCGAAGCCGCGGCCAACCACGCCAACGACCGCACGTACTCCTTCGGCATCGCCTTCGACGGCTGCACCATGCCCGGCGCCGACGCTCCGCTCTTCACGGTTCCCGAGGGCAAGATGGCCATCGGCCTCGGCATCCACGGCGAACCCGGCGTGCGCGACGCCGACATGGCCGACGCTCCGGCGATCGCCCGCACCCTTGTCGAGCGGCTCCTCGCCGAACGCCCGGAAGGGGCGGGTCCGCGCGTCGCCGCGATCCTCAACGGACTGGGCGCCACCAAGTACGAGGAACTGTTCCTGCTGTGGGGTCACGTGGCCGACGCCCTGGCCGGAGCCGGGCTCACGGTGGTGCGGCCCGAGGTCGGGGAACTCGTGACCAGCCTCGACATGGCCGCCTGCTCCCTGACCCTGATGTGGCTCGACGAGGACCTCGAACGCTGGTGGTGCTCCTCCGCCGACGCCCCCGGCTTCAGCCGTCTGCCCCTGCCGAAGGTCCCGGACGGGCCGTGCGTCCTGCCCGACGCGATCCCCGGAGCCCCGATCACCCAGGGGGACGCCGCATCGCGCGAGGCCGCGGCCGGCACCCTGGCCGCCCTGCGGGCGCTGCGCACCGCACTGCACGAGGCCGCCGCCGAACTCGGCCGCGTCGACGCGGTCGCCGGCGACGGTGACCACGGGCGCGGCATGACCAAGGGCGTCGACGCGGCCGTCCGGGCCGCCGAGGAAGCCGACTCGGACGAGGCGGGCGCCCGTTCGCTGCTGAGCGCAGCCGCCGACGCCTGGGCCGACGAGGCCGGCGGCACGTCGGGCGTGCTGTGGGGTGTCGCCCTGCGCGCCCTGGCCCAGGAGCTCGGCGACACCGGCCGGGCCGACGGGCTGCGCACCGCCGCGGGTGCCCGCGCCGCTCTCGACGCCGTCACCTCGCTCGGCGGCGCGAAGCCCGGCGACAAGACCCTCGTCGACGCCCTCGCCCCGCTCGTCGACACCTTCACCACAGGCGTCGCACGGGGTGCGAACCCCCGTGCCGCCTTCGCGGAGGCGGCAGCCGTGGCCACCGAGGCCGCCGCCGCCACCGCCGCGCTCACCCCGCGCCTGGGCCGTGCCCGCCCGCTGGCCGAACGCAGCGTCGGAACCCCCGACGCCGGAGCCCTCTCCCTGGCCCTCTGCGCCCGGACCGTCGCCGCTCTGCTCGGCAACGGCGACGCCGACAGCGACGACAACGGCTGAACGGCAGCCACGACGCACGGCCCGAACGAACCAGACCATCACCACCACCCCACGGGAAACCCGACATGACGCAGAACCAGCACCCCGTTCCGCTCCGCATCGTCATCGGCTGCGACGACGCCGGATACGCGTACAAGGAGGCCCTCAAGGCCGACCTGGAAGCCGACCCGCGCGTCGGGTCCGTCCTCGACGTCGGGGTGACCGCGGACGAGCACACCGCCTACCCGCACATCGGGGTGGCCGCCGCACGTGTGGTCGCCGACGGGGAAGCCGACCGGGCCCTGCTGCTGTGCGGCACCGGACTCGGCGTCGCGATCAGCGCCAACAAGGTGCGCGGCATCCGCGCCGTCACCGCCCACGACAGCTTCTCCGTCGAACGGGCGGTACTGAGCAACAACGCCCAGGTCCTCACCATGGGCCAGCGCGTCATCGGTCTCGAACTCGCCCGCCGGCTGGTGCGTGAGTGGCTCGGCTACCGCTTCGACGCGTCCTCGCCCTCGGGCGAGAAGGTCGCCGTCCTCGACGCGTACGACACCGCCGCGGCCGCCGGGCCCGAGGGCGGGCCGGCCACCGGCTGCTGACGCCCGCCCGTTCCGCCGCATCACCCCTGCCACCACTTACAACGACGTAAGGTGCACCCCGCATGTCTCCGCTCGCCCTGACCGGGACCGACGTCCTGGCCGCGGCGACCGCGCCCTGGACCGGACACGACACCCGGCTCATCGTCATGGTCGCCCTCGCCATCGGCGTGATCATCTCGCTGATCGCGATTCTCGACTTCCATCCGTTCGTCGCCCTCATCGGCGGTTCGGTCGTCCTCGGCATAGGTTCGGGCACCGAACTGGCCAAGGTGGTCGACTCGTTCAGCACCGGAATGGGCTCCACGCTCGGCTCCACCGGCGCCCTGATCGCGCTCGGCTCCATCCTCGGCAAGCTCCTCGCCGACTCGGGAGGCGTCGACCGCATCGTCGACACGATCGGCTCGCGCTCGGGCCCCCGGCTGCTGCCCTGGTCGATGGCGCTGATCGCCGCGGTCATCGGCCTCCCGATGTTCTTCGAGGTGGGCCTCGTCCTGCTGGTGCCGATCATCGTGGTCATGGCCAGGCGGACGAACACGCCCCTGGTGCTCCTCGCCGTGCCCGCCCTCGCGGGCCTGGGCACCATGCACGCGTTCGTGCCGCCGCACCCCGGCCCGCTGGTCGCCGTCAGCGCGCTCAACGCCGACGTCGGCACCACACTCGGCCTGGGCCTGCTCGCGGCGATACCCACCGTGATCATCGCGGGACCGCTGTACGGGAAGTTCATAGCCCGCCGGGTGCGCAGCGAGGCCCCGGCCGAACTCGTCGCCTCCCTCGTCAAGGAGGCCGACCGGGCGCGGGAGACGGGTGCGGCCCGGCGGCTGCCGAGCTTCGCCGTCTCGGTCGGCGCGGTCGCCCTGCCCGTCGTACTGATGCTCGCCAAGTCGGTCGCCGACATCGCGTTCCCCGGTGACGCCTGGTACAACCACCTGCTGGACTTCCTCGGCACCCCGCTCGTCGCGATGTTCATCGCGGTGCTCGTCGCCATGGTCGTCTTCGGTTTCCGCCTCGGACGCGACCGTGCCGAGGTCCGCGCGACCGTGACCGCGGGCCTGCCCGCGGTCGCCGGCATCCTGCTCGTCGTCGGCGCGGGCGGCGGCTTCAAGCAGCTCATCGTGGACACCGGCGTCGCCGACGCCATCGGCAAGTTCGCCGCGGAGGCGCACATGCCGCTGCTCGTCCTCGGCTGGCTGCTCGCCGTCCTGATCCGCCTGGCCACCGGCTCGGCGACCGTCGCCACCACCGCCGCCGCGGGCATCATGGCTCCGATGGCGGCGGGCGTGCCACCGGTGGAGGCCTCTCTGATCGCGCTCGCCGTGGGTGCGGGATCACTCTTCTTCTCCCACGTCAACGACGCCGGCTTCTGGCTGGCGAAGGAGTACTTCGGGATGAGCGTCTCCCAGAACATCAAGACCTGGTCTGCGCTCTCGACGATCGTCGCCGTGATGGGCCTGGCCATGTCCCTGCTCATGTACGCGGTCTTCGTCTGACCCGTCGCATCTGCGAAGTCCGCGCCCGTACGCCAGCGGCCCGCACCCGTTCCGACCTCGAACGGGAAGGGTCCGGGCTCCCGCGGACACCGTAAGAGAATCTGTCCATGCGGCCCTCACGACCGCATCCCGCAAGGAAGAAGCACCCGATGTCCGCTGAGCACCCCACCTCCGCCCCCACCACCGCCGTCCTCGGTCTCGGTGCCATGGGTCTGCCCATGGCCACCCGCCTCGCCGGCGCCTTCCCGGTCCAGGCGTTCGACGTCTTCGAGGAACGCCGCGCCCTCGCCGCGCAGGCCGGTGCCACGCCCGCCGCCACTCCGGCCGAGGCCGCACAGGGCGCCGATGTGGTCGTCATCGCCGTACGCGACCAGGAGCAGCTGGAGTCCTGTCTGTTCGGTGGGGGGATCGTCGAGCGCGGGGCCGCCGAGTCGCTGCGCGAGGGCGCGGTCGTCGTGGTCACGTCGACCGTCGGCGTCGACGGTGTCCAGGCCGTCGCGGCTCGCCTCGCCCAGCAGGGCGTACTGCTGGTGGACGCCCCCGTCAGCGGCGGTTCCGTACGCGCCGGCACCGGCGATCTGCTGATCATGGTCGGCGCGGACGACGCGGCCCTCGCCGCCTCCCGGCCGGTCCTCGCCCGGCTCGGTTCCACGCTGCACATCGTCGGACCGCGCATCGGTGACGGCCAGATCATGAAGACCGTCAACCAGCTCCTGTGCGGCATCCACACCGCGGCCGCCGCCGAGTCGCTCGCGCTCGCCCGCGCCCTCGGTATCGATCTGGACCGCGCCGTCGACGTCCTGGGCCAGGGCGCCGCGGCGTCCTTCATGCTGGCCGACCGCGGCCCGCGCATGGTCCAGCAGTACGAGGTGAAGGAGGACGGCACCGGTGGCCCCGAGCTGCGTTCCCGGCTGGACATCATCCGCAAGGACATGAACATCGTGGTGTCCCTCGCCAAGAAGGCCGGCGTCGCCACCTCCGTGGCCGCCGCGGCCGACCAGCTCTACCAGCTCGCCATCAGCCAGGGTCTGGCGGCCGAGGACGACTCGGCGCTGATCACCCTGCTGTCCCCGCGCACCGCGCACTGAACGCGGCCCCACGGGGGGAGGGGCCGCCGCTCCGACTAGGCTGAAAGCCGGTCCGCCGGAAGCGTCCGGCACATCACAGGGAGAGTCAACGATGGGACCAGTCGGCAGGCAGGTGCGTCCGGCCGGGCTCGGCAGGACCGTGCTCATGGACGAGGCGTACGACGCGTTGCTCGCCCTGATCCTCGACGAAGGTCTGGAGCCGGGCACACCCCTGCGCATCGACACCATCGCCAAGGACTGGGGCGTCTCGCCGACGCCGCTGCGCGAGGCGCTCGCCAAGCTGGAGAACACCGGCCTGGTCGTCCGGGTCCCGCACCGCGGCTACACGGTCGCCCCGCTCCTGGACGACGCGGGGTTCCGCGAACTGATGGGCGCCCGGTTGCTCATCGAGCCGTACAGCGCCCGCCAGGCGTGTGAGCGGGACGCGGCGGGCACGGCGCGCGCACTGGCCGAGAGCCACCGGCTGATGGAAGCGGCGGCGGCGCAGCGGGTGGCGGACGACTTCCGGGCCTACCTCCAGGCCGACTCGGCCTTCCACGCCACCATCGCCCGCGCGGCGGGCAACCGTTTCCTCTCCGCGGCGATCGACCCGCTGGGCGCGCACATCCAGCGCTTCCGCCGTTTCACCGGCGGCCGGGTCACCGACACCGAGGAAGCGCTCGCCGAACACGCCGCGGTGCTCGGCGCGTTCGAGTCAGCGGACGGAGACGGCTGCGAGGCGGCGATGCGCGCGCATCTGGAAGGTGTGGCGCACCGGTCGTTCGGCCACTGACGCCCGCGTCGCCCGCGGCTGCACCCCTGCGCCACCGAGGCCCGAAGCGGCTGCGCGCTGCCCCGAAAAGGGCCGCGCAGCCGCTCTTCGGCATGGCCGGAATTATCCGTTCCGGATTGTTGAAGACGATGCCGAGAACCTATTGACCTGGCCGTTTGCTCCTGTGCATGCTTCACGCGTCTTTTTGTAAATGGCGTGAATTTATCTAACCGGCCCGGACTCCCGACGTGGCGTCGCAGGCTTACGGCCGGGAGCAGGAGCCCCCCCATGAACCACTGGAACGACACCTCGCTCGGGGACGACGAGCGGGTCGAGGCCCTCATGGCCGCGATGACGCGGACCGAGAAACTCGCCCAGCTGGGCAGCTACTGGGCCAAGGCCAATGTCGGCAGCGGCGACGCCCGGGTCGCACCGATCGAGGAGGCGCTCGCCGCCCGCTCGGGCGAGTCCGCAGCCCTCGCCCACGGCATCGGCCATCTCACCCGCCCCTACGGCACCAGGCCCCTCACCCCCGAGGAGGGCCGCGCCGAGCTCGTCCGCCTGCAGCGGCTGCTGATCGACACCACCCGCCTGGGCATCCCGGCCATCGCCCACGAGGAGTGCCTCACCGGCTTCGCCGCGTTCGGCGCCACCGTCTACCCCACGCCGCTGGCCTGGGCCGCGACCTTCGACACCGCGCTGGTCGAGGAGATGGGCGCCGCGATCGGCCGCGACATGGCGTCCGTCGGCGTCCACCAGGGGCTCGCCCCGGTCCTGGACGTGGTGCGCGACTACCGCTGGGGCCGTGTCGAGGAGACCCTCGGCGAGGACCCGTACCTGACCGGGCTGGTGGGCACCGCCTATGTGCGCGGCGTGCAGTCCCAGGGCGTCATCGCGACCCTCAAGCACTTCGCCGGTCACGCGGCCTCGCGCGGGGCCCGCAACCACGCGCCCGTCTCCATCGGCGCCCGCGAGATGGCCGATGTGATCCTGCCGCCGTTCGAGATGGCGGTACGCGAAGGCGCCGTCGGTTCGGTGATGAACACCTACACCGACCAGGACGGCGTCCCCGCCTGCGCCGACGAGTCCCTCCTGACGACCGTGCTGCGCGAGCAGTGGGGCTTCACCGGAACCGTCGTCTCCGACTACGGGTCGATCGCGTTTCTGCGCACCATGCACCGCGTCGCCGCCACCGAGGGTGACGCGGCCCGCCTCGCCCTGGGCGCCGGCATGGACATCGAGCTTCCCAACACCCGCTGTTACGGCGAACCTCTCGCCCAGCAGCTCGAAGCGGGCCAGGTGGCCCCCGAGCTCCTGGACCGCGCCGTCGAACGCGTCCTGCGCCACAAGCTCCAGCTCGGCCTGCTGGACGCCGGCTACACCCCGGAGACGGACGCCGGTGTCGGCACCGCCGTCGACCTGGACTCCCCGGCCAACCGCGCCCTCGCGCGCACCCTCGCCGAACGCTCCGTCGTCCTGCTCGCCAACGAGGGCGCCGCCCTGCCGCTGGCCGCCGCCCGCACCCCGGCCATCGCCCTGATCGGCCCCGGCGCCGACGACTCCGGCACCTTCCTGGGCTGCTACTCGTTCCCCAATCACGTGCTGCCCAAGCACCCCGGCCACCCGGCCGGGCTCGCCCTGCCCAGTCTGCGTGAGGCGCTCACCGCCGAACTGCCGGACGTCACCTTCACCTACGAGCAGGGCTGCACGGTCAGCGGCACCGACCGTTCAGGCCTGCCCGCCGCCGTCCGCGCGGCCGCCTCGGCCGATCTGGCCCTGGTCGTCGTCGGCGACCGCTCCGGCATGTTCGGCAACGGCACCTCGGGGGAGGGATGCGACGCCTCCGACCTCCGACTCCCCGGCGTGCAGGTGCAGTTGGTCGAGGAGGTGCTGGCCACCGGCGTCCCGGTCGTCCTGCTCGTGGTCTCCGGACGCCCGTATGCGCTCGGCGGTCTCGCCGAACGCTGCGCGGCCGTCGTGCAGACGTTCATGCCCGGCGAGGAGGGCGGTCCCGCACTGGCCCGGGTGCTGTCGGGCCGGGTCACCCCCGGCGGCAAGCTGCCCGTGCAGATCCCGGCCTCCCCGGGGAGTGGTCCGGGTACCTACCTCAACCCGCCCCTCGGCCGCTTCAGCGACGGCATCAGTGTCCTCGACAACACGCCCCTGTATCCCTTCGGGCACGGCATCTCGTACACCTCCTTCGAGTACGAGGACCTGCGGACCGCCGAGGACGGGCGCGTACCCACCGACGGGTTCATCGAGGTCTCCTGCCTGGTACGCAACACGGGTGACCGCGCCGGCCGGGAGACGGTCCAGCTGTACTACGACGACCCGGTCGCCCAGGTGGCCCGGCCCACCCAGCAGCTGGCGGCCTTCGGCGTCGTCGACCTCGAACCCGGCGAGGCGACCCGGGTGTCGTTCCGGGTGCACGCCGACCAGACCTCGTACACCAAGGACGCCTCGGGCGACGGGCGGCGCATCGTCGAGCCCGGCACCATCCGTCTCATGGTCGGCTCCTCCAGCGGCGACATCCGGCTGAGCGCCGACATCGAACTCACCGGACCTCAGCGCCTGGTGGGCGCGGACCGCCACCTCACCCACGGCTGACCAGCTCCCGCGCGGCCCGTCGGGGACGTCTGCCCGGCCCCACGGGCGGTACGCCTCCCCGACGACGCGAGACCACCTGCCGCAGCCGACGGCATCCGAGCCCCGCCTCGCACCGTGCCTCCCCATGTCTGCGCACGTCCTGCCCGCTCAACAGGAAGCAACCCTCACCATGACCACGGACACCCTTCGCAGCGACACCGGCGCGCCCCCGCCCGGCGAGTCCGCCCCCACCGTCCAGAACCCCCGGCCCCGACTGGTGGTCGGCATGGCGGCAGGCCAACTCGGCCTGTTCCTGGCCCTCTTGACGCCCATCCTGGTCAGCCTGCAACTCAAGGTGCAGTCGATCGTCCCCGAGGACGACCAGGTCACCGCGCTCGGCATCGTCACCACGACCGGTTCGGTGGCCGCGATGCTGGCGAACCCGTTCTTCGGGCGCCTCAGCGACCGCACCACCAGCCGCTTCGGCCGCCGCAGGCCGTGGCTGGTGCTCGGCATGCTGGGCCTGCTGATCGGACTGCTGATCATCGCGACGGCGAGCAGCGTCGCCGTCGTCACCGTCGGCTTCGTCATCGCCTCCGCGTCCGCCAACGCGGCACTCGCCGCCTTCGTCGCGACCGTCGCCGACAACGTCCCCGAGCAGAAGCGCGGCAAGATCAGCGGGCTGCTCGGCATCATGCAGAACCTGGCCCCCACCGCGGGCACCTGGATCGCCAAGTGCTTCACCGACCAGATGCTGCTGCTCTTCCTGGTCCCCAGCGCCATCGGCATCCTCCTGGTGATCGGCTACGTCCTGGTCCTGCCGGACAAGCCGCTGGAGCAGAAGCTCCCGCGGGAAGGGTTCAAGGCCGTCCTGCGCACCTACTGGGTGGACCCCAGGCAGCACCCGGACTTCGCCTGGGCCTGGCTCTCACGCTTCCTGCTGACCCTCGCCAACTGGATGTTCACCACCTTCCGTCTCATCTACCTCCAGCACGAGATGCGGCTCTCCACCGCGGAGGCGACCGAGACGCTCGCCACCGGCGTCCTCATCTACGGGCTCTGCGTGATGGGCTCCGCGCAGGCCGCGGGCTGGCTCTCGGACCGCTTCGGGCGCCGCAAGCCGTTCATCGCCGTCGCCGCGGTGCTGTTCGGCGTGGGCATGCTGATCCTCAGCCAGTCCGACACGATCGGCCTCTTCTACTGCGCGGAGATCGTGCTGGGCCTGGGCTTCGGCACCTACCTCGGCGTCGACCTCGCCCTTGTCATCGACGTCCTGCCGGACCCCGGTAATCCCTCCAAGGACCTCGGCATCTTCAACATCGCGATGTCGGCCCCGCAGATCTTCGCCCCCGCGCTGGGAGCGCTGCTCATCTCCCTCGGCGGCGGCCACAACTACTCGATCCTGCTGATCACCTCCTCACTGGTGTGTCTCTGCGGCGCGCTGGCGATCCTGCCGGTGCGCAAGGTGCGCTGACGGCCCGTACGACGGCCGGTCCCCGGCAGCCCGCGGCGCGGGCTGCCGGACGTCCGGAAAAACACCAAAGTTGCACCGGAGTCCACAAGCGATGTCCGGCCGGCGAGGACACGGCATCATGGGCCACATGCGCAGAACCGAGGCCGTCGCCGTCACCCTGGTACGCGGTGACATCACAGAGCAGTCCGCCGATGTCATCGTCAACGCGGCGAACTCCTCCCTGCTCGGCGGTGGCGGGGTCGACGGAGCGATCCACCGCCGCGGCGGCCCGGAGATCCTCGCCGCCTGCCGCGAGCTGCGTGCCTCGCAGTACGGAAAGGGGCTGCGGACCGGCCGGGCCGTCGCCACCACGGCCGGGAAGCTCGACGCCCGCTGGGTGATCCACACGGTCGGTCCGGTGTGGAGCAGCGTCGAGGACCGGTCCGTTCTGCTGGCCTCGTGCTACCGCGAATCGCTGCGGGTCGCCGCCGAGCTGGGCGCCCGTACCGTCGCCTTCCCCGCCGTCTCCACCGGCATCTACGGGTGGCCCCTGGACGACGGAGCGCGGATCGCGGTCCGCACGGTCCTGGCTGAGGCGGCCGCGCCGGTGGAGGAGGTGCGGTTCGTGCTGTTCGACGCACACGCGTACGCGGAGTTCGAGGAGGCCCTGGCGGCGCAAGGCTGATGTCGGATTCCCGCCAGCCCGGCCATGTCCGGTGGCTCATGCTGGAGACATGCACACCGACACCGAGCGTTGCGTAAGGGCCGTCCGGTCCAAGGACGCCCGCTTCGACGGCTGGTTCTTCACGGCGGTTCTGACCACCCGGATCTACTGCCGTCCGAGCTGCCCCGTCGTGCCGCCCAAAGTCGAGAACATGACTTTCTACCCCAGTGCCGCCGCCTGCCAGCAGGCCGGCTTCCGGGCGTGCAAGCGGTGCCGGCCCGACACCAGCCCCGGCTCCCCGGAGTGGAACGCCCGAGCCGACTCGGTCGCCCGCGCGATGCGGCTCATCGGGGACGGCGTCGTCGACCGCGAGGGGGTGCCGGGGCTGGCCGCCAGGCTCGGCTACTCCGCCCGGCAGATCGAGCGCCAGCTGCTCGCGGAGCTGGGTGCCGGTCCGCTCGCCCTGGCCCGCGCCCAGCGCGCCCAGACCGCCCGGCTGCTCATCGAGACCACCGGGCTCCCCATGGCCGACGTGGCGTTCGCGGCCGGGTTCTCCTCCGTCCGTACCTTCAACGACACCGTCCGCGAGGTCTTCGCTCTTGTGCCGAGTGAGCTGCGCACCCGCGCCGCCCGGTCCTCGAAGCCGCCGGTGACCCCGGGAGTGATAGCGCTGCGGCTGCCGTACCGGGCACCGCTCAACCCCTCCAACCTCTTCGGCCACCTTGTCGTGACCGCGGTCCCCGGCGTCGAGGAGTGGCGCGACGGCGCCTACCGCCGCACACTCGACCTCCCCCACGGGCACGGCATCGTCGCGCTCACCCCGCAGCCCGACCACATCGGGTGCCGGCTCCTCCTCACCGATCCGCGCGATCTCACCCTCGCCATCAGCCGCTGCCGCTGGCTGCTGGACCTGGACGCCGACCCGGTGGCCGTCGACGACCAGTTGAGGTCCGACCCGCTGCTCGCGCCGCTGATCGACAAGGGGCCGGGGCGGCGGGTGCCGCGGACCGTCGACGGCGCGGAGTTCGCCGTACGGGCGGTGCTCGGCCAGCAGGTCTCGACGGCTGCCGCCCGCACCCACGCGGCCCGGCTGGTCACCGCCCACGGCGTTCCCGTCGACGACCCGGAGGGCGGCCTCACCCACCTCTTCCCGACCCCCGGGGCACTTGCCGGGCTCGACCCCGAACAGCTGGCGCTGCCGCGCAGCCGTCGTACCACCCTCACCACCCTGGTCGGTGCGCTCGCCGACGGTTCACTGCGGCTCGGCACCGACACCGACTGGGAGGGGGCCCGGGCCGAACTGGCCGCACTGCCGGGTTTCGGCCCGTGGACCGTCGAGGTCATCGCCATGCGGGCGCTCGGGGACCCGGACGCCTTCGTCCCCACCGACCTCGGCATCCGCCGGGCGGCACAGGAACTCGGTCTCCCCTCGACCCCCGCGGCGCTCACCGCACGTGCGGCGGCCTGGCGCCCATGGCGGGCGTACGCGGTCCAGTACCTCTGGACCGTCGACGACCATCCCATCAACCATCTGCCCGCGTAAGGGAGTTCACCGATGAGTGCCACACGCGCCGCGACCCGGCAGTACACGGTCGTCGACAGCCCGTACGGTCCACTGACCCTCGTGGCCACCGAGGGCGTGCTCGCGGGCCTCTACATGACCGGTCAGCGCCACCGGCCGCCCGAGGAATCCTTCGGCGACCCGGACCCGCGGCCCTTCACGGAGGCGGCCCGCCAGCTGGACGCCTATTTCGCGGGTGAGCTGAGGGAGTTCGACCTGCCGCTGCGCCTGGACGGCACCCCGTTCCAGCGCAGTGTCTGGGACCAGCTCCAGCAGATCCCGTACGGCGTGACGCGTTCGTACGGAGAACTCGCCGAACGCCTGGGCAAGCCGGGCGCATCCCGCGCGGTGGGCCTCGCCAACGGCAAGAACCCGGTCGGGATCATCGTCCCCTGCCACCGGGTCGTCGGAGCCTCGGGCAGCCTCACCGGCTACGGCGGCGGACTCGACCGCAAGCAGCGGCTGCTGGCCTTCGAGAACGGCACGGAGGGTGACACTCCGGCATTGTTCTAGACACGGCGAAGCCCGACGGCGCAAGGCGACCGTCGGGCTTCCGTCCGTCCTGCGACGCGGATCCGGCTCAGCCGGTGAAGATCTCCACGACCGACCAGATCGCCAGCCCCAGCATGCACAGTCCGCCGACGCGCTGGACCGTCTTGAGCGGAACCCGCTTGGCGATGAAGCGACCCGCGAGGAGCGCGAGCGCCGACACCGACATCAGTGCGGCCGCGGACCCGATGGCCGTGGACCAGGTGCCGTTGCTGGCGGCCAGGTTGGCGGTGGTGATCTGGGTGAGGTCACCCCATTCGCTGATGAACACGGCCATGAAGGCGGTCGAGTACACCGGCCAGAAGCCGGTCACGGTCTTCGAGTCCGCCTCGTCGTCACCGTCGTCGCCCCCGGCGCGCAGCAGCATGAAGGCGCCGAACGCGAAGAGGGACGCGGAGATGACCTTGACTGTCCAGTCGGGCAGCAGCCCGATCAGGCCGCCCGCTCCGACGGCGATCGCGACATGCACGATGAACGCGGACGAGGTGCCGAACCAGACGTACAGCGGGCGCATGCGCGTGCCCATGGCGAGCGACGCGAACATGGTCTTGTCGGGGAGCTCCGCGAGGAAGATCAGCCCGAAGGCGGTGATGATCGCCAGGGGGTCGAGATGCATTCCGGGTGGCTTTCTGTGAGAGCCGGGCCCCGGGTCTTTCCGCGAAGCGCCACTCGGGCTTTTCGGAGGACCACTCGGCCCGGCATGACTGCAGTGCCCACGGAGTGCGGGCACGTCATACCTGACCGAAGGTCTCGCCCGCCCGTAACGATCACGAGCCCGGCCACCGGGAACCCGGAGGTTCCAGTGTGTCGACGACCGGTTTGCAGGGCTACTCCCCTTCGCAGCCATCCACTCTACCCCACAGGCCCGGGCCCGCCGCGGCCGGAGGCGTGCAGCTGTTCGAGCAGGTGCACGCTGGGTACAGTCCCACGGTGATCATCCGCGCCACGACCTGGAGCACATACGCATGAGTCGCCGCACCGGCAGGGCCGCCACGCCGGACCGGGGCGCGTCCCGGCCCACCGTCAGCGTCTGCCGCGGATGCTGCTGCGGTACCCCGAAGGTCCCGGACGTGGACCACGCCGCACAGCTCGCCACCCTGCGCCGGTCGCTCGACGGAAGTGCCACGGTGCGTGCCGTGGAGTGTCTGGACGCCTGCGAGCAGGCCAACGTCGTCGTCGTGCAGCCTTCGGCCGAGGGCAGGAGGGCGGGCGGCCGCCCGGTCTGGCTCGGCCTGGTGAACGACCCCGATGCCGTCGCCGACGTCGTCGCCTGGGCCGAGGCGGGCGGGCCCGGCCTCGCGGACGCCCCCGACATCCTCGACCTGTACACGTTCCGGCCCTCGCGCCGGATACAGCAGGAACTCGAGGGCCGGGGCCCGGCCCGGCCGGGATGCGCGTGACCACCGGCCCGCCCGCCGCGGCTTGCCGTCCCGCCACTCAGCCGGTGGTCCCCGCGTCCGTCCCGGCGGACAGCCGCGCGAGCAGCGACGGCAGTGCGGTCCCGATGGGCTCGCGGATCGTCTCCTCGGCCAGTTCGTCGTACGGTGTCGGCTCGGCGTTCACCACGATCAGCCGCGCACCGTGCTCCGCGGCGATCCCGGCCAGCGACGCGGCGGGCTGCACCTGAAGCGTCGTACCGACCGCGATGAACACCTCGCACGCCTTCGCGATCGACATCGCCTCGCCCAGCACCACCGGATCGAGCCGCTCGCCGAACATGACCGTCGCCGACTTCAGGATGCCGCCGCAGACCGCGCACGGCGGATCCTCCTCGCCCTGCTCGACCCTGGTCAGCGCCTCGGTCATCGGTGAACGGGCATGGCAGCGGGTGCACACCACCTCGCGCGCGGTGCCGTGCAGTTCGAGGACCTTGCGGGCGGAGAGCCCGGCCAGCTGGTGCAGCCCGTCCACGTTCTGCGTGATCACCCGCACCGCGACCCCGGACCGCTCCAGCTCCACCACGGCGCGGTGCGCGGCGTTCGGCTCGGCCTGCCAGGTGGCGCTGGTGCGGCGCATCTGCCAGGAGCGGCGGCGGATCTCCGGATCAGCCATGTAGAAGCTGTACGTGACGAGCTTCTCCGCCTCCGGGTCCTTCCGCCACAGACCGTTCGGCCCGCGGTAGTCGGGGATGCCGGAGTCGGTGGAGATTCCGGCGCCGCTGAGGATCGCGACGAGAGTCATACGGTGAGCGTACGCAGCGGTGGCCGGGGCCCGCGAGGTCTTAAAGGGCGGGTCGCAGTCCGTCCGCGGGCCTGCCGTCCTCCAGTTCCACGGTGCCCGTTCCCGAGTCGAGCACCTGGAGCGCCGCCCGCACCCGGAGGCCCAGCGCGGCGGGCAGATACCGGTCGAGCGAGCCACGCTCCACCAGCTTCCAGGACAGGAGTTCCTCCTCCTGCAGCCGGATCTCCCGCAGCCGGGCGGCGTCCAGGATTCCGCCGTCGTACAGATAGGCGGCGATCGGGGGCCGTTGAGGGCTGCGCGCCCAGTCGATGGCGAGCAGCCGTCCGGGCTCCAGGTCGAGCCCGATCTCCTCGGCCGTCTCGCGCCGCGCGGCCTGCCGCGGGGTCTCGCCCTCGTCGGACTCGATGGTCCCGCCGGGCAGCGCCCAGCCGTCCCGGTAGTTCGGCTCGACGAGCAGCACGCGTCCCTCCTCGTCCAGGAAGACGGTTGCCGCGGCGGCCAGCACCCTGGGCAGTCCCGCGATGTACGTGGCGTAGTCAGTGGTGGTCACGTGCGCAGCGTAATCGGGCACCGCGCCGGCCACCGGACCGCAGGTCCAGGGCACGGACACCCATGGGCACGGGACGGGTGCTCCGGATAGGGTCGGGGCGGCGCGACTGCCTGTTCGAAAAACAAAGGATGCAAGGTGACGGACGGAGCAGTGATGGAGACCGCCGGTGTGCTCGTCGCGGCGGACAAGTTCAAGGGATCGCTCACCGCGGTTCAGGTCGCGGAGCGGGTGACGGCCGGACTGCGGCGCGTCGCCCCGGGGGTACGGGTCGAGACCCTGCCCGTGGCGGACGGCGGCGACGGCACGGTGGCGGCGGCGGTGGCCGCGGGATTCGAGCGGCGTGAGGCACGGGTCACCGGGCCGCGCGGGGAGAGCGTGACGGCGGCCTACGCGTTGCGGGGCACCACCGCGGTCGTGGAGATGGCCGAGGCATCGGGTCTCCAGCACCTCCCCGCGGGAGTGTTCGCCCCGTTGACGGCCACGACGTACGGCTCCGGCGAACTGCTGGCCGCAGCGCTCGACGCGGGTGCCCGGACCATTGTGTTCGGAGTCGGCGGCAGCGCCACGACGGACGGCGGCGCGGGCATGCTGACCGCCCTCGGAGCCCGCTTCCTGGATGCCGACGGCAAGCCGGTCGGCCCCGGCGGCGGTGGCCTCGCGGAGCTCGCCGAGGCCGATCTGTCCGGCCTGGACCCGCGGTTGGCCGACGTGGACCTCATCCTCGCCAGCGACGTGGACAACCCGCTGACCGGCCCGAAGGGCGCCCCGGAGGTCTACGGACGGCAGAAGGGCGCGACCGAGGACGACATCGCGGTGCTGGACGCTGCGCTCGCCCATTACGCGTCCGTGCTGGGCCCGGACCACGCGGAGCTGCCCGGGGCGGGCGCGGCGGGCGGTATCGGATACGGGGCGCTGGTCGCCCTCGGCGCGCGGTTCCGCCCCGGCATCGAAGTCATGCTCGATGTCCTCGGCTTCGCCCCCGCGCTGGCCCGAGCCACACTGGTGATCACGGGTGAGGGCTCCCTCGACGAGCAGACCCTGCACGGCAAGGCTCCGGCGGGCGTCGCGGCGGCGGCCCGCGCGGCGGGGCTGGAGGTGGTGGCGGTCTGCGGACGGCTCGCGCTGCCTCCGGAGGCACTGGGCAGGGCCGGCATCCGACGCGCTTACGCCCTCACCGATCTGGAGCCGGACCCCGCGGTGTGCATGGCGCAGGCGGGGCCGCTGCTGGAACGGCTGGCGGAAGGGCTCGCCCGCGACTTCCTGCTGTAGACCGGGCCGGACGGTCTGACGGCGGGGCGGGTCGGGGCGGTCCTGTACGGCGGGCATGCTCCCCGCCCGCCCCGCCCCCGCCCGCCCCGCCGAACCGTCCTACCTCGGCCATACGTCCGGCGCCCTCACCGGCAACGCCCGGCTCCCGGGGCTCGTGCCGAACGCGGGGTGACGCGCGGAACGCCGCGAGCGCGGCACCCGGCTCGGCGAGGCCGGCCACCTCCGCATGTCACTCCTCCACCGCATGCCCGCACCGCTCACGGCCCCGCTGACGGAGCCCGTGCCCGCCGGTGAGGATGCCATCGACGGCGACCGGGGCGACCGTAACGGCGCCTCTCTGTGCGCGTGCACAACCAGGGCCGTCAAACGCTGGTCAGTCGCAGCGAGTCGGTGTCCGGCCGTGGACGGCCGGCCCGCCGGCTGCTGGTCTGTGGCCTCACAGCGCCACGGCGCCGCCCCGGAGCGGCACGGCACCACGGCGCCATGTCGGCCGGCCAGGCCCGGCTCGACGGGCCGACGACCGGCCGACGGCAAGAGTCCTCCGTTCGGATCAGGCCGGGCCCGCGTGGTCCGGTCCGATCCGGCCGAGAGGCCCTGGGCGGAAGGAGGAGGACGACGCATGGCAACGCTCGAGATCCGCGCACTGTCCGTCGGCTACGGCCCGGTCCGGTCCCTGCGCGAGGTCTCCGTCGATGTACCCGCCGGCGCGATCACCGCCGTGCTCGGCGGCAACGGGGCAGGCAAGACCACGCTGCTGCGGGCCATCTCACGGACCCTCGGATTCCACCGAGGAACGGTCACCGGCACCGTCCGCTTCGACGGGCACCCGCTGGACGGGCTCGGCCCCGCCAGGGTGGTGGCCGCCGGAGTCGTCCAAGTGCCCGAGGGGCGGCAGGTGTTCGCCCGGATGACGGTGGCCGACAACCTGCGGGCCGGTGCCCTCGGTGCCCGTGGCGGCCGCAGGGCGTCGGCCTCCGCGCTGGCCCGTGTGCACGAGCTGTTCCCGGTGCTGGCGCAGCGCGCACACCAGCGGGCCGGGCTGCTGTCGGGCGGCGAACAGCAGATGCTGGCGATGGGCCGGGCGCTCATGGCCCGGCCGCGACTGCTGCTGCTCGACGAGCCCTCACTCGGTCTCGCCCCGCTGATGGCGACCAGGATCGCCGAGACGATCCAGGAGATCAACGCGACCGGCACCTCCGTCCTCCTCGTCGAGCAGAATGCCGCGATCGCCCTGCGGCTCGCCTCGACCGCGTACGTACTCGAGGTCGGTGAGGTCACCCTCGAAGGTCCGGCCGACGAGCTCGCGGCCTCCGACGAGGTGCGCCGTCGTTACCTCGGCGTCGTCGACGGGACGGCCGCCGAGGAGGCGGCCGCGGCCGGGCGGACCGTGCGCACCCTGAGCAGGTGGTCCGCGTGACGCCGGCCTCCACGGGTGCCGACGATGCGGCCACGGCACCCGCCGCGCTCGCGGTACGCGACGTCACGGTCCGTTTCGCCGGGATCACCGCCCTCGACGCCGTCTCGTTCACCGTCGAACCCGGCAGTGTCCACGCCGTCATCGGCCCCAACGGTGCGGGCAAGTCCACCTGCTTCAACGTGCTTTCGGGGGTGTACCGGGCCGCCTCCGGCAGCGTCCGGCTCGGCACCACCGAGCTGACCGGGCTCGCCCCGCACCGGATCGCCTCCCTCGGCGTCGCCCGCACCTTCCAGAATCTGGCGCTGCCGCCGCACGCCACGGTCGCCGACAGTCTCCTGCTCGGCCGGCACCGGCTCACCCGCGCCGGGTTCCTCGCCGCCGGCCTGCGGCTGCCGTCCGCGGTACGCGAGGCGCGGCGTCATCTCGCCCGGGTCCGAGAGATCGCCGAATTCGTCGGTCTGGAAGGGGAGTTGGACAGACAGGCCGGGGATCTTCCGTACGGGCAGCAGAAGTTGGTCGAGCTCGGCCGCGCGCTGTGCATGGAGCCGCGGGTCCTGCTCCTCGACGAACCCGTCGCCGGGATGACCGCCGACGAGCGCCGCCGTACCGCCGTCGTCGTCGCCGGTGTGCGCGACAGCCTCGGCATCTCGATCGTGCTCGTCGAACACGACATGGGGGTGGTGATGCGGCTCGCGGACGCGGTGACCGTACTCGACTTCGGACGCCGGATCGCGGCGGGCACCCCCGCCGAGGTGCAGAACGATCCGGCCGTCGTCCAGGCCTACTTGGGGGCACAGGAATGACCACCTTCATCGAACTCCTCCTCGGCGGCCTCTCCATCGGTTCGGTCTACGCACTGATCGCGCTCGGCTTCGTCGTCATCTTCAAAGCCACCGAAGTCGTCAACTTCGCCCATGCCTCGCTGCTGCTCGCGGGCGGATACGTCACCGCCGTTCTCCACGACGACATCGGCTTCTGGCCCGCGCTCGTCGTCGGCATCGCGGGCGCCGCGGCCGTCGGGGCCGGCGTCGAATTCCTCGTGATGCGGCGCTACCGGGGCAGTGACCACAGCGTCCTCGCCATCGTCACCATCGGCGTCGACATCCTCCTCACCACCGAACTCACCCGTCGGATCGGCACCGATGTGCTCTCCCTCGGCGACCCGTGGGGGGACCGGGTCATCACCATCGGCGATGTCACGCTCGCCCAGACCCGGGTCGCGGCCTTCCTCGCGGCGGGCCTGCTCATCACGGCGTTCCTGCTCGCCTTCCGTTTCACCGCGTGGGGCGTGTCGATGCGGGCCGCCGCCGAGAATCCGCAGACCGCCGCCCTGATGGGGGTACGGCTGGGCCGGGTCTCGCTCGCCGCATGGGCGGTCGCCGGAGCACTCGCCGCCGTCGCCGCCCTGTTCCTCACCGTGTTCCCGACCCCCGGGCTCGAACGCGCCACCTCCCTGGCCGCGCTCAAGGCGTTCCCCGCCGCGATCCTCGGCGGCCTCGACTCGACGACCGGGGCGCTCGCCGGCGGACTGATCGTCGGCGTCACCGAGTCGCTCGCCACCGGCTACCAGAGCGATCTCTCCTTCCTCGGTCGCGGCATCGGCGACCTGGCCCCCTACCTGACCATGGTGATCGTGCTGCTGGTGCGGCCCGCGGGACTGTTCGGCACGAAGGAGCTCGCCCGTGTCTGAGGCAACCATGACGGTCCCGGGCGTACTCGGCGCCCGGCTCCGGCAGCCCCGTACGTACGCCTGGACCGCGGGCTCGGTACTGCTCCTGGCGTTCCCGTTCTACCTGGACCGCTTCTGGCTGCAGGCGGGACTCTTCGCGATGGCCGCCGCGATCGGCGCCATCGGTCTCAATCTCCTCACCGGAGCGACCGGCCAGCTCTCCATGGGGCACGCCTTCTTCCTCGCCGTCGGTGCGTACGGCTACTGCGTCCTGGCGGGGGACGGCACCACCGAGAACGGTCACGATCTCACCGGCCTGGGCCTGCCCGGCTGGCTCGCGGCGGTCCTCGCCGTCCTCCTCGCCGGCGCCGCGGGAGGACTCTTCAGCCCCATCGCGAGCCGGTTGCGGGGCGCGTACCTCGGCATCGCCACGCTCGCGCTGATCTTCGTCGGCCAGCATGTGCTGTTCAACGCCGGCTCCCTGACCGGAGGTTTCAACGGCCGGGCCGTCCCGCCGCTCTCGCTGTTCGGCATCGACTTCGACGACACCGAGGTGGTCGTCGCGGCGGTCCCCTTCCACTCCTCCGAGAAGCTCTGGTACGCGAGCCTGCTCGCACTCCTGCTCAGCGGGGTCTTCGCCCGCGGGGTGCTGCGGGGCAGGCCGGGCAGGGCGCTGAACGCCGTGCGCGACCACCGCATCGCGGCAGGGGTGATGGGAGTGCCGGTCGCCCGCTACCGGGCGGCGGTCTTCGTCCTGTCCTCGATGTACGCGGGCCTCGCGGGCGTCCTGCTCGCGCTGGTCTTCCAGCGGACCGTCCCCGAGTACTTCGGCATGGTCCTGTCCCTCGAATACCTCGCCATGATCGTCATCGGCGGGCTCGGCACCGTGGCGGGGGCGGTCGTCGGCGCCGCGTTCGTCTCGTTGCTGCCGCAGGTGCTCACCCACTACAGCGACTCCCTGCCCCTCGTCTCCGCCCCGGGTACGGGCGGTCTGGCACCGGGCGAGGCGTCCCGATATCTGTACGGCGCCGCGGTGGTCGCGGTCGTCCTGTTCCTGCCCGGCGGCCTGACGCGTCCCGGCGGCACGGTGCGTGCCGGGGGAGCACTTGCGCGTGCCAAGACATCAGGGGAGAAGAAATGAAGCCACGTGTGTTCGGAGCCGTACTCGCGGCCCTCGCCCTCGCCCTCACGGGGTGCAGCGAGAAGGCGGGCGGGGGAGGTGGCGAAGCCCAGGACAAGGGCGGGGTGAAGACCGGCGAGGGGGTCACCGCCTCGGCGATCTCGCTGGGTGTGCTGACCGACATGACGGGCGTGTACGCGTCGCTCGGCAAGAGCGTCACCCAGGCCCAGCAGCTGTGGGCGAAGCAGACCAACGCGGCGGGCGGCATCTGCGGCCGGAAGATCGAGCTGACCGTCCGTGACCACGGCTACGACCCGCAGAAGGCGGTCGCCGCGTACACCGAACTGGAGCCCGACGTGCTGGGCTTCGTCCAGTTCATCGGCTCGCCGTTCGTCGCCGCCGTCGAACAGCGCATCGACGGCCAGGACAAGGGCCTCGTCCTGCCGCAGGCGTGGTCCGCGAACCTGCTCGGATCCAAGTACGTCCGGGTCATCGGTGCGACGTACGACGTCGAGACCATCAACGCGATCGACTACCTCCTGAGCGGGAAGCGCATCGCCGAGGGCGACAGGATCGGCCATGTGTACTTCGAGGGCGACTACGGCGAGAACGCCCTCGCCGGCTCCGAGTACGCCGCCCGGCAGGCGGGCCTCACGGTCGTCCAGCAGAAGATCAAGCCGACCGACAACGACATGACCGCCCAGGTGGCCGCGTTCAAGCAGGCCGGCGTCAAGGCGATCGTCGTCAGCGCGGGACCTCGTCAGGCGGCCTCGCTGGTCGGGATCGCGGCAGCCACCGGCTTCAAGGTCCCGGTCGTGGGCAACAACTCCGCCTTCGCCCCCCAGCTGCTGAAGACGCAGGCCGGACCGGCGCTGCTGAAGGACTACTACGTCGCCGCCTCGACCCTGCCGATCGGTGACCCGGGCGCGGGCCCGGAGAAGCTCGCCAAGGAGTACGCCGCCCAGTACCCGAAGGACGGCCTCGACAACGGCGTCATCGCCGGATACACCGCCGCTTCCCTCTACGGCGAGGCGCTCACGACGGCCTGCGCGGCCAAGGACCTCACGCGTGAGGGCGTCGACAAGGCCCTGCTGACCATCACGTCGTTCGGGAAGGACTTCGGGATGAGCCACAACTTCTCGGACCCGTCGGCGCCGTCCACCCGGGAGAGCGTGATCATGAAGCCGGACGCCACGACGCCCGGTGGTCTGAAGGTGGCCCCCCCGGCCTCGGCGGCGGCCCCCGCCACCTCCACCCCCCACAACAAGTCGCCGTAGCGGCCCCGGGCCGGCTCACCGCCGGGGCGGCCCCCGGCGGGACCCCGGCCACGTCGTCAGCTCGTGTAGGCCTCCAGTTCCGAGAGCTGGCCCGCCGGCCACCCCGTGTTGGCGGTGAACGTGAGCCGCAGGTAGCGGGTCGCGGTGCCGGGCAGGGCCACGGTCACCTTGTTGCCGCCGGCCGGGTCGAAGGTGTAGCCCGCCGATGCCTTGAGCGAGCTGTACGAGGAGTTGTCGGTACTGCCCGACACGCTCAGGGTCTGCGTGCGGGTCGCCCACGCGGTCGCCGGCGGCAGCTTCAGCACCAGCCGTTTCAGGGCCTTCGCCGCGCCCAGATCCACGGTGATGCTCTGCGGGAAGGCGTTGTTGGTGCTCTCCCAGTAGCTGTTCGCGTTGCCGTCCACGGCGTTGGCTGCACCGTAGACATCGGCATGGCCCGACTCGGTGACCGGGCGGCCCTGGGCGAGATTGCCCGAGTCGGCCGGGGGATCGGTGGGCGGGTCGGTCGGCGGATCCGTCGGACCGGTGCCGCCACCCGGCACCCCGCCGTTGGTCCACACCGGGTCGGGCCAGGTGCCGGTGCAGGCGGGCGGGTCCGCGTACCAGCCGGAGTTCCCGGTCCCGCGGGTGATCTGGAATCCGCTGCCGACACAGTTGTGGATCGGGTTCGACTGCGCGATGTGGGTGGCGACGACATTGTTGAACGTGGCCGTGCCCGGGGCCTGGATCTGCAGGGCGTAGGTACCCGCGCCGTCGATCCTGACATTGTCGAAGTGGAGCCCGTTGGTCGCGCCCTCGATGAGATGGATCGCGGCGTACGAGCTGTCCAGTATTTCGGTGTCCGAGATGTTGATCGTTGCGTTGATGGGTTCGTTGAGCCCGCTGAACCATATGGCGCCGACGCCGAACCGCCAGTTGTAGTCGTTGTTGCCGGTACGGATCAGCGTGTTGCGAGCGGCCGTCGTCGTACCCGAGACCGCCGTGCCCTGACCCGAATTCACTCCCGGATAGCGATTGGCGACGTGCAGCCCGCCGCCATTGGTGATCGTGTCCGCCATGACGTTGTCGGAGATGGTGATGTCCTTGCCGCCGTACGTCACGATGTTGTTGGCGAGGATCGGCAGGACCACGGTGTTGAACGTGAATTTGTTCTTCACATTCGGTACGTTCTCCGCCCACATCGCCAGACCGTCGTCACCGGTGTTACGGACGAAGGTGTTGGTGACGGTGGAATTCGTGACGCCGTAATGGAAATTGACGCCGTCGGCTGTCTGGTCCAGAATCCGGCTGTTCTTGACCGTGAAATTGTCCATCGGCCCGTCCATCCAGGCGCCGCACTTCGTGTGCTGCATCCAGACGTTGTCGACGACCGAATTCGACAGGGCCCCGCCGATGGCGTTGACCTGGTCGTTGTCCACCCGCTCACGGATGTCGCCGATGATCGCGAAGTCCTTGAGGGTGACATTGCTGCTGCCACCGTTCGCGGCGTACTTGCCGTAGACGCCGACGGCCTTGCTCCGGTCCGAGGGATCCCGCCCGGTCAGCACGCTGTACCAGGGTCCGGCGCCGCGCAGTGTCACCTTGTCGACGACGATGTGATCGCGGACCTGGAAGGTGCCCTGCGGGATGTACACCTCCTTGCCCTGGGTGCGGCCCGCGTCGACGGCCGCCTGGATCTTCGCCGTCGAGTCGGCGGCCCCCGTCGGGTCGGCGCCGAAGTCGCTCACCACGTCGAGTGCCCCCGACGGCTTGCCGACCGGGGCGCCGACCTGCTCGAAGTCGGCCAGATCGATGGTGAAGCCGGGCGAGGCCGACGTGGAGGACACCTGCAGCCGGACCTTCGTACCGGCGGCGAGCGTCGACCCGAACATGGTCCGGGCCTCGTCGTAGAAGTGGTGCGGGTTGGTGTCTCCCGGGTTGTTGTTGAACGGGTAGCCGCCGTAGTACCAGCCGTACTTCGACGTGACGGGAACGCTCTTCGGCGCCCCGCCGCCGACGCGCACGTCGATCGAGGCGTCCCGGCCCGTCCCGTCGGCGCTGTCCGGCAGCGAGTAGCGGAACGACATCGCGTTCGCCGGAGCGGTCAGCGTGAACTCCACGTACTCGCCGACGGCGTCCAGTGTCACGGCCTGCCGGCCCGACGCCTCGGAGGGCAGCGTGCCGTACAGCCGGTTCGGTCCGATCAGCGTGCCGTTGGTGGCCGCGTACTCGGCTTCCTGTTCCTTGAACGGAACGGTCGCACCGCGGCCGGGGACGGCGAGGGGGGAGGGGGCGGGGACGGCTGCCGCCCGGGCGGGCGGGGCGCTGGACAGTACGACCGCGGCAGCGGTGGAGAACGCGGCCAGGGCCAGGGAGAGGGAGGCGGACAGGGAGCGTCTGAGCAGAAGGCGTTTCGGTGGTGGGGTCACGTGATCGTCGTCCTTGCGGCTCGTGGGGGCTCTTCGGACGCCCCACAGGCTAGAAGCAATTCCGCAAACACGTCCATGCCGCTGCGCAAAATATCGCTCTGATCGCTCAAAATTGAGACTCTCGGTGAGCTGGTTCGCGGGGAATGGTGCGAAATGTAGCCGTCTGGGCGCGAGTGGCCGGGGTGATGGCGCAAGGAAAGGTCATGGGGTGCGTTTCGGTCACGCCTCTATGTCTGCAAAAAACTCACACAATGATGGAAAATATCGTTCATTGTCATGACCGATGGGCAGGGCGGCGGACACGGCCCCCGCCGTCCTGCCGCGGCCCGGTCCACCGACGTGCGCGGCACCGGAGCGAGGGCGCATCCTGACTGTGTGACCTGGCACGGCGGGCTCCGGCGCGCCCCGTCCGAGAACGCGGCGGAACCGGAGAGGGCGAGCGGCGGCCGAGCCCCGGACGAGCTGTCCCTGGTGCTCGCACAGGCCGTGGTGAGCGCGATCGAATACGCCGACGGGTACGCCGGCGGCATCTATCTGCGCTCCCGTAACTCCCAGCTGCTGCGCCTCGCGGTGCTGGCGGGACTGCCGAACCCGCTGTTCCGCCCCTGGTCACGCATGCATGTGAACCGGCCCTTCCCGGTGGCCGAGGCCTACACCTCCGGCCGGCCCGTCCTTCTCGCCAATGCCGAGGAGGCCATGAGCCGGTTCCCGCAGCTGACGGCGGGACTGCCGTTCCCGTTCGGCTCGCTGTACCTGCCCGTCACCGACGGCCGGGAGAGGTTCGGGGTCCTGGTCGTGCTGCGCCCGGCCACTCCCGGGCAGCCCGTCCCGTACACCGACTGCCGCGGGCTTCAGCAGATCGCCCGGCACCTCGGCACGGAACTCGCGGGTCTGGCGCGCGAGGGCGCGCGGGTCGTCTGGGACGAGGAGCCGGTCCCGGTCCAGCTGCCCTTCACCACCACGTCACCGGTACGGATCGGGCACTTCGCATGGGACATCGACACCGGCGCGGTGGAGGCCGACGACGAGCTCTGCCGCATCCTCGGCACCGACCCGGCACGGTTCCCCGGCACCATCGACGCGCTGACGGCGTTGCTGGCGCCGGAAGAGGCGTACGGACTGCGGACCCTCGCCCGCGGGACGGGGCACGCGGGCGGACCGGTCGTCCGCCGGATGCGGCTGCGCGGCCCCGACGGCCGCACCAGCCTCCTCGAACTCGCCGGTCGCCGCACCGGGCCGTCCGGCGAGGTCCCGGACAGCCGGCTGGACGGCTTCCTGGTGGACCTCGGGGCCGGGCCGGTCCACACGGAGGCTGCCGACCGGCTTCCGCGCGGCATCTTCTCCCTCGACCGGCTCGGACGGATCACGTACGTCAACCAACCGGCCGAGAAGCTGCTCGGCCGAGCGCGGGCCGAACTGGTCGGACAGGTCCTGTGGGAGGTCCTGCCGTGGTTCGGGCACCGCTCGTACGGGGACCACCACCGGGCCGCACTGCTGGCCCGTGAACCCGTGCACTTCCTCGCGCGCCGCAGTGCCGACGACTGGCTGTCGGTGTCCTTCTACCCGGGCCACGACGGCGTGACGGCCGCCCTCTGCGCCACGGAGCAGCCCGCCCACGCACCGGAGACGGGACTCGGCTTCCTGGACGAGGAGGCGGCCGGGGTGTACCGGCCGGTGGCCCTCGCCATCGCGCTCACCGAGGCCGTCACCGCACGCCAGGTCTCCGCGGTGGTCACCCAGGAGCTGCTGCCCGCGTTCGGCGGCAGGCAGCTGGCGATCTATCTGCTCAGCGAGCGCCACCTGTACCTGGCCTGGGAGACCGGCTTCCCCAAGGGCTTTCTCGACCGTTTCGACGGCGTCGGCCTCGACGCCGAACTGCCAGGGGTCCAGACGCTCACCACCGGCCGCCCCATCTTCTTCGAGTCCATGCAGCGCCTGGCCATGGCCTATCCCGGCGTCCCTCTCGACGCGGACATCGGGGCCCGCGCCTTCCTGCCGCTCATCGCCTCCGGCCGCCCCGTCGGCTCCTGCATCCTCGGCTTCGACCAGCCGCGCGGCTTCACCCCGGAGGAGCGCACGGTCCTCACGGCCCTCGCCGGACTCATCGCCCAGGCACTGCAGCGCGCCCGGCGCTACGACTCCGAGGCCGCCCTGGCCCGGGGCCTGCAGAACGCCCTGCTGCCGCACCGGCTGCCGGTGCTCGACCACGTCGACACCGCGGCGCGGTACCTCCCCGGCACCCAGGGCATGGACATCGGAGGCGACTGGTACGACGTCATCGAGACCGGCCAGGGACTGGCCCTCGTGATCGGGGACGTCCAGGGGCACGGCGTCGCAGCGGCCGCGACCATGGGCCAACTGCGCAGCGCCGTAAGGGCCTTCGCGCTGAGCGGGCACGACCCGCAGGAAGTGGTGAGCGGCACCAACCGGCTGCTCATCGACCTCGATCCGGGCCAGATCGCCAGCTGCTGCTACATCGTTCTCGAACCCGCCACCGGTGTCACCCGGGCGGTGCGGGCCGGGCACCCGCAGCCTCTGCTGCGCCGTCCCGACGGAGCCGCCGAGGTCCTGGACCTCCCCGGCGGCATCGTGCTCGGCGTCACCCCCGACGCCGCCTATCCCGTCAGCACACTCCGGCTCGCCCCGGGCTCGGTCCTGGCGCTGTTCACCGACGGGCTGGTCGAGCAGGCGGGGGTCGACATCGACGTGGGCATCGAGCGGCTGCGCGGCACGGTCGAGGCAGCCGTCGCGCCGACCCTCTCCGAAATGGCGGACCGGGTGATCCGGGAGGCGAGACAGGAACCCGACCGGCCCGACGACATCGCACTGCTGCTCGCCGCCCGCCGGTCCCACCCGTAGCGGCCGCCGGTGCGGACCCGGGACGCGGTGCGGCCCCGCAGTGTCGGCGCGGCCCGGGCCGGCCGCGAGGACGCGCCACCGCGGCACGCGGAAGGGCCCGGGTGCTTGGGGAAGCACCCGGGCCCTCGTCGTCGTTCTGTGCGGCTTCGCCGCGCAGCCCTAGGGCAGCTGAGCCGCCCGGGCCTCGCGTCGGTTGTCGCGGAAGGAGTTCACCCGCCGCGCCGTCGCGAAGAGCGGGATGACCGCTCCCAGGACCACCTGCAGCGCGCAGCCGGTCTGCAGGAGCAGCTGACCGCCGGGGGCGTCGAACGCCCACGCGGCGAGCAGACCCATCGCGCCCACGATCCAGCTGAGCATCGCCACCGCGAGGACGCCCCGCGGCTTGGGGTACTCGACCCGGCTGACCATCAGCCACGCCACTCCGATGATCGCGAGCAGCGTCGGTACGAAGGGCAGCTCCAGGAGCACGATCGAGACGACCGTGAGCGCTCCGAAGGGGCTCGGCATGCCCTGGAACATGCCGTCCTTCATCGTCACGCAGGAGAATCTCGCCAGCCTCAGCACCACGGCCAGCAGCACGACGATCGCCGCGAGCGCCGACACCCGCTGGTACGCGTCGTCCGCGACCATGCCGTACACGAGCACGAAGTAGGCCGGAGCCAGCCCGAAGCTGATCAGGTCCGAGAGGTTGTCCAGCTCCGCGCCCATCGGGGAGCTGCGGAGCTTGCGCGCCACGAGCCCGTCGAAGAGGTCGAAGACCGCGGCGAGGAGCATCAGGATCACGGCGGTGGCCGCGGAGTGCCTGGCCATGCCGCTCTCGTCGCTGCCCGTGAGGTGCGGGATGAGGATGCCCGTGGTGGTGAAGTACACCGCCATGAAACCGCAGGTGGCGTTACCGAGGGTAAGGGTGTCCGCTATCGACAGCCGCATGGAGAGCGGCATGTCCTCGGCGTCGTCGTCCGACTCCGCCTCGGGCACCCAGCCGGCCTGTGTGTCGGGATCAATCACGGTCAATTCGAGTCACCCCCGCGGTGGTGGCCTGGCCGACCTCGACCGCGACCTCGACACCCTCCGGAAGGTAGATGTCGACCCGGGATCCGAAGCGGATCAGGCCGATGCGTTCGCCCTGCTCGACCTTCGTGCCCTGCGGGAGGTACGGGACGATGCGCCGCGCGACCGCACCCGCGATCTGGATCATCTCGATGTCACCGAGCTCGGTGTCGAAGTGCCAGACAACGCGCTCGTTGTTCTCGCTCTCCTTGTTGAACGCCGGGACGAACCCACCGGGGACGTGCTCGACCGAGGTCACCGTGCCGGCCAGGGGCGCGCGGTTGACGTGGACGTTCAGCGGGCTCATGAAGATCGCGACGCGGGTACGTCCGTCCTTCCACGGCATGATGCTCTGCACCACACCGTCGGCCGGCGAAATGACGCGCCCCTGAGTGATCTCGCGCTCGGGGTCGCGGAAGAACCACAGCATGCCCGCCGCGAGGGCGGTGGTGGGTACGGCCACAGCGGCCCAGCGTCCGGACCTGCGGGCCCGGACGAGGCTGAGCGCCGCGGTGGCGACGGTCGGGAGGAGCCACGGCGAAGCTCCGCGCGCAAGGCGGACCCCGCCGCGTGGTGCAGAGGTTTGGCTGTCGGGCATGGATGACCTTCGTAGCGGATGAGGCCGCGCTGGCAACGGGGGACGGCGGCTTTTCCGGCGATGTTATCGGTTGCGAGCCGCAACTGGGCAAGCCAGCAGCCGAGTCGGACGGCTGGAAGGCACCGGCAGAGGATGACAGGGTGTGATCTTCTTCGCGACTAAATCGGCGCAAAGGGGACAATCAGCCCTGGAACCGGTATTCCTCGAGGAGTCGGCGCCCAATGATCATTTTCTGGATCTCGGCGGTACCTTCACCGATCAGCAGCATCGGGGCCTCTCGGTAGAGGCGCTCGATCTCGTACTCCTTGGAGAAGCCGTAACCGCCGTGGATACGGAAGGCGTCCTCGACGACTTCCTTGCAGTATTCGGAGGCGAGGTACTTCGCCATCCCTGCCTCCAGGTCGTTTCGTTCCCCGGAGTCCTTTTTGCGCGCTGCATTCACCATCATCGCATGGGCGGCCTCGACCTTGGTGGCCATTTCGGCCAGCTTGAACTGGATGGCCTGGTGCTGGGCGATCGGCTTTCCGAAGGTATGACGCTGCTGGGCGTAGGAAACGCCCAGTTCGAATGCACGCTGTGCGACACCGCAGCCACGCGCAGCCACATTTACCCGGCCGACCTCGACTCCGTCCATCATTTGGTAAAACCCTCGGCCGGTGGTGCCGCCGAGTACACGATTGGCCGGAATGCGTAGTCCGTCCATGATGAGTTCGGTCGTGTCGACGCCCTTGTAACCCATCTTGTCGATCTTTCCGGGGATGGTGAGCCCCGGGCACACCTCGCCGAAGCCGGGCTCCTTCTCCACCAGGAAGGTCGTCATCGACTTGTGCGGGGCGGTCCCCTCGGGGTGGCCTTCGTCACTCCGGCACAGCACGGCGACGAGCGAGGACGTGCCCCCGTTCGTCAGCCACATCTTCTGACCGTTCAGGACGTACTCGTCGCCGTCCCTGACGCCCTTGGAAGTGATCGCCGAGACGTCCGAGCCCAGCGCCGGCTCGGACATCGAGAAGGCGCCGCGCACCTCGCCCAGGGCCATTCGCGGCAGGAACGTGTCCTTCTGTTCCTGGGTGCCGTGCTGCTTGAGCATGTACGCCACGATGAAGTGCGTGTTGATGATTCCCGACACGCTCATCCAGCCGCGGGCGATTTCCTCCACGCACAGCGCGTATGTGAGAAGCGACTCACCCAGACCCCCGTACTCCTCGGGAATCATCAGTCCGAAGAGGCCGAGTTCCTTGAGCCCCTCGACGATCTCCGTCGGATACTCGTCCCGGTGCTCCAGCTGGGTCGCGACCGGAATGATCTCCTTGTCGACGAAATCCCGGACCGTGGAGAGGATTTCCTGCTGGATGTCGGTCAGGCCGGCGGTCTGGGCGAGTCGCGTCATGGCTACTTCTCCACGTTCTTCTGCGAAGGCTGGTTCAGCTCCGGGCGGCCGGGCTGTTCGCCGCCGCGCTCCTTGATGTACGTCTCGGTGGGGACCATCACCTTGCGGCGGAACACGCAGACGAGCGTTCCGTCCTGCTTGTAGCCCTTGGTCTCCACGTAAACGATTCCGCGGTCACTCTTGGACTTTGACGGAGTCTTGTCGAGGACGGTGGTCTCGCCGTAGATCGTGTCGCCGTGGAAGGTCGGCGCCACATGCTTGAGCGACTCGACCTCCAGATTGGCGATCGCCTTTCCGGAGACGTCCGGCACGGACATGCCGAGCAGCAGCGAGTAGATGTAGTTGCCGACTACAACGTTCTTGCCGAAATCCGTCGTCCGCTCCGCGTAGTTGCTGTCCATGTGCAGCGGGTGGTGATTCATGGTCAGCAGGCAGAAAAGATGGTCGTCGTACTCGGTGACGGTCTTTCCCGGCCAGTGCTTGTAGACCGCGCCGACCTCGAACTCCTCGTAGGTGCGTCCGAACTGCATGTCAGGCCTCCGGGGCTTCGAACTTGGAGGTGCGCTGCATGCCGGCCGCGCGGCCCTTGCCCGCGATGACGAGCGCCATCTTCCGGCTGGCCTCGTCGATCATCTCGTCGCCGAGCATCGCCGAGCCCTTCTTGCCGCCGGCCTCCGAGGTGCACCACTCGTAGGCGTCGAGGATCAGCTCGGCGTGGTCGTAGTCCTCCTGCGAGGGCGAGAAGACCTCGTTGGCCGCGTCGACCTGTCCGGGGTGGAGCACCCACTTGCCGTCGAAGCCGAGTGCCGCCGCACGGCCGGCGACCTCGCGGTACGCGTCCACGTCACGGATCTGCAGGAAGGGGCCGTCGATCGCCTGGAGGTCGTGCGTACGGGCCGCCATCAGGATCCGCATGAGGATGTAGTGGTACGCGTCCGCGCCGTAGCCGGGCGGCTGCTGGCCGACGACCAGGGTCTTCATGTTGATCGACGCCATGAAGTCGGCCGGGCCGAAGATCAGCGTCTCCAGGCGCGGTGAGGCCGCGGCGATGTCGTCGATGTTCACCAGGCCCTTGGCGTTCTCGATCTGCGCCTCGATGCCGATCCTCCCGACCTCGAAGCCCATGGTCTTCTCGATCTGGGTGAGCAGCAGATCGAGGGCGACGACCTGCTGGGCGTCCTGGACCTTCGGCAGCATGATGCAGTCGAGGTTCTGGCCGGCGCCCTCGACGACCGTGATGACGTCGCGGTACGTCCAGTGCGTCGTCCAGTCGTTGACCCGCACGACCCGGGTCTTGTCCGTCCAGTCGCCGTTGTTCAGCGCGTCGACGATGTGGTGCCGTGCGCCCTCCTTGGCGAGAGGTGCGCAGGCGTCCTCCAGGTCGAGGAAGACCTGGTCGGCCGGAAGGCCCTGGGCCTTCTCCAGGAACCGCGGGTTCGAGCCGGGCACGGCCAGACAGGAGCGGCGCGGCCGCAGACGGTTCACGGGGTGCGCGGCGGAGCCGCTCCCTGAAAGCGCGGTGGCGGGAGACGGGTGGGCGGACTGGGTCATGCGGGGACCTCCAGAGGGTCGAGCTTGTTCGCTTTCCGGATCTCGTCGACGATACGGCCGATGATCTCCGTGATACCGAAGTCCTTCGGGGTGAATACGGCGGCGACACCCGCATCGATCAGCGCGGAGGCGTCGGCGGGCGGAATGATCCCGCCCGCGATCACCGGGATGTCGTTCGCGCCGGCCTCGCGCAGCCGGCTCAGCACGTCCGGGACCAGCTCGGCGTGCGAGCCGGACAGGATCGACAGACCGACACAGTGCACGTCCTCGGCGAGCGCCGCCGAGACGATCTGTTCAGGGGTCAGCCGTATCCCCTGGTAGACGACCTCGAA
The DNA here is from genome assembly GCF_042882275.1 of Streptomyces sp. NPDC058231. Taxonomy (NCBI): domain Bacteria; kingdom Bacillati; phylum Actinomycetota; class Actinomycetes; order Kitasatosporales; family Streptomycetaceae; genus Streptomyces; species Streptomyces sp. NPDC058231. The sequence goes on along the minus strand of NZ_JBHVWN010000001.1, from coordinate 279,814 downwards.
TCCGGCGTCACGGGCCCGTACGGCGATCTGCTCGGCGCCGTTGGAGTGGCCGTCCAGGCCCGGCTTGCCGACGAGCAGCCGCAGCCGTCCGGCGCCCAGCTCCTCGGCGGTGCGGGCGACCTTCTCCCGTACGAGGGCGAGCGGCGTGCCCGCTTCCGCGGTGACCGCGACCGGGGCGGACGAGACACCCGTCGGGGCCCGGAACTCGCCGAACACATCGCGCAGCGCCCACGACCACTCGCCGGTGGTGACGCCCGCGCGGGCGCACTCCACGGTCGCTTCCATCATGTTCTCGGTGCCCGCCGCGGCCTTCTTCAGTGCCGCGAGAGCCTCGGAGGCCCGGGCCTCGTCCCGGTTGTCGCGCCACTCGTGGAGCGCCGCGACCACCCGTGCCTCGTTGGCGGGGTCGACCGTCATGATCGCGCCGTCGAGGTCCGCGGTGAGCGGGTTCGGCTCGGTCGTCTCGTAGATGTTGACGCCGACGATCTTCTCCTCGCCGCCCTCTATCCGGGCCCGCCGCTGCGCGTGAGAGGAGACCAGCTCCGACTTGAGATAGCCGGACTCGACGGCCGCCATCGCGCCGCCCATCTGCTGGATCCGGTCGATCTCCGCGAGCGAATCGGTGACCAGGGCGGCCACCTTGGCCTCGATCACATGCGAACCCGCGAAGATGTCCTCGTACTCCAGCAGATCGCTCTCGTGCGCGAGGACCTGCTGGATGCGGAGCGACCACTGCTGGTCCCAGGGCCGGGGGAGCCCCAGTGCCTCGTTCCACGCGGGCAGCTGCACCGCCCGGGCGCGGGCGTCCTTGGAGAGGGTGACGGCCAGCATCTCCAGGACGATGCGCTGGACGTTGTTCTCCGGCTGCGCCTCGGTCAGCCCGAGGGAGTTGACCTGGACGCCGTAGCGGAAGCGGCGCTGCTTGGCGTCGGTGATGCCGTAGCGCTCGCGGGTGACCTGGTCCCAGATGCGGCCGAAGGCGCGCATCTTGCACATCTCCTCGATGAAGCGGACACCCGCGTTCACGAAGAAGGAGATGCGGGCGACGACGTCGCCGAACTTCTCCTCGGCCACCTGCCCGGAGTCACGGACCGCGTCGAGCACGGCGATCGCCGTCGACATGGCGTACGCGATCTCCTGGACCGGGGTCGCCCCCGCCTCCTGCAGGTGGTAGCTGCAGATGTTGATCGGGTTCCACTTCGGGATGCGGTTGACCGTGTACGTGATCATGTCGGTGGTCAGCCGCAGCGAGGGACCGGGCGGGAAGACGTGCGTCCCGCGCGAGAGGTACTCCTTGACGATGTCGTTCTGCGTCGTGCCCTGGAGCTTCCCGGCATCGGCGCCCTGCTCCTCGGCGACCACCTGATAGAGCGCCAGCAGCCACATCGCGGTGGCGTTGATCGTCATCGAGGTGTTCATCTGCTCCAGCGGGATGTCCTGGAACAGCCGCCGCATGTCTCCGAGGTGCGAGACGGGGACACCGACCCGGCCGACCTCGCCGCGGGCGAGGATGTGGTCGGGGTCGTATCCCGTCTGGGTCGGCAGGTCGAAGGCGACCGACAGACCGGTCTGGCCCTTGGCGAGGTTGCGCCGGTACAGCTCGTTGGACGCCTCGGCCGTCGAGTGGCCGGCGTACGTCCGCATGAGCCAGGGGCGGTCCTTCTGACGGCCGCTCATGTCAGACATTCCTGCTGTGCTCGTCGGTCCGCTCCGCCGACGCGTCACGGAACAGGTTGATCGCGTCGATGTGCTGTTCGCGCAGCTCCGCGTTGCGCACGCCCAGGCCCTCGCGGGGGGCGAGCGCGAGGACGCCGACCTTGCCCTGGTGGAGGTTGCGGTGCACGTCGTACGCGGCCTGGCCGGTCTCCTCCAGGGAGTAGACCTTCGACAGCGTCGGGTGGATCTTTCCCTTGGCGACCAACCGGTTGGCTTCCCACGCCTCGCGGTAGTTGGCGAAGTGCGAGCCCACGATCTTCTTCAGCGACATCCACAGGTAGCGGTTGTCGTACTCGTGGTTGTAGCCCGACGTGGACGCGCAGGTGACGATCGTGCCGCCCTTGCGGGTCACGTACACGGAGGCGCCGAACGTCTCGCGGCCCGGGTGCTCGAAGACGATGTCCACGTCCTCGCCGCCGGTCAGCTCACGGATGCGCTTGCCGAACCGCTTCCACTCGCGCGGGTCCTGGTTGTGCTCGTCCTTCCAGAACTTGTAGCCCTCGGCGTTGCGGTCGATGATCGCCTCGGCGCCCATCTTCCGGCAGATCTCCGCCTTCTGCTCGCTGGAGACGACGCAGATCGGGTTGGCGCCACCGGCCAGCGCGAACTGCGTGGCGTATGAACCGAGTCCGCCGCTGGCGCCCCAGATCAGCACGTTGTCGCCCTGCTTCATGCCCGCGCCGTTGCGCGACACGAGTTGGCGGTACGCGGTGGAGTTGACCAGTCCCGGGGCGGCGGCCTCCTCCCAGCTGAGGTGGTCCGGCTTCGGCATCAGCTGGTTCGACTTGACGAGCGCGATCTCGGCGAGCCCGCCGAAGTTGGTCTCGAAGCCCCAGATCCGCTGCTCCGGGTCGAGCATCGTGTCGTTGTGGCCGTCCGAGGACTCCAGCTCGACCGAGAGGCAGTGCGCGACGACCTCGTCACCGGGGTGCCAGGCGTTGACGCCGGGGCCGGTGCGCAGGACGACGCCCGCGAGGTCGGAGCCGATGACGTGGTAGGGCAGGTCGTGGCGCTTGGTGAGCTCGCTGAGCTTCCCGTAGCGCTCCAGGAACCCGAAGGTGGACATCGGCTCGAAGATCGAGGTCCAGACGGAGTTGTAGTTCACCGAGCTCGCCATGACGGCGACCAGCGCCTCGCCGGGCCCCAGCTCCGGGACCGGCACGTCGTCGATGTGCAGCGACTTGCGCGGGTCCTTGTCGCGGGTGGCGAGCCCGGTGAACATCTCGGTCTCGTCCTTGTGCACGGTCACCGCGCGGTACGACTCGGGGATGGACAGGGCCGCAAAGTCTGCGGTGGTGCTGTCCTGCGATTGGATCGCGTCCAGGATTTCCTTCACGGTGTTGCCTCCGGCAGGTGAGGTCTCCCCTGTGCTCGGAGCGGAGCCGAGGGTCCGGGGAGGCGTCGAGGGAACGCTTGAGGTTCCCTGTCGGCGGGGGAGCGGTGAGGTGTGGAGGTGCTGCCGTCGGTTCGGCTGGTAAGGCTTCGGCCTGCTCTGTGGAGCAGAAGGGTTTGCCTGTGACGCAGGCGCCCGGGCGCGCAGGCACGTGGCTTGCGGGGACAGCCGGCGTACGGGAGATCTCTGTACGCCGGCCGCCCGGACAACTTCAACGTATGGCACTCCGTGACACCTGGCAAGGCACTGGGTGCCAACAATTTCTCTCAGTTGTCATCCCGCGGTCACGCATGAGCGGTAAGCGGGGCCATATGGGCCGTTATGGCCCGAAGGGCGCGGGTCAGGCGGGGCGCCGGTACACATACGGCGTGGTGGTGGAGAGCTTCTGAAATCCGAGCCGCAACAGGATGGGGCGGCTCATGTCGGACGCGTCGACCTGGAGGTACCGGTAGCCACGCTCGGCGGCGATCCGGGCGCGGAAGGCGACCAGGGCCCGGTAGATGCCCTTCCCGCGCCACGGCTCCACCGTGCCGCCGCCCCAGAGTCCGGCGAACCCGGTGCCCGGATACAGCTCCATCCGGGCCGAGGAGACCGGCTCGTCGCCCACCATGGCCAGCACCCCGACAAAACTGTCCGGGGCCTCGGCCAGCCTGGCCAGCACCTGGCGCCGCAGCCGTGACCCGTCCGAGCCGAACGCCTGCTCGTGGGCCCGGACCATCAGTTCCACGTCGGACGCGTCGGTCACCGTACGCAGCCGGACACCCCCGGGGAGTTCCGCGCCTGTCGGGAGCTCCGCGACCGGGGCGACCAGCAGGGTCTCCGGCTCCTCCGCGACGAAGCCGGCCGCCCGCAGCCGCCGGCCCAGGTCCGCCGGCCGGTCGTGCCCGTACAGCTTCCACTCGAACTCGTCGTGACCGAGCGCGGTGAAGTGCTCCACCTGCTCCGCGATCGCCGCGTCCGCGCGGACGGCGTCCAGGTCCGGCGCGGACCAGACGACGCCGTTCCAGTCGTCCGGCGCGCCGACCTGCCGTACGACATCGGCGGTGCGCTCGACGTGGACTCCGGGGTCGTCGGGGCGGGCGTGCTCGCGCATCTCGCGGTCGAAGCGGGACAGAAGTGAAATGTGATCCTGGTTCATCCGCACACCACAGCACCGGGGGACGCGGACGGCAACCAGGTTCGGGGCCTCTCACCCGGATCGGACCGGGCCCGCGGGCGCCGGGCGGGCGCGGCCGGGGCCCGTCCCGGCCGGGGGTGATGGTGAACGGTGGGCCGACGGGCCCCCGGTCAGCGGTCCCTGAGCGCCTGCTGGATCGTGCGCATCACTTCGTCGAGCGGTGCGTCGGTCCGCGCCACCGCGACCAGCACCTCGCCCTCCGCAGCCACCGTCGCGGCCGGGGCCTTCGCGGGCTCGGTCCCGGCGATGCGCCCGGCCCCGATCCCGGTCCCGAACGTGTCCCTGACGATCGCGAAGGCGTGGTCCAACTGAGCCTCCACGTCACCCTGCCCGTCCGCCCGCAGCCAGCGGCGCAGCACATGGTTGTGCGCGGTGACGACGGCCGACGCCGCGACCTCCGCCAGCAGCGGGTCGTCATTGCCGACATGGTGGTCGCGCTCGTCGAAGTGGCCCAGTAGATAGCGCGTGAACAGCCGCTCGTAGCGGGCCACCGAGGCGATCTCCGCCTCCCGCAGCGTGGGGACCTCGCGGGTCAGCTTGTAGCGGGCCACGGAGACCGCGGGCTTCGCCGCGTACATCTTCATGACTTCCTTGATGCCCCGGCAGACGGTGTCGAGCGGATGCTCGTGCGCGGGGGCGGCGTTGAGGACCGCCTCGGCCCGGACGAGGGTGTCGTCGTGGTCCGGGAAGATCGCCTCTTCCTTGGAGCGGAAGTGCCGGAAGAAGGTACGCCGGGCCACCCCCGCGGCACCCGCGATCTCGTCGACCGTCGTCGCCTCGTACCCCTTCGTGGCGAAGAGCTCCATCGCCGCGGCGGCCAGTTCGCGGCGCATTTTGAGCCGTTGAGCGGCGGCGCGCGTGCCTGCGGCACTCTCCGGAGCGTCGGGCGCGGCGGAGACACGGGGGGACCTGGCGGGCTGGGACATGGTGTGAACGTACTGCATCAGCGCAGGGGAGCGCGCCTGTGGGGGAGGGCCGCCCGAAGGATCGAGCAGCCCTCCCCACCCGGCTCCCGGCTCAGCGCCGGGCATATTCGCGGAAGCCACGCCCCGTCTTGCGGCCCAGGCAGCCCGCCGCCACCAAGTGCTCCAGGAGAGGCGCCGGGGCCAGGCCCGGGTCGCGGAACTCGCTGTGCAGCACCTTCTCGATGGCGAGCGAGACATCGAGCCCGACGACGTCCAGAAGCTCGAACGGGCCCATCGGGTAGCCGCCGCCCAGCTTCATCGCGGCGTCGATGTCGTCGAGGGTCGCGTAGTGCTCCTCGACCATCTTGATCGCGTTGTTGAGGTACGGGAACAGCAGCGCGTTGACGATGAAACCGGCCCGGTCCCCGCAGTCCACCGGGTGCTTGCGGATCTTCACGCACACCTCGCGGACGGTGGCGTGGACGTCGTCCGCGGTCAGCACCGTACGGATAACCTCGACCAGCTTCATCGCGGGCGCCGGGTTGAAGAAGTGCATCCCGATGACGTCCTGCGGACGCGACGTCGCCCGTGCGCACGCCACGACCGGCAGCGACGAGGTGGTGGTGGCGAGCACCGCACCCGGCTTGCAGACCTTGTCCAGCGTGCCGAAGAGCTGCTGCTTGACCAGGAGGTCCTCGGCGACCGCCTCGACCGCGAGATCGACATCGGCGAACGCGTCCAGCGAGCCGGCCGGGGTGATCCGGCCGAGCGTCTCGTCCCGTGCCTCGGCGGTCAGCCGGCCCTTGGCGACCGAACGGTCCAGCGACTTGGCGATCCTCCCCTTCGCCGTATCCGCCTTCTCCTGACTGCGTGCGGCGAGCACCACGTCGTACCCGGCCTTCGCGAAGACCTCCGCGATGCCGGAGGCCATCGTCCCGGAGCCCGCGACACCCACCGACCGCACCGTGCGCCCGGTCGCCGACCCGCCGCTCTCCAGCGGAGTCTGCGCGTCCGGCACCACGGCCTGGCTGCCCGGTGCGGCGTACGTGTAGAAACCGCGGCCCGACTTGCGGCCGGTCAGCCCGGCCTCGCTGAGCTGTCTGAGGATCGGCGCGGGGGCGTGCAGCCGGTCGTGCGACGCGGAGTACATCGCCTCCAGGACGGTACGGGCGGTGTCGACGCCGATCAGGTCGAGCAGTGCCAGGGGGCCCATCGGCAGCCCGCAGCCCAGCTTCATCGCCGCGTCGATGTCCTCGCGGGACGCGTAGTTCGCCTCGTACATCGCGGCGGCCTGGTTGAGGTAGCCGAACAGCAGCCCGTCGGCCACGAAACCCGGCCGGTCGCCCACCGCGACCGGCTCCTTGCCCAGCTCACGGGCGAGTTCGGTGACCGCGGCGACGGCCGGCGGCGCGGTCAGCACCGAGGAGACCACCTCGACCAGCCTCATCGCGGGCGCCGGGTTGAAGAAGTGCAGACCCAGCACGCGCTCGGGATGCTGCGACTCGGCGGCGAGCCGGGTCACCGACAGGGCGTTGGTGCCCGTCGCGAGGATCGCGTCCGGGGAGACGACCGCGTCGAGCTCGCGGAAGAGCTGCTGCTTGATCTCGTACGACTCGGGCACGACCTCGATGACGAGCTGCGCGTCCGCCGCGGCCTGCAGATCGGAGAAGGTGCGGAACCGGGCGAGCACGTCCCGGCGTTCCTCCTCGGTGATCCGCTCCTTCTGCACGGCGCGGGCGGTGGCGGCCTCCAGGGCGGCCACCGCCCGGCGGGCGGCCGCGTCGTCGATGTCGATGCCTATGACCTCGCGGCCGGCCCGGACCAGGACCTCGGCGATGCCGGTGCCCATGGTGCCGAGACCGACGACGGCGATGGTGGAGAGAGGGATGTCCATCACGGGACTCCAGAGAATGAGTGACGACTGAGGGTGGGCGCACAGCCGCACGGATCCGGCGGGCCGGAGGGGTCCGGCCGCGCTCGGCGTGCCTGATGTGCGTGTCGCGGTGCTCATGGCCGGGGCGCGTGCAACACGCCCGGACCGGGGAAGGGGTGACGGACTCTGTCCCGGAGTCACGTCTCACAAAGCTGCCGAACCGACAAGCACTCCGGGTGGCTGCGTCACCAGGCCACTGGAGTCGGCGGGAGGGTGTCCCGCTCACATGAGGTTAACCGGCGAGTAACGAGCGCGCCAGTCCCGAGTTCCTGTGGTCCGGCTCACATCCGCCGTCCCCGCCGATACGCTGACCGCCATGGACGAGGAGTACCTGTCGCTGGCCGGCCGGCTGCGCGACGAGACGGGGGAATCGGCGGAGTGCCGCAGACTGCTCGCCGTCGAGGACGACGAGGAACTCGCCCGGGTCCTCGTCGAACCGGAGCGCCCGCTCTGGGCGCGCGAGATCGCCGCGTTCAGGCTCGGCTGCGGTGGCGACCGGCGGGCCTTCGAGGCGCTGGTCCTGCTGCTCAACCACCGCGACCCGCAGCGCTGCGTCTCCGCCGCCCACGCCTTGGCGCGCCTCGGCGACCCCCGCACGCCGCGCGCCGCCGCCGCCCTCGCGACGAACACCCTGCGCACCGCGTACGCCCTGCACCCGGTGCGGCTGCTCACCGCCCTGCGGGCCCCGGAGTCCGTCCCGGCGCTGATCAGCACCCTCGAACGGCTTCTGGAGCCGGGCGAGCCGCACTGGCGCGTCGCGCTGGCCTGCGTGGAAGGGCTGGGGCAGCTCGGTGACGCACAGGCCCGCCCGGTCCTGGAGGCGGCGCTGCCCCATCCGAGGCTGGCCGGGGCGGCGGAGGACGCGATCAGCCGGCTGCCGGCGGACTGAGGGGGCGTACGTACCGCATCTCGGGCACGAGGACACCGCCCACCTCGAAGGGCTCCTCGGCGCCGTCCGGCGCGAAGCCCGCACGCTCGTAGAAGCGGCGGGCCGGCGCGTTCTCCTTGAGGACCCAGAGCGACAGATCGGGAAAACCCTCCGCGGCGGCGCGGGCCAGCATCTCCGCCATCAGGGCGCGCCCCACCCCGGTCCCGCGCTGCTCGGGCAGCACATAGATCGCGTACAGCTCGCCGCGCGCGTACCGTCTGCCGTCCGCGCGGTAGGGGCCGTAGCAGGCCCAGCCGATCACCCCGAGGCCCGGCCGCTCGGCCACCGCGTTGACGACCGTGTTGCGTTCGGCGAGGAACCTGCGGCGCCGCTCCGCGTCCTCGGCGATGTCCAGGGCGTCCAGATACGCCTGCGGCATCATCCCCGCGTACGCGGCCTGCCAGCCGCGTACCCGGACCGTGGCGACCGCCTCGCAGTCGTCGGCGGTCATGTCCCGGACGGTGATGTCGGAGGTGTGTGCGGTGATCGGCCGTGTCGTCATGCGGCCCATCCTCGCGTACCCCCAAGGGGCCCCGCGAACGAGTTCCGGGGCCCCGGATTCTGCGGGGCCCCGCCGGACCAGGGCTTGGATTCGTCAGCCCCGGAAGCCGATCAGCCCGTGCAGTACGCCGCCCTTGCTCGCCGCCGACCGTGCCCGCTTCGCCGCCGCGGCCGTCAGCGGCTGCGGGTCGGGCAGCTTCGCGCAGACCGCGTCCGCCTCGTCCCGGCCGCCGCTGCCGCGCGGGACCTTGCCCTCGGCGAGGTAGTCCTTCAAGTACCCGTCCAGACAGGCGTTCCCGCTCAGCGTGACACCGTGGTTGCCTCCGCCCTGCTCGACGACCAGGCTGGACCTGCCGAGACTGCGGTGCAGCGTGACCGCGCCCTCGTACGGGGTGGCCGCGTCCTCCGTGGCCTGGAAGAGCAGGACCGGCGGCAGCGCGTCGTTCGAGACCCGTACCGGATTCAGCGGTTCCACCGGCCAGTACGCGCAGGGTGCGTTGTACCAGGCGTTGTTCCAGGCGAAGAAGGGTGCCTTCGCGTGCACCCGCCAGCTCTCGTTGCGCCAGGTGTTCCAGACCCGCGGCCACTGGGAGTCGCGGCACTGCACGGCCGCGTAGACGGAGTAGCCGTTGTCGCCCGCCGTGTCCACGGCGCCGAACCGGTCGTACGCGGTGACGAGCGCGTCCGCGTCCTGATGGTTCACATACGCGGCGAACGCGTCCGCCAGATAGGGCCAGTAGCCGTTGTAGTACCCGCCCGGCAGGAAGGTGTCCTCCAGCTCGCTCGCGCCGACCTTCTTGCCGGCGGGGTGCTTCTTCACCGCGTCCCGCATCCGGTACCAGGCAGCTTCGACCTTCGCCGGGTCGCTGCCGAGCCGGTACGTCGAGTCGTGCCGCGCGACCCACGCGGCGAACGCCTTCTGGCGGGCGTCGAAGGCGTAGTCCTGGCCGATGTTGTCGTCGTACCAGATGCCTTCCGGGTCCACGTTCGAGTCGAGCACCAGCCGCCGCACCCGCTCCGGGAACAGCTTGGCGTACACCGCGCCCAGGTAGGTGCCGTACGAGTACCCGAAGTAGTTGATCTGCCGGGTGCCGAGCGCCCGTCGGATCACATCGAGGTCCTTGGCGGCGCTGACGGTGTCCATGTACGGCAGCAGATCCGGGTACTTCCTGCCGCACTCCTCGGCGAAGTTGCGCGCCCGGTCCCGATTGGCCTGCTCCTCCCCGACGGTCTGCGGCACCGAGTCGGGGCGCAGCGGCTTGAAGTACTTCGGTACGCAGTTCAGCGCCGGCGAACTCTTTCCGACCCCACGCGGGTCGAACCCGATCACGTCGTACTGCGAGGCCACGTCCTTCGGCAGCGTGGCCGCCACGAAGCCGGCCATCGTCCGACCGCTGCCGCCGGGGCCGCCGGGGTTGACGAACAGCGGGCCCTGCGAGGTCTTCGCGGTGTGCGGGACACGGGTCAGGGCGAGCGTGATCATCCGGCCCGACGGGTCGTCATGGTCGAGTGGTGTGGCCACAGTCGAGCACTGCAGCTTCGGATACTTCTCGGTGCCGCAGCCGGTCCAGCGGAGCTGCGCGGCAGGCGGTGCGGCGGCGGTGCCCGCGGCCGCCGGGGTCGGCGCCGCGGTCACCAGACCTGCGACCGTCGCACCGACGGCGAACAGAATTCCCGGACGATTCGTCATATGGCCTCCCGTGGTGGAGGGAACGCGGCTGCGCAGGGCACAGCCCCCCGCCGCATGCTCCCCGGATTCGGACACAGAAGGACATGTTGTGGTGAGAGTTGACCCATTTGCCGGGATGGGTTGCGCGGCTCAGAGCAGAGTCAGCTGGGTGTCTCCAGGGCCGTCGATTGACGGCCACGGGCCGGACCGTTCCTGCGGCGCCCGGATCCGGCGGGACTCGCCGCGGTGCGCCGGCCCGATGCCGGACTCGGCGGCCAGCTCGTGCACCCGGCGCGTGACGGCGCGCTGGTACCAGGTGGGTGCGTACGCCCCGTCCGCGTACAGCTGCTCGTACCGCCCCACCAGCCGGGGGTGGTGCCGGGCGAGCCACCGCATGAACCACTCCCGGGCGCCGGGCCGCAGGTGCAGGACGAGCGGGGTCACCGATGTGGCCCCGGCGGCGGCGATCGCGCCGACCGTGGCCCGCAGCTGGTCCGGCCGGTCGCCGAGGAAGGGGATGACGGGCGCCATCAGCACCCCGCAGTCGATGCCGTTCGCACTCAGGGTGCGGACGACGTCGAGCCGCCGCTCGGGGGACGGGGTACCGGGCTCCACCGTGCGCCACAGCTCCAGGTCGACGAAGCCGACCGAGACGGAGATGCCGACCTCGGCGACCTCCGCCGCCTGCCGGAGCAGCTCCAGGTCGCGCAGGATCAGCGTGCCCTTGGTGAGGATCGAGAACGGGTTCGCGTGATCGCGCAGGGCGGCGATGATGCCGGGCATCAGCCGATAGCGGCCCTCTGCGCGCTGGTAGCAGTCGACGTTGGTGCCCATCGCGATGTGCGCGCCGTGCCAGCGACTGGATGCGAGCTCGCGGCGGACCAGCTCCGGTGCGTTGACCTTGACGACGATCTGCGAGTCGAAGTCGAGCCCGGTGTCGAGATCCAGATAGCTGTGAGTCTTCCGGGCGAAGCAGTAGACACAGGCGTGCGTACAGCCCCGGTACGGGTTCACGGTCCACTCGAACGGCATCCGGGATGCGCCGGGCACCCGGTTCACGATCGACCGGGCCCGGATCTCGTGGAAGGTGATCCCTTGGAATTCGGGGGTGTCGAAGGTGCGCGTGGTCACCGCGTCCGCGGCGAAGAGCGCGCCGCTCCCGGCCTCCCCGGTGTTCTCGGCCAGATTGTCCCAGCGCATGGACGCCTCCCTCGGTAGCGCTGGCGACAGAATAGAACACTTGTTCCCTTGATCGTTTTCTCCCGTTCGTCCCGGGCCCGGATTTTGAGCGTTGTGCCGGAGGTGATTGGCTCAGCACACCCCGAACAACCGAGTGGTGGAGGAACAGCCATGGCGCAGGTCGAGGCCACGACAGAGCGGATCATCGCGGCGGACGCGGAGACGGTGTTCGACGCGCTGGCCGACTACAAGGAGGTCCGGGGCAAGGTGCTGCCCGGCCAGTTCAGCGAGTACGAGGTGCGCGGGGGCGGTGACGGCGAGGGCACCCTCGTCCACTGGAAGCTCCAGGCCACCAGCAAGCGGGTCCGTGACTGCCTGCTCGAGGTCGCCGAGCCGACCGACGGCCGGCTCGTGGAGAAGGACCGCAACTCCTCGATGGTCACCACCTGGACCGTCACCCCGGCCGGTGAGGGCAGGTCCAGGGTGGTCGTCTCGACCGTCTGGAACGGCGCCGGCGGCATCGGCGGGTTCTTCGAGAAGACCTTTGCGCCCAAGGGACTTGGCCGCATCTACGACGAGCTGCTGCAGAACCTCGCGACCGAGGTCGAGAAGTAGCCCCCACTCGTCTCCGGCCGGCTTCACCGGTTCGGGTGGTTTTTCCGGCCGGTCGGTTGTGCGCCGTAGTGGCTCCCACCGGGGGATAAGCCCCCTGAGTGCGCCGTCAGCGCCCCCCGTCGTGTTTGCCTCTCTTGTCGCGTAATGCGAGAAATGGGCGGCGCGGATGCGACGAGGGGAGCGGCACGTGGCGGGTGGAATCACTCTGGTGAAGGACGAGCCGGACGGTGGCGGTGGCATCGAGGCGGCGGCCGTCCCGGCCGGCGCCGGAGGTGTCGGAGCGGCGACCGCGCCGGACGGTACGCGGACCGCGCCCCCGCCGTCACCGGATCCCGGCGCTGCGGACCCCGCCGACCAGGAGGCCGGACCCCGCCGGATCCGGCTCGTCTTCCTCGGGCTGATGCTCACCCTGCTGCTGGCGGCGCTCGACCAGATGATCGTCGCCACCGCACTGCCGAAGATCGTCGGTGAACTGCACGGCCTGGAGAAGATGTCCTGGGCGGTCACCGCCTATCTCCTCGCCTCCACCATCGGACTGCCGATCTACGGCAAGCTCGGCGATCTCTTCGGCCGCAAGGGCGTCTTCCAGTTCGCGATCGTCGTCTTCGTCGTCGGCTCCGCGCTCGCCGGCTGGTCCCGCACCATGGACGAGCTGATCGCCTTCCGGGCCATCCAGGGCATCGGCGGCGGCGGACTCATGATCGGGGTCCAGGCGATCATCGCGGACATCGTTCCGCCCCGCGAACGCGGCCGGTTCATGGGACTGATCGGTGCCGCCTTCGGCCTCGCCTCCGTCGCCGGGCCGCTGCTCGGCGGCTTCTTCACCGACCACGCGTCCTGGCGCTGGTGCTTCTACATCAACGTCCCGTTCGGTCTGGTCACCCTCGCCGTCATCACCGTCGTACTGAAGCTCCCCAAGCCCACGGTCCGGCCACGCCTCGACGTGCTCGGCGCGCTGCTGCTGGCCGCCGCCTCCACCTGCCTGGTCCTGCTGACCAGCTGGGGCGGCACGGAGTACGCCTGGGGTTCGCGCACCATCCTGGGTCTGGCCGCCGGGGCCGCCGGAACGACACTGCTCTTCCTGGCCGTCGAGCACCGCGCGGCCCAACCGGTCATCCCGCTCCGGCTGTTCCGCGACTCGATCTTCAACGTCAGCGCACTCGTCGGCGCGGTCGTCGGTGTCGCGCTGTTCGGCGCCGCCAGCTATCTCCCGACGTACTTGCAAATGGTCGACGGCGCCACCGCCACCGAATCCGGGCTGCTGATGCTCCCGATGATGGGCGGCATCGTCGGCGCGTCAGTCGTCTCCGGGCAGCTGATCTCCCGCACCGGCCGCTACCGCGCCTATCCGATCCTCGGCAGCGCCGTCGCGGCCGTCGGCATGTGGCTGCTCTCCCGCCTCGAAACCGACACCCCGCGCCTCGAATACAGCGTCGCGCAGGCGGTGCTCGGCATCGGGATCGGCCTGATCATGCCGGTCCTCGTCCTGGCCGTGCAGAACTCCGTGCCGCCCACCGACCTCGGCACCGCCACCAGTGCGAACAACTACTTCCGGCAGATCGGCGGCAGCGTCGGGGCCGCCGTCTTCGGGACGCTCTTCGCGGGCCGCCTCGCGGACGCCCTGGCTGTCCGTCTGCCGTCCGGCGCGGATCTCCCCGACCCCGAGTCGATCACCCCGCAGCTGGTCCACGCGATGGATCCCGCGCTCCGTGACAGCTACATCCAGGCGTACGCCGACGCCATGCCGCGGATCTTCCTCTACCTCGTGCCGGTGCTCGCGCTCGGCCTCGTCATCGCCTTCTTCCTCAAGGAGAAACCGCTGGTGTCCCACCACAGCCCCGAAACCGCCGCAGCCGAGCCGTCCCCGATCCCCGGCGCCCGCACCATCCCCGTACCCCCGTCGCCCGTCCACGCCTCCGGCGTCCCGGTGTGCGGCTACGTCCAGCACCCCGACGGCACGAAGGTGCCGCGTGCCGCCCTCACCCTGATCGACGTCCAGGGGCAGCAGGTCGGCCGGGGCGCCAGCGGTGACGACGGGCGGTACGCGCTCAGCGCACCGGGCTCCGGTTCGTACGTTCTCATCGCGGCCGCCGGCGGCCACCAGCCGCAGGCCGTCAGCGTCACCGTCGGCGAACGGCCCGTCGAGCTCGATGTGGTGCTCGGCGGGGCGGGCAGGCTGGCCGGGACCGTCGTCACAGCCGACGGGATCCCGGTGCGGGACGCCGCCGTCACGCTCACCGATGTGCGCGGCGAGGTCGTCGCGTCCACCCGCAGCGGCCGCGAAGGCGGTTATGTGATCTCGGAGCTGGTGGCAGGCGAGTACACCCTCGCCGCCAGTGCGCCCGCCTTCCGGCCCGCCGCGCTGCCGGTCAGCGTGCAGGCGGCCAGGGAGACCCGGCAGGACATCGAGCTGGCCGGCGGGGCGGTGCTGCGCGGGGTCGTACGGGCGAGCGGCGGGCGGCCCGTCGAGGATGCCCGGGTCACGCTCCTCGACGCGGCGGGCAATGTCGTCGACACGCTCACCACCGGCCTCGACGGGGCGTTCCGCTTCGTGGATCTGTCGACCGGTGAGTACACCGTGATCGCGGCCGGGTATCCGCCGGTGGCGACCGTGCTCCAGGTGGCCGGCGGCGGTCGCACCGAACGCGACCTCCAGCTGGGACACGAGGACTGACGCCGCATCCGGGCGACACGATCATCCGGGCCCTGAATCCGGAGGGCGGCCGCAAGGACGACGTGGCGTTGCTGATGGCCCGGCTGAACGGCATCCCGGACGACGACGTCGCCGAATGGCAATTCGCCCTGGACGCACGGGAAGTGGCGCGCGTCCGACGTCCGGTGCGCGGCAAACTGCTCGACTGGGAACTCCCGGACGCGGTGGAGTCGGCCGTGCTGATGGTCGGCGAGCTCGTCACCAACGCCGAGAACCACGGGCGCAGTCGCCGGACCGGGCTGCGTCTGGTGCGGACCGGCGCCCTGCTCTGTGAGGTCAGCGACGACGAACCGGCGCCCGCCGCGCTCCTCGGCGCCGGTGACCAGGACGAGTCCGGCCGGGGGCTGATGATGAGCGGCCTCGCCCGCGAGTGGGGCACGAGCGCCACGGCACACGGCAGGACCGTTTGGTTCGAACGGGTGCTCGCCCGTTCTCCGCGTCCCGCTTCGAACACCAGGTGAAAAGAGGTGCGCCGTACGGCGGATGATGCGTGCGCCCTTGCCCCGAAGCGCGCCGGGGCGGTAGTCCGGAGCCGAGCATTTGGCTGTCGGTGAACGGACTGGGGAGCGCTTATGGACGTGTCACATGTCTACATGCGGGCGGTGATCCACCAGAGTGAGCCGGAGGCCCGGCCCGCCGTGGCCGCAGCGGTGGCGACACTCGTGGGGCATCGGGGCCGGGCCTTCGTCACCGAGCTGACCCCGGCATCGAAGACCGTGCTCCAGCGGGCCGCCCAGTCGCCGGGCGGCCCGCCCGAGAAGCTGCGGCGGGTCTTCGAGCACGGGCTCCGCCCGGCGGGCGCCACGGAGGAGGAGGTGCCGGAGCTGCTGCGGGTGGCGGGGCTGAGGACCCTCGCCAGTGGTGACACCGCGCTCGCCCAGACCGAGCATCTGCCGGACGGAACCCGGATCGACCTGCCCGCCCGCTGGTTCGTACTCACCGGCGGCTGACCCGGGGATCACGGCAGCAGTTTCGGCCCCCGTCTCGCCGCGAGGTCCTCCACCCAGCCGAATAGGGCCACGGCTGCCGCGATCAGCACCCAGGCGATCGTGAACTGGAACCACATGCTGTCCAGCGGAAGATCTTGTTCGAACGCGGGAACGTTCCACATCAGATCGATCAGCGGGACGCTCGCCATCAGCGCGACCTCATGCCACAGATAGATCGTCACGGCGCGGGCATTGAAGACCTTCACGACGCGGTCGGCCACGCGATGGCGGGCGAGCCCGGCGAAGCCGGGCCGGAAGCGGAGCAGCAGCAGGACGAATCCCGCGGACCACAGTGCCTGGGCGAGCGGGATGTCGTCGAGATCGTAGGAACCGTCCACCCGGTGGCGGAAGGCCCACCAGGCGCCCGCCGTGAGGAGGACCGGCGCCACCGTGACGACGAGTGCCGGGCGCATCCGGTCGAGGACGCCGTCGCGGTGGGCGAATCCCAGCAGCCAGCAGAACAGGAAGACGGACAGGTCGCTGACGGCGCTGCCGAGGCGCCCGTCCGGCACACGACCCACGGTCTCCAGGACCAGGACAGGTACCAGGGACAGCGCGAGCAAGGGCAGCGGTGCCCAGCGGAAAGCGCGCAGCAGCACCGGCGACAGCAGCACGAACCACAGATACGTCCGCAGGTACCAGAGCACCGCCCAGGCCTGCTCGCCCCAGGCGTTGCCGGGCGGGTCGCCGACCGGCAGCACCCAGTACAGGACATCGGGGCCCGGTAGCCAGCCGTGCAGCAGCATCGCCGTACCGAGGACCAGCGCGAACACCCAGAGGGGGATCAGGAGTCTGCGCAGCCGGCTGTGGACGACGCGCAGCGCGGGCCGCTCCAGCGAACGCGCCATGAGCGATCCGGCGAGTGCGAACATCACGCCCATGGAGGGGAAGACCAGCCCCAGCCAGGGCCACTCGAATGTGTGGTACGTGATGACGCGGACCAGCGCGAACGCGCGCAGCGCGTCGAAGTAGCGGTCGCGGCCGTTCCTCGGCGCAGCCGCTGCCACGGGCTCGCCGACGGCCTCCTCCGTACGGATCGCGGCCTGTGGTTCACCCCGGCGGTGTGCGCCCCCCATCAGCGCACCCCCGTGCCGGGTGTCGGTGTGCCGACCTCTCCGGTGCGCTTCAGCTTCTGCCAGCGCAGCCTGCCGCCGGTCGCGGCAGTGACGCACGAGTGGATCAGCACCAGATACATGAGCTGCCGGTAGGCGATCTGCTGCAACGGCAGCATCAGCAGATACCGGTACCGCTCGCGGTCGAGACGGAACGCGTAGGCGGCACAGACCAGTTGGACGAGAAGCACCGCCAGCCAGGCGAGCAGTGACGCCTTGAAGTCCACAAAGATCATCGCGTAGACCGTGAACACGTCGATGAGCGGCGCGAAGAGGGGTGTCACGATCTGGAAGAGGACCACCAGTGGCATCCCGACCCGGCCGAAGCGGCCGGACGGCCCCCGGTCCGTGACCGATTTCCGGTGCTTCCAGAGTGCCTGCATCGTGCCGTAGCTCCAGCGGTATCGCTGGCGCCACAGCTGCCCCAGGGAGGCGGGCGCCTCGGTCCAGGCGCGGGCGTGCTCGGCGTAGACCACCTGCCATCCGGCGCGGTGCAGGGCGATCGTGATGTCGGTGTCCTCGGCGAGCGTGTCCTCACTCATCCCGCCGACCCCGAGGACGGCTTCGCGGCGGAACGCCCCGATCGCGCCCGGGATGGTGGGCATGCAGCGCAGCAGGTCGTACATCCGCCGGTCGAGGTTGAAGCCCATCACGTACTCGATGTGCTGCCAGGCGCCGATCACGGTGTTGCGGTTGCCGACCTTGGCATTGCCTGCGACCGCACCGACCTCCGGGTCGCCGAACGGCTGCACGAGCCGCTGAACGGTATCGGGTTCGAAGACGGTGTCGCCGTCCATCATCACCACGATGTCGTAACGCGCGTGCCGTACACCGTTGTTGAGCGCCGCGGACTTGCCGGCGTTCGGCTGGCGCACCACCCGCAGGTTCGCCAGCCCGAGCGACTCCGCGATCTCGGCCGTGCCGTCGGTCGATCCGTCGTCGACGACCACGATCTCGATGGGATGAGTGCTTGCGGCAAGGGAGTTGAGGGTGTTGGCGATGCACTCCTTCTCGTTGTACGCGGGAACGATCACGCTGACCGGCTCGGTGACCGGGGGCCCCCAGGCGAACCGGCGTCTGTTGCGTCGCCGGTGGTGGCGCCGCGCGAGGACGAGCATCATCGCGAACCTGGCCAGCACGGCGACCCCCACGACCGCCAGCACCGAGGCCAGACCGGGGACGGTCCACTCGGCGACGGCGACCGCACCGAGGAGGGCGCGGCCCTCCCAGAGTGTCGCCGTGTCCGCGGTGCGGTGCGCGGCCTGCTCGGGGTTGCTCTGCCGGGCGTCGGCCGGTGCGCTCCCGGCGTCCGGCGAACCGGCCCGCGCATCCTGTCGCACCTGGCCCTGTGCCTGCTGCTGGGCGCCGCTGACCGTCGTGAAGGTGTAGCCCCGCGCCTTCATCTTCTTTATGTACCGCGGTAGCGCTTCGAGGGTCTGCGCACGGTTGCCGCCCGCGTCGTGGAAGAGCACCGAAGCGCCCTTGCCGCTCTTCGGCGTGGCCCCCTCGATGATTTCGGACACGCCGGGCTGCTGCCAGTCCTCGCTGTCCTTGTCGATGAAGACGCTGGTGTAGCCCATCGCCCCGAGTTTCTTGTAGACGGGCCAGCTGTAGTTGTCGATCGCGTCGTTCGTCGACGAGTACGGGGCGCGGAAGAGCGTCGTCGTGATGCCGGCGGCGCCCGCGAGCGCGAGCTGTGTCTGCGCGATCTCCCGTGTGACGCGGGCCGCGCTCCGGTAGGAGAGATCGACGTGGGTGAAGGTGTGGACGCCCACCTCGTCGCCGTCGTCGACCATCCGGCGCACCAGGTCCGGGTAGCGCGACACCATCGAGCCGACCAGGAAGAACGTGCCCGGCACATCGTTGTCGTCGAGGATGTCGAGCACCTTCTGCGTCCACTCGGGGTCCGGACCGTCGTCGAAGGTGAGCACGATCGTCTTGTCCGGCACGGACCCGGTCCGTGCCGTGCCGCCCTCGAAGCTGAGGAAGGGCCCGCCGTCGAGGACGCTCTGCGGCACCTTGCTCGCGCTCGCGTCGGAGCGGACCCGCTGGTCGTTCCCGACCTCGGCCCGCAGATAGCCGTCGAGCAGCATCACGGAGACGAGGCCGAGCAGGAGCAGGAGGGCGATGACCACCCGCGGCCCGGGGACCGCCCGGCGGCGGACGCGTCCGAGCCTGCCCGGCGTGGCATGCCGCCGCTTCGGCGGTGTGGGGGAAGACGTCGTGGCCGGGTGGCTGCCGCGGTCCGGCAGCTGATCCGTGACCGGGCCGTTCGCCCGTTCCGTCTTCATCGGCCCGCTCCGGTGGTGGCCGACACGGACCCGGCGGAAGCCGGAATGGTCGAGAGGGCCGTCGCGGCCGCCGCGCCGGCCGGAGGACCGCTCGGCGGCGCGACCGCACCGTCCGGCGGTGTCTCCGCGCCGGGACCGCCCTGGGCGGAGGGGGCGCCGCCGAACGGGATCAGCTCCGAGGGCGACATGGATATGCCGCCCATGAAGGCGAGGCCCAGCACGGCGACGTAACCGGCACAGCCGAGACCCAGGGCGATGCCCGCCCGCCGGAGCAGCCGGGCCCGGCGCCCGGAGCTGTCCACGAAGACGGGGCCTTCCTGCGACCCGGCCCGGGACCTCGGGGTACCGGCGTGTCTGCGGCGATCAGGTCGGGGCTGATCTTTCTCGAAGGCGGTGTCGGAATGCATTTGCACATGCTGACGAACTGCTATGTGCGAAGTCTGGGGCATTTCTGGCCGAATGCTGTGAGAGTACGGGAATCCTGTGGGCGACCTGAGAGCGCCGGTGTCCTGCGGGCTCCCTCCTATCCGGCTTCCGCTCGGTCATTTCCCTTGCACGGCAAGGAGGATGGAGAATGCGCGGAGGGCTTCGGCGCCTTCTCCGGTGAAATTCTTCCCGGTTCGGACGCGTGTCGAAGTGTGAGAGGTTTTTGGCGTTTCGTTTTTCATCGTTACTGTTTTGGGACAGTTCTCATGAGAGCAGGTGCAAACTTTATGCGTATTTCACCGAAGCGCTCTCCGGGTGGCGCGGCCGGTCGCGCGAAGCGGGTGGCCTCAGTCGTCGCCGGACTCGTCGCGCTCGGTCTTGCCTGCTCGGCCTGTACGACGGGCGCGGCGGCGAAGCAGACAGGCGGTTCCGCCTCCCGCACGGGCGGTTCCTCGGCCGCGGCCGCCGCGACCGGCTACGCCCCGTATGTCAGCGCCACGACCGCGGCCGCCACCGACTCCGCCGGTTCCCCCGACACGTACAACCTCGCCTTCGTCGTCGCCGACGGCGACAGCTGTGCTCCGCTCTGGGGCGGCTCCGCCGCGGTCACCAGTGCGTCGGTGGCGTCGCGGGTCTCCCGGCTCACCTCGACCGGTGCGGACGTCCGCGTCTCGTTCGGCGGCGCCGCGGGAACGGAGCTGGCGCTCGCCTGCGGCAGCGCGGAGGAACTGGCCGACGCCTACGCCCGGGCGCTCGACGCCGTCGGTGCCACCAAGGCCGACTTCGACATCGAGGGCGACACACTCACCGACCGGGCGTCCATCACGCTCCGCGACAAGGCGCTGCGGATCCTGCAGAAGCGACGGCAGCTCGATGTCACGTACACCCTGCCCGTGATGCCGGACGGTCTTGAGTCCACCGGTACGGCCCTGCTGCGCGACGCGCGTGATCAGAAGGTCGACATCTCGGCGGTGAACATCATGGCCATGAGCTACGGCGCATCCCACGACGGCGACATGGGTGACTACGCGCGCGAGGCGGCCGAAGCCACCCATGACCAGCTCACCGACGTGCTCGGGCTGACGGACGCCGGCGCCTGGCGAGCGCTGCACATCACGGTGATGCTCGGCGTCAACGACACGGCCGGCGAGACGTTCACGCTCTCCGACGCCGCGTCGCTCCGCGACTTCGCCCGGCGGACCGGCGTCGGAGAGCTCTCCCTCTGGGCGACCTTCCGCGACCGGCAGTGCGCCGGCGAGCCCACCTCGACGGCGAGCGACACCTGCAGCGGGGTCGAGCAGAAGCCGGGAGCGTTCGCGGCCGCGCTGGGCGGATGACCGCGCTCGGTGCCAGGCGTCACCGTGCGCATCACCGCGTGCGGTGATCGGCGTCACCGTGCGCGTCACCGCGGAGCAACGCCATCAGCGACCGGGCGCCGGGGCTCGTCGCTCCCGCCGCCGGAAGCAGTACGACGCTTTCGTAGTACGGCTGTTCCGGACCGTCCAGCTCCACCGGGACCAGCCCGCGGGCCTCCGGCTTCCGCGAGAAGTGGTGTGGCACCACCGCGATCCCCAGCCCTTCCTGCACCAGGTCCAGCAGGCTGTGCACATCGGTCACCTCCAGCCCCACCGTGCGGCGCACCCGCGCGGTGGCGAACGCCTCGTCCGCGGCCCGGCGCGGCCCCCAGTCCGGATGGAAGTCGATGAAGGACTCACCCGGCAGCTCAGCCCAGGCCACCCGGCCCGCGGCCTGCGCGAACCGATGACCGGGAGCGCACAGCACGACCATGCGTTCACGCGCCAGCGGCATGAGTTCGCCACGCCACTCCCCGGCACTCACCGCCGCCGCGAACGCGACATCGAGGCGGCCGCCCGCGACCCCGTCCACCAGGCTCGATGTGCCTTCCTGGCGGAGCCGGATCTCCATCTGCGGGTGTGTCCGGTGGAAAGCGGCGAGCAGTCGCGGCACCTGGACGCCGGCCACGCACTGCTCGGCCCCGACCGTCAGAGTGCCGCGCAGCAGTCCGCGCACCGCGTCGACGGCGTCCCGTGCCGCCCGCGCGCCCGCCAGGGTGCGCTCCGCCTCCACCAGCAGGGCGCGCCCCGCCTCGGTCAGCCGGACCGTGCGGGTGGTCCGGCTGAAGAGCGGCGTCCTCAGCTCCTGCTCCAGGGAGCGGATCGAGGCCGACAGTCCGGACTGCGACACGGCGACGCGCTCGGCGGCACGGGTGAAGTGCCGCTCCTCGGCGACGGCGATGAAATGTTCCAGCTGGCGCAACTCCATGATTGAGAAACATAGACGATAAATCCAACCTGAATCTTCTGTTGGACTGCTGGATCGTTGTCGGGGAGTCTGGACACCGCGCACGTCCCGCGCACCTCTTCGCCTCTGGAGCCCCGCATGTACATCCCGTCGCCCGACCGCTACCAGGACATGCCGTACCGGCGCACCGGACGCAGCGGTCTGCGGCTTCCCGCGCTCTCGCTCGGCCTCTGGCACAACTTCGGGAGTGACCGGACCGCGGACAGCCAGGGGCAGATCCTGCGCAGGGCGTTCGACCTCGGCATCACGCACTTCGACCTCGCGAACAACTACGGCCCGCCGCCCGGCGCCGCCGAGACCGCGATGGGCCGCGCGCTGAGCACGGACTTCGCCCGGCTCCGGGACGAGATCGTCGTCTCCACCAAGGCCGGCTACCTGATGTGGGACGGGCCGTACGGGGAGTGGGGATCCCGGAAGTCCGTGCTCTCCTCGCTCGACCGGAGCCTGACCCGGCTCGGACTCGACTACGTCGACATCTTCTACTCCCACCGCCCCGACCCGGACACCCCGCTCGAGGAGACGATGGGCGCACTGGACTCGGCGGTACGCCAGGGCAAGGCGCTCTACGTGGGCCTCTCCAACTACTCGCCGGAGCAGACCCGGGAGGCGGCCCGCATCCTCAAGGAGCTCGGCACCCCGCTGCTGATCCACCAGCCGCGCTACTCGATGCTGGACCGCCGCCCCGAGGACGGACTGCTCACGGCGCTGGACGAACTGGGCGTCGGCTCCATCGCCTACTCGCCCCTGGAGCAGGGCATCCTCTCGGACCGCTACCTGAAGGGCATTCCGGCGGGTTCGCGCGCGGCGGGCAGCAGTCCCTTCCTGTCCGCCGAGTCGGTCACCCCCGAACTGGTCGCCCGGCTGAGCGCACTGGACGCGGTCGCCTCGGAGCGCGGGCAGTCCCTGGCGCAGATGGCTCTCGCCTGGGTGCTGCGCGGCGGCCGGGTGACGTCCGCCGTGGTCGGGGCGAGCAGCGTCGCCCAGTTGGAGAACAGCGTCGAGACCGTGCGCAACCTGGAGTTCAGTGACGAGGAACTGGTCCGCATCGAGGAAGTTCTGAAGGCCTCCTGAAGGGCCTGGACCGGCGCTCGACGACCCGCCGTAGGACCAGTCGTCCCCGGGTCCGTCGACCCGGGACGCGCTCGGGAAGCCCCTCACCCCTGCCTTGCGACCGGCCGTCGGCAGGGAGGTATACGAACCGCCGCGCCCGGTTGACCGGGCGCGGCGGGTGCGGGTGGCGCGGTGGTGAAGAAGGGTCAGAAGGTGAGGCTCCAGCTGTCGAGGTAGCCGGGGTCGACGCTGAAGATGCCGGGGGTGTTGTCCACCACCCGCAGCTTCCAGGTGCCGTTGGCGGGGACCGCCGACGCGTCGACCGTGTAGGTGGTGTGCAGCTCGCCCTCGCCGGTGTCCCAGTACCAGTCCTTGACCGGGATCTCCGTGCCGTCCTCGCTGACGAGGCTGATCACCTGACCACCGACCCACGGGTGGTAGAGGTCGACCGTGACCTTGAGGTCGCTGGGGGCGTGGCCCTTGCGGCCGCTGACGACGATCGGTGACTCGATGGTTCCCCAGTTGGGGATGTCGAATCGGTCCGGATCGACGAAGAAGTCACCGCCGGAGGCCAGCACGGTCCATACGAATCGCACCGTGCGCTTGACCTTCGGGGAGTTCTTGATGGTGACGGCCGCCTTGAAGTCGCCGGCCTTCCTCGGAGTGCCGGTGATCAGTCCCGTTGCGGCGTTGATGGACAGGCCCTTGGGCAGCCCGTGCGTGGAGTACGTCAGGCGGCCCGGCCGGGAGCTCGTCGCCTCGATCTGCCGGCTGGTCGGCAGGCCGACGGCCGACTTCCGCGTGGAGGGCGCGACCACGGCGATGTGGTTCACGTAGCGCGGGCCGACGTTGACGGCCGCCCAGGCGTCGCCGACGGTTTCGTATGCGTCGCTGGTCCGGCCGAACAGGTCGGCGGCGGCCTGGAGGGTGGCGACGCGGGCGCCCGCGTAGTCGGTGCTACTGGTCATGTAGAGCGTCAGCGCCCGGTACCAGACGGCGGTCGCGTCGCGCTGCCCGAGACCGACGACCGGCAGGCCGTCGAACGTGGGGCTGTCGTAGGCGACGCCGTTGATGGTCTTCTTCCCGCTGCCCTCGGCGAGCAGGTAGAAGAAGTGGTTGGCCACGCCGGAGCTGAGGTGCGGATCGAGCTTCCTGGTTTCGGGGGTCCAGTAGTCCTGGGAGGTGCCCTTGACGGAGGCGTCCTTGGAGGGCTGGTCCATGTAGCGCAGCGGCTTGCCGGTGCCGCGGACGTCGGCGAGTTCGCCGATGGTGTAGTCGGGTACGTCGGTGGGGTTGGCGGTGAAGAATTCCACGGAGGTGCCCATGATGTCGCTGGTGGCCTCGTTCAGGCCACCGGACTCACCGGAGTACGTCAGGTTCGCGGTGGCGTAGGTGACACCGTGAGTCATCTCGTGGGCGGCAATGTCGAGTTCGGTGAGCGGCATGGTGTTGTTCAGGCCGTCGCCGTAGGTCATGCAGAAACAGCCGTCGTCCCAGAAGGCGTTGGCGTATCCGTTGCCGTAGTGGACCCGGGAGAAGGCCCCGACACCGTTGTCGGCGATGCCGTTGCGGCCGAACCGGTCGCGGTAGAAGTCCCAGGTCTGCCGCTGGCCGAAGGCGGCGTCCACGGCTGCGGTCTGGCGGTCGGCAGTGGTTCCGTCGCCCCAGACGTCGTCGTCGTCCGTGACGAGGACGCCGTTGCCGCCGATGTCGGTCAGGTCGTACGTCTTGTGGCCGCCGCGCTCGGGATCGGTCAGCTCGTAGAGGCTTCCGTTGGGCGCGGTGCCGAGCCGCACCTCGCCGCTGTACTGGCTGTGGCCGGTGCCGGTGCGGATCTGCTCGACGCTCTGGAGCCGCTTGCCGGTCGTGGCGTCGGTCACCACGCTCAGGCTGCTCGGGGTGCTGTCCTCCTGGACGCCGCTGACGAGGGACCGCCAGGCGAGCACGGGCTTTCCGTCCCCGAGCCAGACGACCAGCTTCGGCGAGCCGTCCGGGGCCGCGTCCTCGGTCTTCTCGGTCTTCGCGGCGGCGAGGGCGGACTTCTTCGCCGTCGCGGCCGTGACAGCGGCCCTGGTCGTCGGCACCGACACCTTCGCGTCCGAGGCCTTGGTGACGGTACGGGACGCGCCCTGCTCATGGACCACCAGGTCCCCGCCGATGACGGGCAGGCCGGCGTAGGTGCGCTCGTAGCGGGTGTGCACGGTGCCGTCGGCGTCCTTGACGACATCCTTGGGTATCAGCTCCTCCCGATCGCCCAGTTTCAGCGAACGCGCGGTGGCGGCACGTGCGTCGTTCGCGGCCTCGAGGAGCTTCTTCCGCTGAGCGGGGGACAGCTCCACGGCCTTGGCGCCGGGTCTGGGTTCCGCCGCTGTCCGCCGTGGTGCTCGGTCCGTGCCGACCGGGGCGGAGGCGGTGCCCGAGGCCGGGAGGACCGAGACGACGAGCGCGGCCATGGCGACAGCCGAAATTGCCGCGACGCGGCCGTACCGGGAGACTCCGCGACGGGGTTCGTGACGACACGCGGCCCTGCTGGTGGGGAAGTTGATCGGCACTGCTGTAACTCCTTCTGTCCGGACGTGTGGTGACGGCCGGCGGGGGTGGGGAACCGGAGGCCGGGAGTGCCTCCGGCGTGAAGGCGTGCGATGTGACGCTGGTGTGGGCCGACGCGGTCGCCCCGGCGATGGTCGGGACGGCCTGTGACTGCTCTCTGCGAGGGCCGCGAAGGAGAGGGCCGCCGCCGGCTGTCGGCTGAAGCGGCGGGCTGCCCCAGGACCTCGCCGGCGTCGTCGGCCCTCCTGCTGCCGGACATGGCGGCGTGCGACCGCTCGGCGATGCGGCGCATACATCGGTCCTTGTGGCGCTGCTGCGCCAACTCACTTGCTCCGGCGAAAGGTCGGACGATCGAAGTCGGGGGCGGCCCTCCGGGCCGTCGTCAGCGCCGCAGAGAGGGCGGCGGCGTCGAGCACAGCGACGAGCCGGAGGTCCGTCTCCCGCGTAGCGGGGCGGGGTTGAGCTGTGGCATGGGTGTCTCCAACGTGCCGGCAGGTCTCGACTGGGTCCTGATTGACCGAACAGGTTTCGACGCACCGTCGCGTCGGCGGCTCGTGATCACCTTGTCCGAGGCGTGATCCGCCGGGCAAGGAGGTCCGGCCTGCGGGACCGCGCAACTGCGCAGATGTGAACAGGAGCAGGCAGGCACGGAACGGGTCCGCCCCGGCCGTACAGGCATGTGGTGAGCACATGATCACTTCGGCCGACTCCGCCGCGTACGATCGGCCTCGCCGGCACGCCGAAAGGGGCAGCAGTGGTGGAGTCGTCGGATTTGCCGTGGGCCGGTACCGGTCTGGGCCCCTTGGCCGGCCGGGTGCTCGAGCGCCTGGTCACGCAGCCGGAGTTGAGCAGCGAGGCGGTTGCCGAAGCGCTCGGGGTCACCCTGGCGGCGGCCGAACGCGCCTTGCAGGCACTGGAGAACGAACGCCTGGTCGTCCGCGTCTGTGACCGTCCCACGCGCTGGAGCGCGGGCCCGCCCCGCTCCACCCTCGGATCGCTGCTGGCCCAGAGGCGGCAGGAACTGGCACGGGCGGAGTTGTACATGGAGCGGTTGCACGAGGCATACCGCTCGGCGTCGCACCGTCGGGTCACCTCCGACCTGTTCGAGGTGGTGGAGAGCCCCGAGCGGGTCGCGGTGCGCTACGCGCAGCTGCTCGCGTCCAGCCGGCACGAGGTGCTCCACCTCGCCAAACCTCCGTACGTCACCGGGTCCGCGCGGCTCGACAGCGCCTCGGTGCCGACCGACCCGGCAGCGGTTCCGGACGCGTCGGCTCCGGAGGTGCTCGTGCCCGACGGAGTGCGGTTCCGGTCGGTGTACGACACCGACGGGATGACCGACACCGTTTCGCTGCGTACCGCCCTGAGCGGCACAGCCCGGGGCGGGGAACTGCGGCTGCTGGCCGGGCTCCCGATGAAACTGGTGGTGTTCGACGTGACGGCCGGCATCATCCCGCTGCGGCAGGAGGACCCGTCTGCGGGTTCGCTCATCGTGCACTCGGCCACGCTTCTCGAAGTGCTCACCGCGCTCTTCGAAAGCGTCTGGGAACGGGCGACCCCGGTGTCGCTGGACAGCGGCCCCGGCCGGCCGCCGATCACTGCGACGGAACCGGACGGCCGGCCTCCGGGGCGGATGCGCGACATCCTCTCGCTGATGTGCGCGGGGCTGACGGACGACGCGATCGCCCGGGTCCTGGGGCTGAGCCGACGGACGATCCAGAAGCACATCAGCGAGACCGCCGAACTTCTCGGCGTGCGGACCCGCTTCCAGATCGCGCTGCTGGCACGTGAACGAGGCTGGCTCGGGGACGCCCCGGGCGTGGTGGTGGCGGCCCCCGCCGAACGAACGGCCGGGTGACCGGCCCGAGGTCCCGGCGTGTTCGGCGCGACACGCCGGGGGCATCCGTACGGCCGGGCCTGGCGCCGAGGCATGAGAGTGCGTGGGCGAGGGCCTTGACCAGGGCGAAGCTCGGCGTCGCCGTGACCCGCGCTCATGACGTCCTGGGGCTCGGCGGCATCCGCCCGGAGCCGCGGAGCGAACCGGCTCGAGGTGTCGGGCAGCGGTGCCGTCAGGACGCCCCCGCCTCCCCACCGCGCGCACTTCCTTGCTCACCGGTCGGCCTCCAGCGGACTGGACCTCTGGAGGTACCAACAGCTCTGGCCTGGGCGTTCGTCGACGCGTACCGTGATGTGGAATGAAGATCCTCGCCCCGGAAGGGGCAAGGATCGGGAACCTGCCCTGTGCTTCTGCGGACGATGTCATCCCACTGATGTCACCATCGAGGCGCACCGCCTCCGACCTGCGATGGGACCCCGTTCACAGTGAAGATTCTTATCAGCGCCGACATGGAAGGCGCCACGGGCGTGACCTGGCCGGCCGATGTGCTGCCCGGAACCCCGCAGTGGGAGCGCTGCCGCTCGATGTTCACCTCCGATGTGAACGCGGCGGCCCTCGGCTTCTACGACGGGGGTGCCGATGAGGTGCTCGTCAACGAGGCCCACTGGTCCATGCGCAATCTCCTGCTGGAACGGCTCGACGAGCGGGTCCAGATGCTCACGGGGCGGCACAAGTCCCTCAGCATGGTGGAGGGCATCCAGCACGGCGACGTCGACGCGATCGCGTTCATCGGCTATCACACGGGCGCCGGCACCGAGGGCGTGCTCGCCCACACCTACCTGGCCAACTCCATCACCGGCGTCTGGGTCAACGGGGTCCGTGCCAGCGAGGGGCTGCTCAACGCGCACGTCGCCGCCGAGTACGGCGTGCCCGTCGTCCTCGTCACCGGTGACGACCTGACCTGCGTGGACGCCGACGGCTACGCACCCGACTCCCGCAAGGTCGCGGTGAAGGACTACGTGTCGCGGTACGCCGCGGTGTGCCGGACTCCGACCCGTACCGCCGCCGACATCCGTGCGGCGGCCAAGGAAGCGACCGCCCTGGCCGGGCGGTACACGCCGGTCGAGGGCGGGCCGTTCACCGTGGAGCTGGAGTTCGACGCCGAGCACCTGGCCGCGGCGGCCACCGTCGTCCCCGGTGTGGCACCCAGTGGCGAGCGGCGCGTCGCCTACACGAGCGCGACGATGTACGAAGGCATCCGCACGTTCAAGGCGGTGACGACGATCGTGTCGTCCGCGGTGGAGGAACAGTATGGCTGACGCGACCACCCCCACGGATTCCGTCGACGACCTGGCCCTCGACGAGGCGGTGACGTTCACCTCCGAACTGATCCGGATCGACACGACCAACCGGGGTGGCGGCGACTGCCGGGAACGCCCGGCCGCCGAGTACGTCGCCGAGCGGCTGGCAGCCGCCGGACTGGAACCCGCGCTGCTGGAACGCACCCCGGGCCGCACCAATGTGGTCGCCAGGATCGAGGGCACCGACCCGACCGCCGACGCGCTCCTGGTACACGGACATCTCGACGTCGTGCCCGCCGAGGCGGACGACTGGACCGTGCACCCGTTCTCCGGGGAAGTCCGGGACGGTGTGGTCTGGGGCCGCGGCGCCATCGACATGAAGAACATGGACGCGATGGTCCTGGCCGTCGTCCGCGCCTGGGCGCGGGCCGGCGTCCGGCCCCGCCGGGACATCGTGATCGCCTACACCGCCGACGAGGAGGCCAGCGCCGTCGACGGCTCCGACTTCCTGGCCGGCCGGCACCCCGAACTCTTCGAAGGGTGCACGGAGGGCATCAGCGAGTCCGGCGCCTTCACCTTCCACGCCGGACCGGAGATGCCGCTCTACCCCATCGGTGCGGGCGAGCGCGGGACCGGATGGCTGAAGCTCACCGCGCACGGCAAGGCCGGGCACGGCTCCAAGGTCAACAGGGCGAACGCGGTCACCGCGCTCGCCGCGGCCGTCGCCAGGATCGGTGCGCACGAATGGCCGGTGCGGCTCACCCCGACCGTACGGGCCGCACTCGCCGAGATCGCCGCGCTGCAGGGCGTCCGTGCCGAACTCGACGCCCCCGGCTTCGATGTGGACGAACTCCTCGGAAAGCTCGGACCGGCCGCCGCGCTGGTGGAGCCGACCGTCCGGAACAGCTCCAACCCGACGATGCTGGACGCCGGATACAAGGTCAACGTGGTCCCCGGCCACGCGAGCGCGTACATCGACGGCCGGACGGTGCCCGGCGGCGAGGACGAGTTCCGCGCCACCCTGGACCGGCTCACCGGCCCCGGCGTCGACTGGGAGTTCCACCACCGCGAGCTCGCCCTGCAGGCGCCGGTCGACTCACCGACCTTCGCGAAACTGCGGGCCGCCATCGAGCGCTTCGACCCGGACGGCCATGTCGTGCCGTACTGCATGTCGGGCGGCACCGACGCCAAGCAGTTCTCCCGGCTCGGCATCACCGGCTACGGCTTCTCACCGCTGAAGCTCCCGGTCGGTTTCGACTACCAGGCGCTCTTCCACGGCGTCGACGAACGCGTGCCCGTCGAGGCGCTCCACTTCGGCGTCCGGGTGCTCGACCACTATCTGCGCACGGCCTGACCCGCACGGGGGGAATGCACCATGATGTCCGCATCGGCCTACGGAACCTGGCCGTCACCGATCGACGCACGGCTGGCCGCCTCGCACGACGGCCGCCCGGAATTCGTCGGCTCGGTCGGCGACGAGGTGTGGTGGACGGAACCGCGCCCCACCGAGGCGGGCCGCCGCGCCCTGGTGCGCCGGCGCGCGGACGGGACCACCGAGTCCGTGCTGCCCGTTCCGTGGAACGTACGCAGCCGTGTCATCGAGTACGGCGGCCGGCCCTGGGCGGGGGCCGACCGCGCCGACGACGGACCGCTGGTCGTCTTCGTGAACTTCGCCGATCAGCGGCTGTACGCCTACGCACCGGACGGCAGCGACGAACCGTGGCCGCTCACCCCGGTGTCGGCGGTCGGCGGCGGGCTGCGCTGGGCCGATCCGCAGCTGCGTCTCGACCGGGGCGATCAGGGCGAAGTGTGGTGCGTCCTGGAGGAGTTCACCGGCGAGGCGCCGACCGATGTGCGCCGGGTGATCGCCGCGGTCCCGCTGGACGGATCGGCCGCCGCCGACCGCGGCGCGGTGCGTGAACTCTCCGACGGGCGGCACCGCTTCGTCACCGGGCCGAAGCTCGCGCCCGACGGACGACAGGTGGCGTGGATCGCCTGGGACCACCCGCGGATGCCGTGGGACGGGACCGAGGTGATGCTCGGTGACCTCGCCGACGACGGCACGTTCCACAACGCCCGGCGTCTGGCCGGCGGACCGGAGGAATCGGTGCCGCAGGTCGAATGGACCACCGACGGGCAGGTGCTGTTCGTCAGCGACCGCAGCGGCTGGTGGAACCTGTACCGCGCCGATCCGCACCGGGGCACGGTGGCGCTCTGCCCGCGGGAGGAGGAGTTCGCCGGTCCGATGTGGCGGGTCGGACTCAGCTGGTTCCGGCCGCTGGAGAACGGCCTGATCGCCACCATCCACGGAAAAGGCACCACCACCCTCGGCATCCTCGACCCGGAGACCGGTGAGCTGGCCGACATCGCCGGACCCTGGACCGAATGGGCCGAGACGCTCGCCGTGCACGGCAGCCGGGTCGTCGGCGTCGCCGCGAGCCCGCACAGCGCGTACGAGGTGGTGGAGCTCGACACCGCCACGGGCCGCACCCGGATCATCGGCGCACACCACCGCGACGAGGTCGACCCCGCGTACTACCCCGCCCCCCGGGACCGCGTCTTCACCGGACCCGACGGCCGTGAGATCCACGCCCACATCTATCCGCCCCGCAGCCCCGACCGCGTCCTGCCCGACGATGAGCTGCCGCCCTACGTGGTGTGGGCGCACGGTGGTCCCACCGGACATGCCGCGCTCGTCCTCGACCTGGAGATCGCGTACTTCACCTCGCGCGGCATCGGCGTCGCCGAGGTCAACTACGGAGGTTCCACCGGCTACGGCAGGGCCTACCGCAACCGGCTGCGGGAGGAGTGGGGCGTCGTCGACGTGGAGGACTGCGCCGCCGTCGCCCTGGCGTTGGCCGCCGAGGGCACGGCCGACCGGGAGCGGCTCGCCATCCGCGGCGGCAGCGCCGGCGGCTGGACCACGGCCGCCTCGCTGACCGGCACCGACGTGTACGCCTGCGGCACCGTCAGCTACCCGATCCTCGACCTGACCGGCTGGGGCACCGACGAGACCCATGACTTCGAGTCGCAGTATCTGGAGTCCCTGGTCGGCCCGCTCGCCGAGGTCCCGGAACGCTACCGCGCACGGTCGCCGATCAACCGCTCCGACCGGCTGACCGTTCCGTTCGTGCTGCTCCAGGGGCTGGACGACGTGATCTGCCCGCCGGTCCAGTGCGAGCGGTTCCTGGCCGCTCTCGAAGGGCGCGGCATCCCGCACGCCTATCTCGCCTTCGAGGGGGAGAGCCATGGATTCCGGCGCGCCGACACCATGATCGCCGCCTTGGAGGCCGAACTCTCCCTCTACCTGCAGACATTCGACATCGACCGGTCCGACGTACCGCGGCTGGAGCTGAAGAAGTGACCCGGGAACGCCTGGAGCCCCTGACCCGCGCCGCCCGTCTGCGGCCCGGGGCCAGGATCGCCGTCGTGTTCCCCAGTGGACCGGTCCCGGGTGACCGTCTGGAAGCCGGGCTCGACGTGCTGCGCGGCTGGGGTCTGGAACCCGTGGTGATGCCCCATGTCCGC
The DNA here is from genome assembly GCF_042882275.1 of Streptomyces sp. NPDC058231. Classification (NCBI taxonomy): domain Bacteria; kingdom Bacillati; phylum Actinomycetota; class Actinomycetes; order Kitasatosporales; family Streptomycetaceae; genus Streptomyces; species Streptomyces sp. NPDC058231. The sequence continues at coordinate 247,682 of NZ_JBHVWN010000001.1, read as the reverse complement.
GACGGGCATCCGGAACTGCGCTATCTCGCCGGCGCGGACGGGGTGCGAGCCCGCGATCTCGAGCGGGCCTGGTGCGATCCGTCGGTCGACGCCGTGATCTGTGCCCGCGGCGGGTACGGTGCGCACCGCATGGTCGACCTGGTCGACTGGGCGGCGATGCGCGCCGCCGGGCCCAAGGCGTTCATCGGCTACAGCGACATCACCGTGCTGCACGAGGCGTTCGCGCGGCTCATGGGGCTCGCGACGCTGCACGGTCCGATGGTCGCGACGGAGGCCTTCCGCGAGGATCCGGAGAGCCAGGAGTCGTTGCGGGCCACCTTGTTCGAGCCGGAGTCGGTCCGGACCCTGGGCCTGCCCGGGGCGCGGCCGCTGGTACCGGGGCGGGCCCGCGGCATCACGTACGGCGGCTGCGTGAGCCTGCTCGCCGCCGACATCGGCACCCCGCACGCCAGAACCTCCGCCCACGGCGGGCTGCTGATGATCGAGGACGCGGCGGAGGCTCCGTACCGGCTCGACCGGATCTTCACCCAACTGCTGCGGGCCGGGGCGCTCTCCGGGATCTCCGGGGTCGCCTGCGGTTCCTGGCGGGGCTGCGAACCGTACGCGGAAGTGCGGGCGGTCCTCGCCGACCGGCTCGGCGGGCTGGGCGTGCCCGTCGTCGAGGAACTGGGCTTCGGCCACGGCCCTACGGCGCTGACGATTCCGCTCGGGGTGCCCGCGGTGCTGGACGCGCCGGAGGGCGGCCCCGGCACGCTCACGCTCGAGGTGCCCGCGCTGATCTGAACGCACCACGACTGCGAAGAAGTTGAACATCCTTCAGGAAACGCCGTTCCGAGCGTTGACACCCGTATGACGCGTGTCACAGCATGAGCGCGCCCCAGTGCTTACCGGCCGGTAGGGGCGCCCTCGATGTGGAGGTCTCTTCGTGTCACGTGCTGCTCGCAGGTCCCGGTACCGGAAGGCCTTCGCCCACGCGGCCGGGGCGGCGCTCGCCGTGCCCCTGGCGGTCGCCGGCCCGGCGCACGCCGCCTCCTCCTCCGCGGGATCCGAATACACCGTCACCGCGCTGAAGTTCACCGTCCGTGCGGGTGACCGCTCCTGCACCGTCGACGCCGACCTCTACCGCCCTGTCGGGGTCGACGCACACCACACCGCCCCCGCCGTCCTCGCCACCAACGGCTTCGGCGGAAGCAAGTCGGACGGCTCGACCGACGTCATCGGCAAGGCCTTCGCCTCCCGCGGCTATGTCGGCCTCGTCTACTCCGGCCTCGGCTTCGGCCGGTCCGGCTGCCTGATCACTCTCGACGACCCGGCGATCGACGGACGCGCCGCCACCGGCCTCATCGACTTCCTCGCCGGGATCCGGGCGGCCGACGACGGGACCGAGGCCGACTTCGTCACCAGGGACGGCAAGGGCGACCCGCGCGTCGGCATGATCGGTGGCTCGTACGGCGGCGCCATCCAGATGGCCACGGCCGCCGTCGACCGGCGCGTCGACGCGCTCGTTCCCCTGATCACCTGGAACGACCTGTCGTACGCGCTGGCCCCCAACAACACGGCCACGTCCACGGGCGTCTCGTCGGACACCCCCGGTGTCTTCAAGTGGCAGTGGACCAACGGCTTCTACCTGATGGGGGAGGGGCAGCCCGTCCTTAACCCCGCACTCGACCCGTCGCGGTTCGGCAATCTCACCTGTCTGCACTTCGCCACCAGGGCCTGCGACACGATCCGGTTGCTCAACTCCGGCCGGTACCCGGCCGGCAAGGCCGACGCGATGCTCGACTACGCGCGCAGCGTCTCGCCCGTCTCCTACCTCGACAAGGTCGAGGCGCCCACCCTGCTGGTGCAGGGCCAGACCGACAGCCTGTTCAACCTGAACGAGGCCACCGCCACGTACCGGACGCTCAAGGCGCAGGGCGTCACGGCCAAGATGATCTGGCAGTCCTGGGGGCACAGCGGTGGTCAGGTGGCCGGTGAACTCGACCTGAGCCAGGGCAATCTGGAGACCAGCTACGTCGGGCAGCGTGTCCTCGCCTGGTTCGACCACTACCTGCGACAGCACAAGAACACCGACACCGGGCCCGAGTTCGCCTACTACCGCGACTGGCGGAGCGGCTACGGAACGGCGGCCACCGTGCCCGCGCTCTCCCGGAAGCTCTACCTCTCCGGTGACGGCGGACTCGTCGACACCCGCGCCGAGGTCATCCGCGGCAGCCGCCGGTACGCCAACGGACCGGTGGCGACCAGCCACTCGGAGAGCTCGCTCGCCGGCATCATCGGACTGCCGGACCCGAAGCCGTACGACACCGAAGGCACCTACCTCGGCTGGACCAGCGCCCCGCTGGACTCTGCCGTCGACGTCGTCGGAGCACCGAAGGCCACTCTGAAGGTGGTCTCGCCGAGGACGGAGCGGGTACAGAACAGTGGGGACGCCGCCGACAAGCTGGTGCTGTTCGCCAAGGTGTACGACGTGGCGCCGGACGGCTCGAAGACACTGGTGAACCGACTGGTCTCGCCGGTGCGGGTGCCCGACGTCACCCGGCCGTTCACCGTGCAGCTGCCGGGCATCGTGCACCGGTACGAGGCGGGACACCGGCTCCGGTTCGTGATCGCGGGCAGCGACAGCGCCTACCTCGGCAACCGTGGCATCAAGCCGGTCACGGTCGTCAGCAGCCCTGAGGACACCGGCGTGCTGCAGCTGCCCGTGGTGGGGTGAACGGAGCCGGACCGTCACCCGTGCGGCCGCACGCCACCGCCCGCCGGGCGTGGGACGGAGGCATCCTGGAGTCGGGGGGCGGTTGCGTACCAGGACCAGGAAGGGGCCCGGCCATGAGCCCGAAGGATGTGTCGAGCAGCGGCAGGGGCAGCGGCGGCCCTTTCACCCTGTCCCGCGTCGTCGTCATCGTCATCGCGGTCCTGTCGGTCGTCTTCATCGCCGAGAACACCGGCGACGTCACCATCCGGTTGCTGATCCCGCTGGTGACGCTGCCCCTCTACGTGGTGCTGCTCGTGATGTTCGCGGCCGGGATGGTGTGCGGCGGCTATCTCTTCCGCCGCCGTCCCAAGTGAGCCGGGCACCTGTCTAGGCTGTCCGGATGTCTGACAACCTCTATCTGGCCGAGGGCCCGCACGTGGGGATCCGCCCCTTCACCCCCGCGGACGCGGAGGAGTTCACCGCCCGCGCCAAGGAGAGCGGCGCCCTGCACCACCCGTGGCTGTTCCCGCCCGACGACGCGCGCGCGTACGCCACCTACGCGAGTCGGCTGACCGAGGACCGGGCGAAGGTGGGCTTCCTCGTCTGCGAACGGATGACGACCGACGGTGACGAGGCCGGGAGCGGGCCGATCGCCGGCTTCATCAACATCAACAACATCGTCGGCGGTGCGTTCCGCTGCGGAGCGCTGGGGTACGGGGCGTTCGCCCACGCCGCCGGGCGCGGACTGATGAGCGAGGGGCTCGGCCTGGTACTGCGGTACGCGTTCGGCCCGCTCGGCCTGCACCGCCTGGAAGCGAACATCCAGCCCGGCAACGAAGCCTCCGTCGCCCTGGTGCGACGGGCCGGATTCCGTCTCGAAGGCCTCTCGCCGGACTTCCTCCTCATCGACGGGGCATGGCGCGATCACGAGCGCTGGGCGATCACGGCGGAGATGCTCGACACGCCCTGAGGACCGGCCCGGTCCTGGGCCGCTGCTCGGCACCGGACGCGGGAGCCGTCTCCGGCCGTCACCGCGGGTCGCTGATGACCTTGATCATCCTGGCGGCCCCACCTCAGGACGCCGTGGCGCCTCCGAGCGCCGCGGACACCACGGCGCCGGGCTCCGGACCGGCCTGGACCAGCACCGCCCCGTCCGGAGCCCAGATGCCGGAGCCGCCCGAGGTCGTCGGATACGTACCACTCGCTCCCGCAGAGGTGGCCAGCACCACCCACACACCGTGGGCGACCGCCCGCTCCCTCATGTGTCCGTCGCGCCGGTCCGCGGACCCGGCACCCGCGCCGTAGAGGGTGCTCGCCACATAGGCGTCCATGCCCGATGCGGCGGTGGCGGCGGCGTGCTCCGGGACCGCCGCGTCGTAACACACCGCGAGTCCGAGCCGCACTCCGTCGACCACCAGGATCTCCTGCTTCCCGCCCGGCGTGAAGCGGTCGAACTCCTCGCCGTGCAGCCACATCTTCCGGTACGCGACCCGCGCGCCCTCCCCTGTGACGGCGAGCGTGGCAATGTGCTCCCGTCCGTCCTCGTCCCGCACGGGGGCGCCCGCCAGGGCGGTCGCTCCTGTGGCGCGGCAGGCGGAGACGATCGGCCGGAGACGGGGGTCGTCGGGGGAGACGGCCGGGGCAGCGAGGTCGTAACCCGTCAGTGAGAGCTCCGGGAAGACGACCAGTCGCGCCCCCGACTCCGTGATCGCCTCGGCGTGCGCCGAGGCGTTCGCCGCGACATCGAGGTGGAGACAGAGCGGCTGGGCGACGGCGACGGTGAGTGGTGCGGGCACGTGATGCTCCGGATCGGTCGGCTGCTCGGGCTGCGGGCCGTCCAGGCAGGGGCCCTGTGACAGGGTCGCAGGCCGCCGGTGGTCACCACGACGCCGGGGCGGTACGCCGCGGAGACGGGACCGCCCCGGCCGCGCAGAAGCGCGACCGGGGCGGAACGGGCGCCGCCGTGTGCCGCGGCGGCCCGACGATCAGGCGAGGGACGCGATGGCCTCGTTGAACGTCGCCGACGGACGCATGACGGCCGAGGCCTTCGCGGCGTCGGGGCGGTAGTAGCCGCCGATGTCGGCCGGCGAGCCCTGGACCGCGACGAGCTCGTCGACGATCGTCTGCTCCTGCTCGGTCAGCGTCTTGGCGAGAGCCGCGAACGCCTCCGCGAGCTGCGCGTCGTCGGTCTGCTTCGCCAGCTCCTGGGCCCAGTACAGCGCCAGGTAGAAGTGGCTGCCGCGGTTGTCGATGCCACCCAGCTTGCGGCTCGGCGACTTGTCCTCGTTGAGGAAGCTGCCGGTGGCGCGGTCGAGGGTGTCGGCGAGCACCTGGGCGCGTGCGTTGCCCGTGGTCTGCGCGAGGTGCTCGAAGCTGACCGCGAGCGCGAGGAACTCGCCCAGGCTGTCCCAGCGCAGGTAGTTCTCCTTGACCAGCTGCTGGACGTGCTTGGGAGCGGAGCCGCCGGCGCCGGTCTCGAAGAGGCCGCCGCCGTTCATCAGGGGTACGACCGAGAGCATCTTGGCGCTCGTGCCGAGCTCCAGGATCGGGAACAGGTCGGTCAGGTAGTCACGCAGCACGTTGCCGGTGACCGAGATCGTGTCCTCGCCCCGGCGGATCCGCTCCAGCGAGAAGGCGGTCGCCTCGACCGGCGACAGGATCTCGATCTGCAGACCCTCGGTGTCGTGGTCGGCGAGGTACGTCTTGACCTTGCCGATGAGCACCGCGTCGTGCGCGCGCTCCTCGTCCAGCCAGAACACGGCCGGGTTGCCGGTGGCGCGGGCGCGGGTGACGGCGAGCTTGACCCAGTCCTGGATCGGCGCGTCCTTGGTCTGGCACATGCGGAAGATGTCACCGGCGGCGACCGTCTGCTTGAGCACCGCGTTGCCGGAGCCGTCGACGACACGGACCGTGCCCGGGGCGGCGATCTCGAAGGTCTTGTCGTGGCTGCCGTACTCCTCGGCCTTCTGCGCCATCAGACCGACGTTGGGCACCGAGCCCATGGTCGACGGGTCGAAGGCGCCGTGCGCGCGGCAGTCGTCGATGACGGCCTGGTAGACGCCCGAGTAGCTGCTGTCCGGCAGGACGGCCAGGGTGTCGGCCTCGTTGCCGTCCGGGCCCCACATGTGACCGGAGGTGCGGATCATGGCCGGCATGGAGGCGTCGACGATGACATCGCTCGGCACGTGCAGGTTGGTGATGCCGCGGTCCGAGTCGACCATCGCGAGGGCGGGGCCCTCGGCGATCTCGGCCTCGAAGGACGCGGCGATCTCGGCGCCGAGGTCCGGCACGCCGTCCAGACCGTTCAGGACGGTGCCGAGGCCGTCGTTCGGGGACAGGCCGGCGGCGGCCAGCGCCTGGCCGTACTTCGCGAACGTCTTCGGGAAGAAGGCGCGCACCACGTGGCCGAAGACGATCGGGTCGGAGACCTTCATCATCGTGGCCTTGAGGTGCACCGAGAACAGCACACCGTCGGCCTTGGCACGGGCGACCTGCGCCGTGAGGAACTCCCGCAGGGCCGCCACCCGCATCACGGACGCGTCCACGACCTCGCCCGCGAGCACGGGTACCGACTCGCGCAGGACGGTGGTGGTGCCGTCCTGACCGGCGAGCTCGATCCGCAGGGAGCCGGGCTCGGTGACGACGGCGGACTTCTCGGTGGAGCGGAAGTCGTCGGCGGACATCGTGGCGACGTTCGTCTTCGAGTCCGCGGTCCAGGCACCCATGCGGTGCGGGTGCGCCTTGGCGTAGTTCTTGACCGAGGCGGGGGCACGGCGGTCGGAGTTGCCCTCGCGCAGGACCGGGTTGACGGCGCTGCCCTTGATCTTGTCGTAGCGCGCGCGGACGTCCTTGTCCTCGTCCGTCTGCGGGTCGTCCGGGTAGTCCGGCAGCGCGTAGCCCTGCTGCTGCAGCTCGGCGATGGCCGCCTTCATCTGCGGGATCGACGCCGAGACGTTCGGCAGCTTGATGATGTTCGCGCCGGGCGTCTTGGCCAGCTCGCCGAGCTCGGCGAGAGCGTCATCGATGCGCTGGTTCTCGTCGAGACGCTCCGGGAAGCTGGCAATGATCCGCCCCGACAGGGAGATGTCGCGGTTCTCCACGGTGACCCCGGCCGTCGAGGCGTACGCCTCGATCACAGGCAAGAACGAATACGTCGCCAGGGCCGGGGCCTCGTCGGTGTGCGTATAGATGATGGTCGAGTCAGTCACCGGGTGCTCCGCTCCACGTCTGCAACATTGCTTGACATCAAGATATCCCGTGACGGTCGCCCGTTCGACAGGACCCTGTCCCGGCCGGTGGCGGGAATCGCCGAAGAGGGCGGTCCGCCCGTTCGGGGCCGTCGTTTTGTGGGGCGTCCGGGCGGCCCGGAGTGTTTCCGCCCCGGGCGGGAGGCCGCGGTGGTGCGGTTCAGCTGCCGGGGTTCCGGCGGCCGGCCGAGCGGCCCGAGCCGCGCCGCCGGCGATCGCCGGGCGACAGGACCGGGGCCTGCCGTTCGGTCTGCGCCCGGATCTCGTAGTGCGCCTCGTGGGCGGTCACACGGAAGGCCTCGTCGTACGAGGCGAGAGCCGCGGTGATCGCCGCGCCTGCCGCGCCGCGGCGACGGACGACGGACGCCAGCCATGTGAACACTCCCATGACCGCGGCGAGGACGCCCACGACGGCCAGCAGCGGCAGGAAATCGTCCATGGGGCCGAGCCTACCCAGCGGCAACCGGACGCATCGGTGCGTCCGGTTGCCGCTGGGGCACCGGTGCGTCCGGACGGGACGGCGCCATCCGGCCCATCCCGTGCCGCGCCGCGTCAGTCGTCGATCGTCGCCCCGTACGACGCGTCGGCGGAAGAGCCGCCGAAGGCGCTCGCGCCGTAGTTCCACGAACCGGAGGTGGTGATGCCGCCGGCACCCGCGGAGAAGACCCAGACGTAACCGTCGTTCGTGTTCTCGCCGGGCGCCGAGGCGAGCAGGCCGAAGCGGCCGTCGTCGTTGGGGTCGGTGAAGGAGACCTGCTCGCCGAACTTGTCGCCCTTCTCGACGGTGCCCGGGACGTTCGTGGTGCCCTCGGTCGCCGACAGCACGCCCTTCGCCGTCAGGCCCTGGCCCGAGCCGCGCAGGACGGTGAAGGCCCCCGCGTCCGCGACGCTGCCGACGTCCTCGCCCGGAATGCCGATCGCCAGGTCCGCGAGTCCGTCCCCGTTCGTGTCGCCGAGGGAGAGATCGGCGCCGAAGCCGTCGCCCTGCTCGCTCGCGCCCGGCACACCCGCCGAGTCCTGCGTCCACCACACGGGCGGGGTGCCCGGCCCCTCCTGGCCCGCGGGCCCGGACGCGCTGCCGTAGTAGACACCGACCAGGCCGCCGGTCATGCTCGCGCCGCCGTCGTCGGGGCTGTGCGGCTCACCGGTGGCCAGGTCGTCGTAACCGTCACCGTTGATGTCCCCGGAGGCGACGACCGGGCCGCCGCGGACAGCGGTGACCGGCAGCGGTTCGTCGCCGGAGGCGGAGCCGGGGAGGATGTACGACCAGCCGTGGCCCGGCTCGCCGCCGACGCTGGTACCGGAGACGACCAGGTCGGCGTAGCCGTTGTCGTCGTAGTCGCCGGTGGTCATCGACCGCGGCCGGATGCCCGGCGCCTCGGCGGGCGCGGATCCGCTGCGCGCCTTCTTCGACGGGGAGTCGAGTGCCGTACGCGACTTCTGCTCGGGTTGCCGCGCCTGCGGAACGAGGCTCTTCGCGGCGGGCTCGGTGGCCGGCTCGAACTGGTAGGTGGTCAGTCCGACCGAGTCCAGCACCGCCAGCAGGTCGCCGGGGGTGGTGTCGGAGAACCGGGCTGCGGCGAGCGATCCACCGAATGTGCCGCCCGCAGTGGGTTCGTCGGCCTCCAGCCAGTTGCTCACCGACCCGGTGAGGCCCTTGGGCGTGCCCCACAGGACGACCGCACCGCCCGCGTCGGCGACGTCACCGATGTCCTCGCCGGGGATGCCGACGACCGCGTCGTCGTAGCCGTCGCTGTCGAGGTCTCCGGTGGCCAGGGCCTTGCCGAAGCTGTCTCCGGCCTCGGCGGCGCCGGCCACACCCGAGGAGTTCTGGCTGAAGGACCTGGCATTGGTGGTGCCCATCCCACGGGGCCCGCCGTACTGCACGGTGATCATGCCCGCGCCCCTGTGCCCCCCTACTGCGGCGCCGGGAGCCCCGACCAGTACGTCGTCGTAGCCGTCCCCGTTGAAGTCGGTGTTGCGGTCATCGGCGTGCGTGCCGCCAGGGGTGCCGGCGTACGCCGAGGGGGCCAGGGTGATGGCCGCCCCGGTCACGAGAAGAAACGATGCCGCGGCAACGGCGGCCGAGCGGTGCTTGCGCATGAGCGGCTCCTTGGCTCACGAAGGGCCGGGCTTGCACGGGGGGCGCGGGGGTTGCCGGAAAGGGCCCGTTCCTTGTCCGGCGCCGTGTTTGACAGCGCGTGAACGGCAAGGGTTGTACGCGGGGCGAGTCCTGATTTCCGGGGAAGATCACCTCTGTGCCGTTCACGGGCCGTCGCCATTGTTCGAGGCATATGTCGCAGGGCGGAGGGAGTCCGGCCTGCCCGGCCGCCGGGGAAGACGTCCCGGGGGACGGACGAGCGTGCGCGGCGGCGCCGGCCGCCGCACGTCCCTGCCGTACGCCCCGGTCGTCAGCCGCGCCGAGGCGGTGCACTCTGGAGGTTATGGGACGCGGGCGGAGCTTTGCCGACCGGCGGCGGTGGCGGTCGAGCCATGCGTTGCTCGCCATTCCCCTCGCACTGATCGTGGTGATCACGGTCGTGGACATGCTGCTTCCCCAGGACATCCACCTCGGTCCGCTGCTGGTCATCGCGCCCGCGATCACCGCCTCGTTCGCCGGTCCCCGGCTGACCGGAATGATCGGGGCCCTGGCCGTCGTGGCGCAGGCATGCATCGGATGGCACTTCGGCGAGAATTTCTCCCGCAACGTGGTGGTGCAGGTCGTCGCGCTGGCGCTGCTGTCGTGCCTGATCGTGTTCTTCTGCGTGGTGCGTGAACGGCGCGAAGGGGAGCTCGCCCAGGTGCGGTCGGTCGCCGAGGCCGCACAGCACGTGCTCCTGTGGCCCATCCCGGACCGCATCGGTCCGCTGCGGACGGCCTGCCTGTACCTGGCCGCCGAGGACGAGGCCGAGATCGGCGGTGACCTGTACGCCGCCACCCGCACCGCAGACGGAGCCCGCGTGATGATCGGGGACGTACGGGGCAAGGGCCTGGCCGCCATCGGGGAGGCCGCACTGCTGCTCGGCGCCTTCCGTGAGGCCGCGCACCAGCACACTTCGCTGCCCGCCCTGGCCGATGCCCTGGACCAGAGCGTGGAGCGCTACCAGTCCGAGTTCTCCGAGCCGGAGGGCGAGGTGGGGGAGCGTTTCGTGACCGCCCTGCTGCTGGAGATCCCGGACGAGGGCCACATCACCCGGATGACCACCTGCGGCCACCCGGCGCCGCTGCTGCTCAGCCCGGGCCACTCCGTCACCGTCCCCAGCCTGCACCCCGCGCCCCCGTTGGGGCTCGGTGTGCCGGTCCGTGGCGACCACACGCTCGATGTGTTCACCTTCGAGGTCGGAGACACCCTCGTCCTGTACACCGACGGTGTCATCGAGGCGCGTGATCACGCCGGAGTCTTCTATCCGTTCGCGGAACGAGCCGCGCAGTGGACCGACTGCGACCCCAAGACGCTCCTGCACCACATCCGGCGGGACCTTCTCGCTCATGCCGGCGGGCGCCTCGGTGACGACGCCGCCCTCATCGCGATCCACCGGGCACCCCCGCATCACATGTTCCGCCACGGCAGCTGAACCCGGACCCGGCCGGCGGGCGCACGGCTTTTCGCAACCGGTCCTTGAACCTCCCGCGACGGGAGGTCCTAGCGTGAGCGACGTGATCGGGAAGGACGCCACCGTACGCCGGTGGAGCATCGGAGAACTGGCGGACGCGAGCGGGCTGACCGTGCGTGCGCTGTACCACTACGACGAGATCGGTCTGCTGAGTGCGAGCGAGCGCACCGCGTCGGGCCACCGCCGCTACACCGAAGGGGACCTGCGGAGGCTGTACCGGGTGCGGGCGCTGCGCTCCCTCGGGCTGTCTCTGGAGGAGATCGCGAGAGTGCTGGCGAACCGGCCGGACGATCCGGTGACGATGCGCGGGCTGCTGGCCGCCCAGCTTCGCAGCCTGGAGGAGCAGGCCGAGCACATCGGACGGATCACACACCGGATCCACGGGTTGATCGGCCGACTGGACGACGCGTCGATGCCCGATCCGGATCAGTTCATGACGACCTTGGAGATGATCTCGGTGTTCGAGACCGGTTTCACGCAGGAGCAGCGGGAACAACTGGCCGCGCGGAGGGCCGAACTCGGCTCCGAGGCCGTGGAGGAGGCCAAGGGCCGGTGGGCCGGGCTCGTCGAGCAGCTCCTGGGCCATGTGCGGGACGAGACCCCCGCCGACGATCCGCGGGTACAGGATCTGGCCCGCCGCTGGGACGAGCTGGGCGCCGCGTTCCATGCGGCCGGTGAACAGGGCGAGGGGACCAAGGCCGCGGCCCGGCGCATGTGGCAGGAGAACAGCGCCGGACTCGGCGGGAGCCTGCCCTGGCCCGCCGACCGGATGGCTGCCCTGGTCGCCTACCTGGAACGGGCACGGCAGGCCCGGTGACGAGCCGCTCCCCGGCGCCGGCGGCCGACGCCGGGGTGCGCAGGCCTCGGCCGGCCTGCCCACCCCCGGAGTGTCCGGATCAGAAGGCGATCATGACCTTCAGTGCTTCGCGCCGGTCCATCGCCCGGTAGCCGTCGGGCACCTCCTCCAAGGAGACGGTGCGGTCGAAGACCCGGCCCGGGTCGACGGCGCCGTCCAGGACGGCGGGCAGCAACTCGTCGATGTAGGCGCGCACCGGAGCCGGTCCGCCGGTCAGGGTGATGTTCGGACCGAAGAGGCTGCCGAACCCGACCGGTGCGTCCTCGTACTGCGGTACGCCCACCCGGCTGATCACACCGCCGGGACGGACGACGCCGACGGCCATCTCGTACGCCGGCATGTGACCGACGGCCTCCAGCACCGCACGTGTGCCGTGGCCGCCGGTCAGGTCCCGGAGCTTCGCGATGCCCTCCTCGCCACGCTCGGCGATCACGTCGGTGGCGCCGAAGAAGCGGCCGAGGTCGGTGCGGTCCTTGTGGCGGCCCATGAGGATGATCCGCTCGGCGCCGAGCTGCTTCGCGGAGAGCACGGCCAGCAGGCCGACGGCGCCGTCACCGATGACGGTGACCGTGTCGCCCTCGCGCACCCGGGCCTGCTTGGCGGCGTGGTAGCCGGTGCCGTAGACATCCGCCAGGGTCAGCAGCGACGGCAGCAGCGCCGAGTCCACCCCCGTGGGCAGCTTCACCAGCGTGCCCTGTGCCTGCGGGACGCGCACGGCCTCGGCCTGGGCGCCGCCGATGCCGCCGGCGCCGTACCACCCGCCCTTCGGACAGGAGGTGTGCAGGCCCTCCCGGCAGTACTCACAGGTGTTGTCCGCGAAGGCGAACGGGGAGACCACCAGGTCACCGCGGTTCAGGCCGGTCACCTCGGAGCCGAGCTCCTCGACGACGCCGATGAACTCGTGGCCCATCGGGGTGGGCCCGTCCGCGGCCGGCAGGCTGTGGAACGGGTGGAGGTCGCTGCCGCACACACAGGAGCGCACGGTGCGCACCACGGCGTCGGTCGGTTGCTCGATGACCGGGTCGGGTGCGTCCTCGACGCGTACATCGCCGGCTTCGTGCAGGATCGTTGCCCTCATGGGGACATCTCGCTCTCTGAATCAGTGATCAAGGGGGACGGGGCCTGCCACACCGTGCCCGGTCAGCGGTCCTGCGGGCAGCGCGCGCCCTCTCGCGGCCGGGCCCGTCGGGGTGTGGAGGAGGTGCCGGACGATGTGGTCGTCGACGCGGACATGCGTCCCGCCTCCGGAGGCGGGCGGCCGTGCAGGAACTAATGGCTGCGGGTGCGCGGGCCGCCGTACTGCTCGTCGGTGACCTTCTCCAGCCACGTGGTCTCGGGCCGCTCGTCACCCGCGCCCTCCCACATGGCCAGGTGTTGCATGAACCTCTCCGGCGTCGCGCCGTGCCAGTGCTCCTCGCCGGGCGGGCAGGTCACCGTCTCACCGGGGCGGGCCTCGAAGACCGTGCCGTCGCGGGTGCCGATCAGAGCGACGCCGTCGACCACGTGCAGGGTCTGCCCGACGACGTGGTGGTGCCACGCGGTACGGGCGCCCGGCGAGAAACGCACCATGTTGGCACGCATCCGGGACGGTTCCTGGCCGGCGCAGATGACGTCGAACCACACGTCCCCGGTGAACCAGTCGCCGGGGGCCTTCGTGGTCGGCCGGGGCTTGATGAACTCCATGTACTGTCCTTCTTCTTACGGGGCGCGGGGCGGGCGGCCCCGTGCCGTGGGGGCCGCTTCCGGCACGACACCATTCCTCTCACATTTCACCGGGTGTTCCGTGAAGAGGCTCGACGGGTCGGGCCGATTCGCTTCTCCCGGTGACTCGGATTCCAGGTTTGCACCCGTGTCCGCGCCCGCAAAGAGGAGATTTTCCTCCCGGGAGAGAAACATCCTGGGAGGAAATCCTCCCCCTCGGCGGCGGGGCGGCCGGTGCCACAATGGAGGCCATGAGTTCCGACGCACACCTCAACGAGCTGGGTGAGTTCCTCAAGGCCCGCCGGGCCGAACTCAGCCCGCGTACCGTCGGGCTGCCGCACGGTGCAGGCCCGCGCCGGGTCGCCGGGCTGCGGCGGGAAGAGGTCGCGCAGCTCGCGGCGATCTCCACCGACTACTACACACGCCTGGAGCAGGGACGCATGCAGGCCTCCGCCCCCGTCCTGGAGGCCATCGCCCGAGCCCTGCACCTCGACGACGACCAGCGCAACTACCTCTTCGGTCTCGCCGGAAAGGACATCGCGCGCCCCCGGCGCCGGGCACGGCAGAGGGTCCAGCCGCAATTGCGGCGGCTGCTGGACGACCTCACCGCCACTCCGGCCGTCGTCATGGGCCGGCGCATGGACGTCATCGCCTGGAATTCCCTCGCGGCCGCACTCGTCACCGACTTCGAGGAAATACCGGAAAAGCAGCGGAACTACGTCCGCATTCTCTTCACCGACCCGGCCATGCGGACGCTGTACGCGGACTGGGAGACCGTGGCCCGTACCTGCGTCGCCCAGTTGCGCATGGAGGCCGCGAAGTACCCGGACGATCCCCGCCTGACCGCGCTCGTGGGAGAGCTGTCCGTGCAGGACCCGCACTTCCGCCAGTGGTGGGCCGCCCACCACGTCGCCACCCTCAGCGTCGGAACCAAGACCCTCAACCATCCCGTCGCCGGCCGACTCGACCTGGACTGGGACACCCTCACCGCCAGCACCGACCCCGACCAGCAACTCGTCATCTGGACCGCCGAAGTCGGCACCCGCACCCACGACGGTCTGCGCATCCTGGCCTCCTGGGCCGCCGAGCAGCAGCGGCCGGCCGCCCCGGTCCACTGAACGGCACTGCCGCGTCACCGAGTCGGGGGCGGACGGGTGCGGGGCGGCCGTGCTCGCCGCGGGCGAACTCCAACGTCCTTGGTGCGCAACCGCGTTCACGCCCTCCGCCGTCCCAACGCTCGGGTAACATCGACGGCTCCGGGCGAGCGGCATGGGAGAAGGCGGGAATGGTCGCCAAGTACTTCGTCTCGCCACGTGGCGGCCGTCGCACCTACCCCGACATCACATCGGCTCTCTCCGCCGCGGCCGCACGGGGGCGGGCGGCGCTGATCGAGATCGCTCCCGGCCGCTACGAGGAGGCACTCACCGTCCGGGGCGAGGTGCGGCTGGCCGCGGTCGACGGCCCGGGATCCGTGCTGGTGAACCGGGCTCGGGGTGCCGTTCTCGACGCCTTCGGGTCGGTCTCCGTCCACGGCCTCGTACTGATCGGCCGTGAGGCCGACGTCGTCTCCTGCCGTACGGGAACGCTCACGCTCGAACACTCGGAGATCCGGGCGCACAACGGCGTCAGCCTGCACGCGAGGCCGAACACCGCCGTGACGCTGCGGGACAGTGCGATCCTGCACGGCCGTGTCCTCTTCGCCGGCTCCTCCGGGCTCGTCGAACGGTGCCGTTTCACCGACGCGGCGGACAACGCGGTCGCCGTGATCGAAGGAGCCCGCGTCTCGGTCCGCGACAGCTGGATCGGGGGCAGCAGGCTGCACGGCGTGCGCGTCAGCGACGCACAGGCCGAGATCTCCGGCTGCGAGCTGACCGGCACCGGAAAGGCAGCCGTCATGGCGGACACGCGCGCGGAACTCACCGTGACCGGCTGCGTGATCGGCGCCGTGCACGCAGAGGCGATCATGTTCATCGAGCAGTCCAGGGGCTCCGTCGACGGTACGCGCGTCACCGATGCACAACACGGGATCGGGGTGGCGAGCGGCGCCGACCCGGTGGTGCGCCGCAGCACGTTCACCGAGTGCCGCGACACCGGTATCAACGTCCAGACCTCGGGCCGCGGCAGATTCGAGGAGTGCGAGGTCGTCGCCGCCGGCAACGTCGCGGTGTTCTCGACCAAGGGCGGCGCTCCGGAGGTCCACGGCTGCCGCATCGCGCAGGGGAACGTCGGTATCGCCGTCACCGCCGCCGCCCGAGGGCGCTTCACCCGGATCGGGGTCGAGGATCTGACAGGCGTCGCCCTGCGGGTACTCGACGAGTCCCGGGCCGTGTTCGAGCAGGTCCGGGTGGAACGGTGCCCGTCCGGCCTGGAGACGCGGGGCAACGGGGGCACCGCGGCCGATGTCACCGACGCGGTGTTCCGCGACTTCGACATGTCCGCGGTGGAAGTCGTCGGCCAGTCCCGGGTCACGCTCAGAGGCGTGACGGCGGAGCGCGGGGGTGTGGGCTTCGGTGTCGGCGAGGACGGTCAGCTGTTCGTGCACGACTGCGACGTCAGAACGGTGAGCGCCGGTGGGGCCATCGGTTTCGGCAAGGCGAGGCTGGTCGCGAGGAACCTCACCGTGACCGGCTCGGAGGCATTCGGCCTCTGCGGGAAGGACTCCGCCTATCTGGACGTCGTGGAAAGCGAGTTCACCGACTGCGCGGCCGTGGGTGCCACCTTCCACGACGCGTGTGCCGGCCGGCTGGTGAACTGTTCCGTGAACGGAACGCAGGGCATGGCCGTGCAGCACAATGGCTACGTCGACCTGGTCTCGCTCAGCACGTCGCTGCCGGTCGTCAAGCAGATCACCAAGCCGGTCGAGCGACCGCCGACGATCGTCAACAACTTCTACGGCCCGGTTTTCAACGCTGCGGTCTACGGCGCTCAGCTGGCCTGGAACAACAACTCCGTGCAACAGCAGACCGACGAGGACGGTTCCGGCACATGAGCGATCCGCAGAACGTCAACAACTACGACGGGCCGGTGTTCAACGCCGCGGTCTCAGGCGCCCAGTTCGCCTGGAACAACGGCACGGTCACCCAGAACCAGCAGAACAACAGCGCGGTGACCCCGGGCTTCGAAGCGCTCGCCGAGCTGGTCGGCGCTTTGCTCCGGCAGCTGCCGCAGGCAGGCCTCGCCGATCACGACCGAGAGGACGCCGCAGCCGCGGCCGAAGAGGTCCTCGCGACGATCACCCAGCCGGGGCAGCCCGAGCAGGGCAGGCTCCGCCGCGCACTCGCCATGCTCAAGGGGGCGCTGGCCCCGGTCGCGACCGGAGTGGTGACCGGTACGGCGGTGGGCGCGCAGGAGTGGGCCCGGACCGCGATCGAAGGCCTGACCGCCCTCGTCTGATCAGCGGTCGCCCGGTCGTCACCGATGCGGCCGGTGCCGACGACGTCAGGCGGACCGCACCGGGTCGGCGGTGTCCCGCACAGCGGGATGCCGCCGCGGGCCGATCGGTCCGGAAGCCGGGCAGGGCCGCACAGGGCGATGCGCGGCCGGGCGGGGATCCGTGACGGCCCACCCGCCCACGGCGGGCGGGCCGATGCCACCGCACGCCCGACCGCCCCCTGTGCCCATGCCTACCTCAAGGCTGCGCGCGCGGCGGCGAGAATCTCCTCGGAGACGGGGAAGTCCCTGGTTGCCCGGGCCAGGGTCAGTGCGCCGATCATCGTGCACAGCCGGGTGATGCCGTCCTGGTCCTCGGTGGCGAGCCACCCGGCGAAGTCGCCCACACCCTCGGCGTAGACGCGGCGGGCCTCGCGGTCGCCGTGTCCCCGGGCCATGTCGGTGGCGAGCCCCGCGACGGGGCAGCCGTCCCCGGGGTCGTCGCGGTGCTGGACGGAGAGATAGGTGTCGATCAGCGCCTGCTGGGCGGCGTCCTGCTGCCCGGCATGGCGTTCGAGTCCCGCCGTGTGGAGCCGGGTGAGTCCGTCGAAGGCGTGCGCGGTGGCTTCGTCGATGAGCGCCTCCTTCGAGGCGAACTGCTTGTAGAAGCCGCCGTGGGTCAGGCCGGACGCCTTCATGAGGTCGGCGACGCTGACGTGTGTTCCGTGTTCCCGGATCAGCCGGGAGGCGGTTTCCACCACCCGCTCGCGGTTGTCCCTCGCCTGCGCCTGCGATACGCGGCCCATCGGCCACCTCCCTGTTGGATGTCGACTTGCATCTATCCTGGTCCTTGTTTAGATTGTAATCGTAATCTAATTGGCGGCCCTGAGTCGCCCGGAAAAAAAATGGAGCAGACATGGAGCTGAAGGATTCGGTAGCGGTGATCACCGGCGCCAACCGGGGGCTGGGGCGCCATCTGGCCACTCAGCTTCTGGAGCGTGGGGCGAAGGTGTACGCGGCGGCGCGCCGTCCCGAGACCGTGGACCTGGCCGGCGTCGTGCCGCTCCAGCTGGATGTGACCGACGAGGAGTCGGTCCGGGCCGCGGCCCGCATCGCGTCCGACGCGACGCTGCTGATCAACAACGCGGGGGTCTCCACCGGCACGACCCTGGTCACCGGTGACCTGGATGCGGTACGGCTGGAGATGGAGACGAACTTCTTCGGCCCGCTCGCCGTGACAAGGGCCTTCGCCCCGGTCGTCGAGCGCAACGGTGGCGGCGCCGTGCTCAACGTCCTGTCCGTGCTCTCCTGGCTGCACCCGGCCGGGCTCGGGTCCTATGCGGCGAGCAAGGCCGCTGCCTGGGCGCAGACCGACGCCGTCCGCGAGGAGCTGGCTCCGCGCGGCATCGTCGTCTCCGCACTGCACGTCGGATACATGGACACCGACATGGCCGCCGCTGTTCCCGCCGAGCAGAAGACCGACCCCGCCGATGTCGCCGCCCAGGCCCTGGACGGTATCGAGAAGGGCCTGCCCGAAATCGTCGCCGACGAGCTCACCCGCCAGGTCAAGCAGGGCCTGGCCACGTCGCCGAACCCGGTCTGAGGTGCCGCCCCGTCGCGACGGAGCCCGCCGGTGCGAGTGGGCGGAACATTTCTGCCCACCGACCGGATCTGCCCATCGACCGGATCGCCGCCGACCGGATCGCCGCCGACCGTTCCTTCTGTCCGGGCAAACAGAGGAGAAGCCGGCAAACGGCCGGCGGCGGTCGGTAGCGACCGGAGTCAGACGCACGAGGTGTGTCCCGTCCCTTCCGGCGGCTCAGGGTGGCCGAGGCCACCCTGAGGACCCGTCACTTCCGCCAGAACAGGTGGTGCGTCACCCCGCCAGGGCTGGGAACGACATCCAGGTGGAACCGGTCGAGCAGCTCATCGGGGGACTCCCAGAGTCGTACTCCGGACCCGAGCTTCACCGGCGAGACCGCCACGTGCAGGGTGTCGACGAGGTCGGCGTCGAGGAACTGCCGGATGGTGGTGGCCCCGCCGCCGAGCCGGACGTCCTTGCCCTGCGCCGCCGCCCGGGCCTGCTCGAGGACCTCGGCGGGGTCGCCGTCGACGAAGTGGAACGTGGTGTCGGAAAGCGTGAGCGAAGGACGCTTGTGGTGTGTCAGGACGAACACCGGGGTGCGGAACGGAGGCTCGTCACCCCACCAGCCCTGCCACTCATGGTTGTGCCAGGGCCCGCGCTGAGGCCCGAACTTGTTGCGACCCATGATCTCGGCGCCGATGTTGCGCGCGTAGTCCCGTGTGAAGTAGTCGTCCAGGCCCCGGCTCCCTCCGGGATCGGTGCGCATGGGCCAGCTCGCCGTGGCGCCGGCCCAGGAGAACAGTCTCTCGGGATCGACATGACCGAACGGCCTCTCGAGGGTCTGGTCCTCACCGGCGCCGATTCCGTCGCTTGAGACGTTGAAGTTCTGGACTCGTAGTAGTTGGGGCATGTGTTCCTCCTGTGTTGTCGGCAATGGTGATGAGACCTGCCGGGCCGGGGAATCTCATCGCTCGTCCGTGACCGGTCAGGATTGGGCTGCCTGCTGTCCTGATCCGTGGGGTTTGCGCGGTTGCACTGAGGTCGGACAAGCCGACCAGGGTCTCGTCCGCGTTGTGGCAGCGGTCGCGGAAGAGGTCGGCGCCGGCGTCCTCCTGGGACCGTCCCGTCATCGGACGGCGAGCGGTCGCCAGGGGTTCGCGCTGCAACCGCCGGCTCGCCACCCACGTGCGGAAAGGGCGGCCTTGCCCGGATTCGCGCGGCTGGCGGCTGACAAGTCCGTGCCATGGCAAGGACTTGCCTTCATCAGGCCTTCTCGTCGGCGTCACCGGCCGATAGACCCATGGCATGTTCTCTCCTTCACTCTCTTCCGCCTTCCGGCGCAGACGCTGGCAGCTGCTCTCGGCCGCCACCGTGGTGCCGCTGTTGGCGTCCGGGCTCGCAGTTCTGCAAGAGCCCGCGCAAGCCGCTCCGAGCAAACCCACCGTTCCTGCCAAGCCCTCGGCGACCCACAAGGTCACCCTGGTCACCGGCGACGTCGTCACGGTCACCACGATGGCCGACGGCAAGCAGACCGCCGACGTCGACCGGCCGGACAACGCCGTCGGCGGCGTGAAGATCCAGGAGATCAAGGGTGACCTGTTCGTCGTCCCGGACGAGGCGGCGCCGCTGCTGGGCGCGCACGAACTGGACCGGCGACTGTTCAACGTCACCGACCTGATCGAGATGGGCTACGACGACGCGAAGTCGGCCGCGGTGCCGCTGATCGCGACGTACGCCCAGCCGAAGTCCCGCTCGGCCGTCGAGCCGACGGCCCCCCGCGGCAGCAAGCTGACCCGCAAGCTCAAGGGCATCCGCGGCGCCGCACTCAGCACCGAGAAGCGGCAGGCCCGCACCTTCTGGACCACCGTCGCGCCGCAGGGCAGCGCGAAGTTGGGCGCGGGTGTGGCGAAGCTGTGGCTCGACGGTCGCGTGAAGGTCAACCTGAAGGAGAGCGTGCCGCTGATCGGCGCGCCCGAGGCCTGGGCGGCCGGCTACACCGGCAAGGGCGTCAAGGTCGCGGTGCTCGATACCGGCATCGACGTCAACCACCCCGACTTCGACGGCGTGATCGACGGCACGACCAGCTTCGTGCCGGGTGAGGGCGTCACCGACGTCAACGGGCACGGCACGCATGTGGCCAGCACGATCGTCGGCTCCGGCGCCGCCTCCGGCGGCGACTACAAGGGCGTCGCCCCCGGCGCCGACCTGTTCGTCGGCAAGGTGCTCGGCGGCGCGGAGGGCTACGGCCAGGACTCCTGGGTCATGGCCGGCATGCAGTGGGCCGCCGAGTCCGGTGCGGACGTCGTCAACATGAGCCTCGGCGACTCCTACCCGACGGACGGCAGCGACCCGATGTCGCAGGCGGTCGACGCGCTGTCCGCGCAGTACGGCACTCTGTTCGTCATCGCCGCCGGCAACGCGGGCCCGGAGAGCATCTCCGCCCCGGGCGCGGCCGCCTCGGCGCTGACCGTGGCCGCCACTGACAAGCAGGACCAGCTCGCGTCCTTCTCCAGCACCGGCCCGCTGGCCGGCTCCGGCGGCATGAAGCCGGACATCGCGGCGCCCGGCGTGGACATCACCGCGGCCCGCTCGCAGGAGATGACCGACGGTGGCGAGGGCCTCTACCGCACCCTCAGCGGTACCTCGATGGCCACCCCGCACGTGGTCGGCGCGGCGGCGATCCTGGCGCAGCAGCACCCGGACTGGACCGGCGCGCAGCTCAAGGAACACCTGATGAGCACCGCGAAGGGCCTGGACAGCGGGTACTCGCCGTACGAGGTCGGCACCGGCCGTGTCGACGTGGCAGCCGCCGTGCGCACCACGGTGCGCGGCACCGGATCGCTCTTCTTCGGCAACTACACATGGCCGCACGAGCCGACCGACGTTGCCGTCACGAAGGACCTGACCTTCACCAACACCGGTTCCGCCGACGTCACGCTGAACCTGGCGCTGACCGACGACGGCGGCCCGTTCACGCTGGGAGACACCACGGTGACCGTCCCGGCGGGCGGCACCGCCGCCGTCCCGGTGACCGGTGACCCGCAAGCCGCCTCGGCAGGCCGGCACGTCGGCTACGTGATCGGCACCGACGCGGCCACCGGGAAGCCGGTGACCCGCACGTCCGTCGCGCTGCTCAAGGAGGAGGAGCGCTACGACCTGAACATCAAGCTGGTCGGCCGGGACGGCAAGCCCGCCGCGGGCTGGGTCACGGTCAACCTGGCCGGCGACCTCTGGCCGTGGAATGTCTACGTCGACGGCTCGACCACCATGCGCATGGCGCCCGGCCTGTACACCGTCGCGGCGTACGTCGACGTGGCCGGCGAGAAGGCGGACCGCTCGGGTCTGGCCGTGCTGGTCGACCCGGAGACCGTGCTCAAGGACGGCTCCGTTGACGTGGTGCTCGACGCGAGCAAGGCACGCCTGCTGCAGACCGAGGCGCCGCAGCGCACCGAGGACCGCCAGCGCAAGGTCGACTTCAACGTCCACTACAAGGGCCAAGACCCGTACACGGACTACCGCAGCGCGTACGTGCTGCCGCCGTCGTACGACGACGTCTACGTCGCGCCGACGGAGCCGATGAAGCAGGGCGAGTTCATGCTGACCACCCGCTGGCGCAAGGGCGAACCGCAGCTCAGCCTGAGCACGCTGGGCGGTCGGCTCCGCTTCGAGACACTGGTGCAGGCGGGCAGCGCGCTGGGCACCGCCACGGACAAGCTGGACGCCGTCTACGCGGGCAACGGCGCGGCGGCCGAATACAAGACGGTGAAGGCCAAGGGCAAGGTCGTCGTCATCAAGCGCAGCGACGAAGTCTCGCCGGAGGAGCGCACCGAGGCCGCGGCCGCGGCCGGTGCGAAGGGGCTGATCGTGGTCAACGACGGTGTCGGTGCCCTGATGGAGTACGTCGGCGAGTCGACCATCCCGGTCGCCACCGTGCACCGCGACGCGGGCAGGACCCTTGTCTCGATGGCCAAGACCGGCTTCTTGAAGCTGACCGCGAAGCAGACCGAGTACACGCCGTTCGTCTACGACCTGACCCGGGAATACCCCGGCCAGGTGCCGGACCGGGCCCTGGTCTACAAGCCGACCAAGGGTGACCTCGCCCGGATCGATGCCCGCTACTACTCGGCCACGGACGGCGGGTTGGCGGAAGGTTACCGGTCCGACTTCACCCTCAGCCCGTCGTTCAACCTCCCCGAAGCCGAGTGGCACCCGGGCACCCGCACCGAATGGGTGACCCCGGGCCAGGTCTGGAGGGAGTTCCATGCGCAGGGCGTCGACGGAGACCTGCCGTGGGTGATGGTGTCGGGCGACAACACGTATGCCAAGGGCAGCACCACCCGTCTGGACTGGTTCGCTCCGGCGACCCGGCCCGGCCAGGGCGAGTCCTTCGGCGTGTACAACTCCCGCTGGCAGAACTACATGACCTGGAACGTGCAGGCATGGGCCTCCGCCAGCGACAACATGCGGCTGGGCGGCTTCCTGGACTGGGGTGAGACGCCGACCCACCTGCAGGTCTTCCAGGGCGACAAGCTGATCCACGACAACCCGAACAGCACCGACATGCAGTGGGTCGAGGTGCCGGCGGGCAACTTGCCCTACCGCGCCGTCCTCGACGCGGAGCGGCCCGGTGACGTGTTCCGGCTGTCGACACGCACCCACACCGAGTGGACGTTCATGTCCGACACCGTCGACTCGGACTTCTTCGAGCGGTTCTCGGTGCTGAACCTGAACTACAAGCTGGAGTCGGACCTGCACGGCGACGTCAAGGCCGATGCGACCCAGAAGATCGCGCTCAAGCCGGTGTCGATGGACCTCGGCACCGTGCCGGGCAACGTCACCAGGGTGAAGCTGGACGTCTCGTACGACGACGGTGCCACCTGGCAGAAGGTGACCCTGGCCAAGGGCGCCCACGGCTACTGGACGGGTTCGTTCAGGACGGCGAAGAAGCGCGGCGGCTTCCTCTCGGTCCGCGCGAGCGCCGAGAAGGACAGCGGCTTCAGCGTCAAGAACGAGATCATCCGGGCATACGGCCTGCGATGAACCGCACCGTCGGGCCCCGGGGAGGCGACTCCCCGGGGCCCTTCCCGTCACACCTGCTCCCAGCAGGGACTATTCAGGGTCTGCCGCCATGGCGCATACTCTCCCCGCTGCGGCAAGCGGAAGAGAGTCGGTCGCCGATGCTGGATGTTCTGGGCCTCGAACCCGATGACGAGCGCGTCTACCGGACTCTGCTCGGAAGGCCGAACTCCACCGCGATGCTGCTGGCGGATCTGCTCGTCCTATCGCAGGACGACGTCGACAAGGCCTTGTCCCGCCTGGTCGGGTGGGGACTGGTGATCAGGTCGGCGGACGAGCAGTTCACGGCCGCGCCGCCGGCCATGGCGCTCGGCGCTCTCATCGGCCAGCGCCGGGACGGGCTGCGCATGGCCGAGCAGGCACTGGTGACCTTCGCCGAGGAACACCGGGCGGCGATGACCGGGAGCAGCATCAACGATCTCATCGAGGTCGTCACGGGCGTCGACGCCATCCGCCATCGCTTCCTGCAGGTGCAGCAGGCAGCCCGCACGGAGGTCCGCAGCTTCATCACCGCACCGTTCCTCGCCGTGCCGCCGGACGAGAACACGGCCGAACCCGTGGCCATCGGCCGCGGCGTGCGCTTCCGGGCGGTCCTGGACCGGGCCGTGCTGGCAGAGCCGGGCATCATCACCGATGCGATCGATTCACTGCGCAACGGCGTGCAACTGCGTGTCGCCGACCAGCTGCCGATGAAGCTCGTGCTGGCCGACGCCGACCTCGGCCTCGTCCCGCTCGCGGTCACCCCGGCCGGAGAGCCGGGCGCCGTGCTGCTGCACCGCAGCGGCCTGTTGGACGCGCTGGACGCGCTGTTCGAGACGGTCTGGCGCACCGCCCACCCGCTCGAGCTGTCGGGCGCCGGCGGAGAAGCCGAATCCACCGTCGAGCTCGGTGCGGAAGGCCCGACCGACCTCGACCGGAGGATCCTCGCGCTCCTGCTGGCCGGCCTGACCGACCCGACGGCCGCGACACAGCTCGGCCTGTCACCGCGCACCCTGCACCGACGTCTGCGCCATCTCATGGACATAGCCGGGGTCCGGACCCGGATGCAGCTCGGCGGTCACGCCGTCCGACACGGCTGGGTGGAGTCACGCTGACGGTTCCTGTGCCGTTCGGAGAGGCGACTGTGCGCCGCACTCCGGCACGACCCCGGCCTGGACGATCACCTCTGCCATCAGAGGTCACTTCCTGGTCGCAGGTCCGCCGTCGACCACTGCCCCGGGCACGCGCACACCGGGATGCCGCACCACCCCGGTCCGGCGTGGTGCGGCGAGATCGTAGGCTCTGTGCATGGTGGGTATGCAACCGCGCGGGACAGTACGGGGACCGGGGCGACCGAGGGAGGAGCGGGTCACCGGGGCCGTCCTCAATGCGGTCGTCGGCCTGGTCACCGAGCAGGGGATCGGGGCGGTCACGATGGATGCCGTGGCGGCGCGGGCCGGGGTGAGCAAGCCCGCCATCTACCGGCGATGGCCCACCAAACAGGATCTGATCATCGCCGCCGCGGAGAGCCGCATCGGCGTCCTGTCAGTGCCTGATCTCGGCGACTTCCGTGCCGAGCTGCACTTCGTACTCACCGCTCGTCTGGAGGCCTACCGGCTGCCCGGGTCGGACCGGCTGATCGCGGGCCTGATCGGAGCGGCGGCCGAGACGGGCGCGGTACGGGGTCAGTACGCGGAATACACCGAGCGGATCACGAGCGAGACGAGGCGCATCCTCGAGCGCGGGATCGCCCGCGGCGACGTGCGGCCCGGCACCGATGTCCGGGCCGCGGCCACCTTGGTGGCGGCACCGCTGCTGTTCCGGCTGATCGGCGAGCAGGAGATGCCCGACTCCGGGCTCGTGGACACCCTGGTGGATCTTGTGGCGCGCGCTGTCGGATCGGCGTCCTGACCGCGTCGACCGCGCCGGGCACCCTCGTTTCACATCGACGCTGTCAAGCCCTTGCCACACCATGCCCGAATAACGATACTGCCAGGAACGAAATACCGATCGTCGCCTCGGAGCAGCCATGGACAGCGTCGTCACCACCCCCGCCCCCGCCCTCGACAAGCCCCTGATGCACTACGGGAAGCGCGTGCTGGAGCGCACCGCGCCGGGCGGGGACCAGGTCGAGTACCAGCACCTGGGCATCCGTCCGCTCACCCCGCACATCGGCGCCGAGATCGACGGCGTCGATCTCTCCCGGCCGCTCGGCGAGGACCTCGCACGGGAGCTCAAGCAGGCCCTGCTGGAGTGGAAGGTGATCTTCTTCCGCGACCAGCACGCCTTCGACCCGCAGTCCCAACTCGCGCTCTCCGCCCTGTGGGGCGAGCCGGAGCCCAACCCCTTCTTCCCCAAGGGCGACACCGCCGGCGTCTCCCGGCTGGCCAAGGACGCCATGGCCATCGGCAACGAGAACATCTGGC
Source organism: Streptomyces sp. NPDC058231 (assembly GCF_042882275.1). NCBI lineage: Bacteria > Bacillati > Actinomycetota > Actinomycetes > Kitasatosporales > Streptomycetaceae > Streptomyces > Streptomyces sp. NPDC058231. Next base: position 222,134 of record NZ_JBHVWN010000001.1, on the reverse strand, counting down.
ACAGCGACCACTCCTTCATGGCCGCCCCCGCCCTGGGTTCGATCCTGCGCGCCGTCGAGGTCCCGCCCGCGGGCGGCGACACCCAGTGGGCCGACATGGCTGCCGCGTACGACAACCTCTCGGCGCAGACGCAGGCCCGTATCGAGGGGCTCACCGCTGTGCACGACTGGGTGCCCAGCTGGGGGGCGATGATGACGGAGAGCCAGATCGCCGCCTTCCGGGACACCCTGCCGCCCGTCGAGCACCCGGTGGTCGTCCGCCACCCGCGCACCGGCCGCAAGCTGCTCTACGTCAACGAGCCCTTCACCACCCGGATCGTCGGCCTCTCGGACAGCGAGAGCCGCGACCTGCTCGACGAGCTCGTCCTGCAGGCCCGTATCCCCGAGTACCAGGTGCGCTTCCGCTGGCAGCCGGGCTCCGTCGCGATCTGGGACAACATCGCCACCCAGCACTACGCGATCAACGACTACTACCCGCAGCGCCGTGTCATGGAGCGCATCGCGATCGCCGGCGTCCCGCTCTCCTGAGCGGCGCCGGACCGTACGCCCACGGGCGAGGGGCTGCCGGCCCTTCGCCCGCCCTCCCCTTCCCGCTCGTCTCTCGCGGAGCCCTTGTGACCGACACCGACGTCGTACCAGCTGTGCCCGCCGATGCTGCGAAGACCGCGAGCGACCCACGACTGCGCGCATGGGTCGTCACCGCTCTGCTCGTGGTCCTCATGATGATCAACTTCGCGGACAAGTCCGTGCTCGGCCTGGCGGCCGACCCGATCCGCAAGGATCTGGGCCTGTCCGCATCCGCCTTCGGGCTCGCCAGCAGCGCCTTCTTCCTGTTGTTCTCGATCTGCGGCGCCGCGGTGGGGCTGCTCGCCGACCGCATACGCCCCAAGTGGCTGCTGCTGGGGATGGCCGTCCTGTGGTCCGTCTCCCAGGCACCCCTGGCCCTGGGCGGAGGGCTCACGGTGCTCATCGCCTCGCGCGTCCTCCTCGGCGCCGCTGAGGGGCCCGCCTTCCCTGTGGCCCAGCAGACCACCCTGTCCTGGTTCCCCAACGATCGGCGCAACCTGCCCGGGGCGCTCATCGTGCTGGGGATCACCCTGGGAGTCCTGGTCGCCGCTCCCGTACTGACCTGGGTGATCCACCACCACGGCTGGCGCTCGGCCGTCGCCGTGGTGGCGGTCGCCGGCGTGGTGTGGGCGCTGCTGTGGATCCCCTTCGGCGGAGAAGGACGGTACGGAACCGACTCGCCCGCCCTTGCCGAGGGCACCGAAACCGCAACCCGCCCGGCAGCCTGCAGGACGCCGTACCGCCGGATCCTCGCGACCCGTACCTGGATCGGTGCCACGATCGCCTACTTCGGCACCTACTGGGTCATCGCCTTCGCCCTGGTCTGGCTCCCCTCCTACCTCCATGACGGCCTGGGCTACTCCTCGGCCGGGTCCGCCCAGCTGCTGATGCTGGTCTGGGGCGTGAGCGGCATCGTGGTGCTCGGACAGGCGGGCCTGACCGGGTGGCTGCTGCGCCGCGGGACCGCAAGCCGGTGGGCCCGCGGCAGGGTCGGCGGCATCCTCATGCTCTTCGGCGCCGCGGCGTGCCTGGCCCTGCCGTGGGCCCCGGCCGGTGCCGTGACCGTCGTGCTCCTCGTCGCGGGAGTCGCACTCTCCGGAGCGATGGGCAGCGTCGCCGCCACAACCGTCGTGGAACTGGCGCCGGCCGACCGCCGCGGCGGCTCACTCGGCATCATGAACGCCGTGGTGACCACCGCCGGTCTGATCGCCCCGACGCTGATCGGGCACCTCGTGGACGCCCATGGAGCCGGGGGCTACCGGTACGCGGTCGTGATCACCGCTGCCCTGCTCCTGCTGGGCGGCCTCGCCGCCGTCACGCTGATCGACCCGGACCGCGACGCGCGCCTGCTCCGGCCCTGACGACGCGACACCGTCGTGTCCCCGGGGCGGGGGTCGGCCGCTCCTCGCACAGCGCACGGAGCACGGCCCCCGCCCGCCCTCAATCCACCTTCCACGAGGAATGACGTGAACCCCAGCGCCCTCGACACCTCTTCCCTCGACCAGGCCGTCGCAGATCTGCGCATCGGCGCCGCGTCCTGGTCCGCCACCCCGCTCACCGAACGCATCGCCCTGCTGGAGCGTCTGCTCCCGCGCGTGGCCTCCGGCGCCGCCGACCTGGCCGCTGCCGGCGCCCGCGCCAAGGGCTACGACCCCGCCTCCCCATGGGCCGCCGAGGACTGGATCGGCGGGCCATGGGCCCTGGTCCAGAACGCCGCAGCATATCTGCACGTACTACGGCGCATCGCCGCGGGAAAGGATCCGGTCGACGCCAAGGCCGTGCGAGCCCGCGACGGCCGTACCCACGTCGACGTCTTCCCCGCCACCGGCTGGGACACGCTGCTGCTCAACGGCTTCACGGCGCAGGTATGGCTTCGGCCCGGCGTCACGGTGGAGCAGGCACGCGCCCGCGCCGCGGGGGAGTACCGGGGCCGGCCGGGCCGTCCCGCGGTGGCCCTGGTACTCGGTGCCGGCAACGTCGCCGCCATCACCGCGCTCGACATCCTGCACAAGCTCTATGTCGAGGGCCAGGTCGTCATCGCCAAGATGAACCCCGTCAACGCCTATCTGCGCCCCCACTTCGAGCATCTCTTCGCCGAGTTCGTCGAACGCGACTGGGTCCGCTTCGTCGACGGAGGCGCCGCCGAGGGCGCCTACCTCACTCGCCACGAAGGCATCTCCTCCATTCACGTAACCGGCAGCGACCGCACCCACGACGCCATCGTCTGGGGCTCCGACGAGAGCGCGGCGCAGCGCCGACGCGACGACCGGCCCCTGGTCGGCAAGCCCTTCAGCAGTGAACTGGGCGGCGTCAGCCCGTGCATCGTGACCCCCGGGCCATGGAGCGACGCAGACTTCCGCTTCCAGGCCGAGCACATAGTCACCAGCAAGATGAACAACTCCGGCCACAACTGCATCGCCAGCCAGATCCTGGTCGTGCCCCGCGACTGGGACGGCACCGAGCGACTGCTGAACGAGATCCGGCGGGTGCTGCGCGCGCTGCCGCCGCGCACCGACTACTACCCAGGTGCCGAGCAGCGCCTGTCCGCCGTGCTGGCGGCCCACCCGAAGGCCGAGACCCACGGTGACGGCTGTCGGCTCCTCGTCCCCGACATCACCGACCACGACGACGTCCTGATCACGGGTGAGGTCTTCGGCAGCGCCCTCGGCGTCGTACGACTGCCCGGCGACACCCCGGCCGAATTCCTGCGCCACGCCGTCGACTTCGCCAACGACACCCTCCCCGGCACTCTCGGCGCCACCCTGATCGTCCACCCCGGGACGGAGAAGACCGACCGGGCAGCGGTCGGGAAGGCCGTCGCCGGGCTGCGGTACGGCACCCTGGGCGTCAACTGCTGGTCCGCGGTGGGCTTCCTCCTCGGCTTCACCCCCTGGGGCGCCTTCCCCGGCCACACCCGCCAGGACATCGGCAGCGGGATCGGCTTCGTGCACAACGCCTTCATGCTGGAGGACATCGAGAAGACCGTGCTGCGCGCACCCTTCACACCCGCCCCGCGCGGTCTGGTCACGGGCGACCCGTCCCTGTCCCCCCGCCCGCCGTACTTCGTCACCAACCGGACGGCGCTGGCCACGGTGGAACGCGTCACCCGCTTCACCGCAGCGCCCGGACTCCTGAAACTGCCCGCCATCTTCGCCTCCGCGCTGCGCGGCTGACCCCGCACCACCACATCCCTACGGAGATCTCATGCTCAATCTCGCCGCCATGCTCGAGAGCAGCGCCCGTGCCGTGCCGGACCGCGTCGCGGTCATCCTGGGCGACCAGCAGCTGACCTACGCTGAACTCGACGACGCCGCCTGCCGCGTGGCCGACCTGTTGCGCTCGCGCGGGATCGAGCCCGGCGAAAAGGTGGCGCTGTCCTGCCCGAACCTCCCCTGGTTCCCGATCGTCTACTACGGCATCCTCAAAGCTGGTGCGGTGGCCGTCCCGCTCAATGTGCTGCTCAAGGGCCGGGAGATCGCCTACCACCTGTCCGACTCGGAAGCCAAGGCCTACTTCTGCTTCGAAGGCACTCCCGAACTCCCCATGGGCCAGCAGGGGTGGACCGGTTTCGGTGACACCGAGAGCTGTGAGCACTTCTTCCTCATGACCGCTGCCCCCACCGAGGTGTCCCCGATCACGGGCGCCCAGACACTGACTACGGCGCTGGCCGGCCGGAGCACCGACTTCGAGACGGTCGCCACCGAAGCAGGCGACACCGCGGTCATCCTTTACACCTCCGGCACCACCGGCCGGCCGAAGGGCGCCGAACTCACTCACGCCAACGTGACGCTCAATGCGGTGACCTGCCACAAGCTGTTCGGCGAGGTCGAGCACGACGTGCACCTGATCACCCTGCCGCTCTTCCACTCCTTCGGCCAGGTCGTCCAGATGAACGCCGGCCTCGCCTCGCGGGCGACGCTGGTGCTGCTGCCGCGCTTCGACGCCCGCTCGGCCCTCGCCCTGATGCAACGCCACGCCGTCACCTTCTTCGCGGGCGTCCCCACCATGTACTGGGCCCTGCTCGAAGAGGACGCGTCCCATGTGGACCTGGAGCAGATCGCCGGGAATCTGCGGATGGCCGGCTCGGGGGGCTCGGCGCTCCCGGTCGAGATCCACCGCCGGTTCGGCGAGCGGTTCGGCGTCACCATTCTGGAGGGGTACGGCCTCTCGGAGACCAGCCCGGCGGCCACCTTCTCGCCGCGCGGCGAGAAGGTGCGCCCCGGCTCCATCGGACGTCCGGTCTGGGGCGTGGAGGTGGACCTGGTCGCCGAGGACTGGACCCCGGTCAAGGGGCCCGACGCGGTCGGCGAGATCGTCATCCGTGGGCACAACATCATGAAGGGCTACTACAACCGGCCCGAGGCGACCGCCGAGGTCATACGTAACGGCTGGTTCCGCACCGGCGACCTTGCACGCCGGGACGCCGACGGCTGGTACCACATGGTCGACCGCGCCAAGGACATGATCATCCGCGGTGGCTTCAACGTGTACCCGCGGGAGATCGAAGAGGTGCTGCTCACGCACCCCGCCGTGTCTATGGTGGCTGTCATCGGCGTACCGCACGAGCGCCACGGCGAGGAGATCAAGGCATGCGTGGTGCGTACCCCGGGTACGGAGCTCTCCGAGGAAGAACTGATCGCCTGGTGCAAGGAGGCGATGGCGGGCTACAAGTACCCCCGCATGGTGGAGTTCCTCGGTGTCCTGCCCACCAACGCCACCGGCAAGATCCTCAAGCGTGAACTCCGTGACGCGCACCGGGACCCTCTCGGCCGGCCGGTGACACGGACGGCGGACGCGGGTACCACAGAGACCCGTGTGAAGGAGGAGGCCGGATGAGCACCTCGCCTGACAGAGCCGACTACGTCGTCGTCGGAGCCGGGTCGGCCGGAGCCGCGCTCGCCGGGCGGCTGACCGAAGGCGGCACGACCTCGGTCGCTCTCCTGGAGGCGGGCGGCCCGGGCCGGAAGACCGCAGTCCGCATCCCCGCCGCCTTCTCTCAGCTCTTCAAGACCGAACTCGACTGGGACTACACGACCGTCCCGCAGACCGAACTCTCCGGGCGCCCGATCTACTGGCCCAGGGGCCGCATGCTCGGCGGCTCCTCCTCCATCAACGCCATGATGTGGGTGCGCGGGTTCGCCGCCGACTACGACGAGTGGGGCAACCTCTGCGGGCCGGACTGGTCGTGGCAGGGCCTGCTGCCGTACTTCCGCCGCATGGAAAGGATCTCAGGAGCCACCGATCCGGACCATGGACGCTCAGGGCCCATGAACATCGAGGCGCAGCGTAGCCCCAATCCGCACACCGCTGCCTTCCTCGACGCCGTCAAGGAGCTCGGCCATGCCGTCGAGCCCGCCAATACGGCCACTCCCACCGGCTTCTCCCAGACCATGGTGAGCCAGCGGGGCGGAGCGCGGTTCAGCACCGCGGACGGCTACCTCAAGCCCGCCCGCAGCCGCTCGAACCTGCGCGTCATCACGGACGCGCAGGCCACTCGGGTGCTCTTCGAGGGGCGCCGGGCGGTGGGTGTCGAGTACGTCGGCGGGGGTGTCACGCGCCAGGTACTGGCACGCCGCGAGGTCGTTCTCAGCGGGGGCGCGGTCAACACCCCGCAACTGCTCATGCTCTCCGGCATCGGCGACGCCGCTCATCTGCGCGGACTGGGGATCGATGTGCTCGTGGACGCCCCCGAGGTCGGCGCCAATCTCACCGACCACCTCATCTCCGGCCTCGCGGTCGACGCCTCGGAGAGGACACTGTTCTCCGCCGAGCGGCCCGGCGAGCTGCTGAACTACCTCGTCCGCCGCAGGGGAATGCTCACCTCCAACGTCGGCGAGGCGTACGGCTTCGTCCGCAGCCGACCCGAACTCGAACTCCCCGACATCGAAATCATCTTCGCCCCGGTGCCGTTCACCGGTGAAGGCCTCGTCAAGCCGTCCGGACACGGGGTGACGGTGGGTGCGATCCTCCTCCGGCCCCGGAGCACCGGATCGATCACCCTCGCCTCGCCGGAACCGCTCGACAAGCCGGTCATCGACCCCCGCTACCTCACGGACACGGGCGGGACCGACCGTGCGGCCATGATGGCAGGGCTCGGCGTCTGCGAGCAGATCATTGAGCGGTTCACTGCCCGGGGACTGTCCTCGGGCCGCTTCCTCATGCCCTCCGGGGGCGAGCTCGTCTCCCGCGAACGGCGTGACGCGCTTGCATTGGCCCATCACGCCCATACTCTCTATCACCCGGTCGGAACAGCCCGGATGGGCAGCGACGACGCCTCGGTCGTGGACCCGCACCTTCGCGTACGAGGGGTCGAGGGCTTGCGGGTCGCGGACGCGTCGATCATGCCGACGATCATCCGGGGCCACACCAACGCCCCTGCCGTCGTCATCGGAGAAAAGGCCGCGGATCTCCTCGGAGCGAGCTGAACCGGTAGCGGCCACGCCCCACCCGAGGGTTGAGCAGCCTCTGTTGTGACCGGGGTGGGCGCTTGCCGTCACATCAGCCGGCTTCATCGGGCCGGGCCGAGTACCTCGTCGGCGCTGCGGGGTTCGGTGCGCGGCTGCTGGTTGAGCTTGTGTCGCTCGATGGAGGACCGCCGGTAGACCTCCTTGCGAGCCCGCATGATGTTGCCCAGGGGCGCGTGCTCGGCGGTGACCCGCCAGGGCGTGAAGGACAGTGAGTCCATCTTCTCCAGGTTCTCCGGGCCTGAGATGTCCTGCTGCGGCAGCCGCAGTCTGGCCACGGTGACGGGCGGCGAAAGCTGCTCGGGCCACTCCACGGTGGTGTCCTCCACCGGCATGCGCTCCAGGTCGGTGCAGAGCTGGACCTGGATGTCGAAGGCGTAGGGGCGCTCCTGCAGTTCGGCCTGCAGGGCCGGTCGGAAGACCTCCGCCCCCGAGGCCGGGTCGATGGTGCGCCGGACCACCGCGGCGGCGAAGGACGGATCGGGGGCGATGCGCACCTTGGCGATGTAGTCCCCGTGCCGGACCGCGCCCATCGTCCAGTAACTCGACAGCAGCAGGTTCGCCGGAGGGGTCTTCGACAGGCGCAGGAAGGCGAGGAACTCGTCCCACGCCCAGTTGTCCTGGTCCAGCGTTCCCTTTCCGGTCACGAAATCGGTGAAGAAACGATGTGCGCCTCGTCGGCCCTGGGAGAAGTAGGCCGGCGCGTTCAGGAACAACTCCTGGATGAACAGGTAGTGCTCGACCGTGTTGCAGAAGAAGACCGGTCCGTTGATGTTGGCGTAGTCGAAGGTGCCCGTGTCCGGCTCGTCCTCCAGCAGGGTCGGGCCGGGGATGTCGAAGATCTTCAGGGCCAGTCCGGTGGCGGCGCCCAGTCGTGCGTCGGCTCCGGCGTGAGGCGAGCCGTTGGAGAAGCGGATGAGCGCATCGTGGGTTCCCGGAGTCGCGTAGATTCCTTGGGCATACTGGGGCGGAAGCCCGTCCAGGATCTCAACTTCGCCTCGGACCAGCCCGTAGCCCTTGGCGTGGGCGTCGCGCAGGGCTCGTCCAGTGCCACCGGCCTCGACCGACTCGGCGATGTAGCTCTCGGTCTTCTCGATCACCGTCCGCAGGTTCTGGTCGAAGTCGGGGTCATTGTCTTCGACGTCAGGCGTGTAGGAGACGAACTGTGCTGCCATGACTTCGACCTCTCCTGGGAGACCGTGGTGGGACCGCGGGGTGGGAATTGCCGTCAGTCCTCCAGTTCGGCGAGCCAGCGCAGGGCGCGCAGACCCGGTACGAAGCAGTACTCGCCGCCGCGGGTGACCACGAAGCTGGGCAGGTTCTGCAGACGGCGCCGGACCGGCCTCTCCGGGATGGTGACGCTGCCGGTTCCGTCGTGGTGCCCGGCTACCGGGTCCTTCTCGCCGGGGTAGCCGATGAAGTTGCCGTCGTTGACCCACTCGGCCTTGATGAACTCGAACTGCCGTTCCAGATGGGCTCCGAGGAAGACCCCGACCAGGCCCCGGTCGGCACCGTCGTCCTCCAGCACGCCCTCCGGCAGCGGTGGGCCGTAGGTGGTGCCGCGGCGGATGAGACGGTGCATCCGCGCATCGCCGATGATGGTGGAATCGCGGGGGTTGGTGCGCCGGATGTGCGCACCGGCGGGGCACCGGAAGCCGCGGTCGTCGTTCTCCCGGTACAGGAAGTCGTTGACGCGGTGCGGATCGGCCGCCAGCTCCGGATCATCGTGCTCCGGGGCCAGCGCCAACGGTGCACCGCTGGGCCAGCGCCCGACCAGCTTCGCCGCCAGGAGTGCCTCCTCCTCGGCGCCGGAGCTGTTGGCACGCAGGTACCGGCGCCAGGCCGCCACGTTGGTGTGGGCCTTGCGGACAGCCGCGTAGGTCCCGTTGCGCCCCAGTACATCGGGGCTGGGCATGGGCGGCAGGCTGCCGGTCTCGTCGGGGTAGCCGAGGATGAACTCACCGGCCTTGATGGGGACTTCCTGCGGGTTGGAGCCGGGCAGTCCGACGCCCTCGATGTGGGGATGGCTGATGCCGTCGCGGAATCCGAAGGTGGTGCGCCCGGTCGGGAGCTGGTGGACGTCCTGCTGCCAGATCACCTGGACACCGGGCGTGTCCTCGTACGCGACGCGGGCCCGCTCCAGCTCCCTGTCCAGCTGCGCCGCATCGGAGGAGAGAGCACTCAACGCGATGTGGACCTCGCCCGTTCCGAACGGTGGCTCCCAGTGGGCCGGTGCACTCTCGCCCACGTCACCGATCAGCTCCGCCCGAGCGGCCATGCCCTCACGGAACGCCCGCGGAAAGCTGTCCAGTGAGTCCTGGGGCACCCCCAGGGCCCTCAGCCCCTGGTAGGTGAACGCCACGGCCACCCAGGCCTCCTGGCTCCGGTCCGCGCTGGGCAGGCCACCCGAGGTCACCGGGAGCAGCCGCCGCAGCAGGGCGCGCCCGGCGTGGCGGTCATCGACGCGGAGGAAGACGAACTTTCCCTCGTAGGGCACGGGCCGTGGCCGCAGCGCCCCGCTCTGGACGTCGTCGATCTCGACGCACACGCCGGCCGTGCTGCTGCTGTCCGCGGTGTTCATGATCGCTTGTGCCTCCGCATCGGTCACTTCTTGGGCAGCCCTGGAGCGGCCGACCCGTGCCCGCCGGCGCGCTCCACCGGGTGTCGGTCCGGTTCTGAGGATGGGTTGTGTCTGTGTCGGGTTTCTAGGCCGCGGCTTCCTCCAGCAGCTTCTGGAAGGCCGGGGTGGCCACCAACTCCGCGTTGGCCGGGTTGTCCAGCGCCGCCCGGAACTCGGGGGTGTCCAGCACATCCTGGAACGCGTCGTCCACGCGCTGGTCCTTGTAGATCTGCTGAACGGTCAGATCGGGATAGGCGCTGACGAAGACCCCCGCAGGCTCCTGGTGGGCGAGGAACCAATCCTTCGCCCCTGGATCGGTGACGCCGGGGAACCCTTCGCTGTGCGAGAAGACCTGGTCGAAGCGGGCCCCGACCACCGTCTTGGCGAAGTCGTCGATGTAGGTGTCCCAGGAGCCGTCGAAGACGCTGGCAAACATGAACCGGGTGTCGTCGTCGAAGATCACGTGCCGTGCGTCATGCAGGGTGCCGATCTGGCGCACCGCCGCATGGACCTTCTCGTCATCCGCCGCGTCGGCGAGCGCTGCGAGATCCCCACGCAACGCGTCGGCCTCGCCCGCCTTGATCTTGGTGAAAACGGTGAACTCGTTGCAGACCCCATCCGTCCTGCCCGGGTGCTCAGGGTGAGCCGACTGGGTTGCACCTGCCGTCGCAGCCATCGCGAGGTCCTCCTGCCACGGATCGTTCCGAGGGGCGCCAGGCGCTCGGACATGAGGCACCGTCGCCCTCGCCTCCAAGCCTGACCCCCCACGCACCGCTTCGCACCCCCGGTTGGCCAGGTGATCACCCGCGGGATCCCCGGGAGCTCCGGAGCTCCGCCACAGCGGGATCCAGCCTGTCGAGTCCCAGGAAGGCGGCGACGCCGGTGGCCGGCAGGCCGAGGCCAGGGCCTCGGCGAACTGAAGAACTCCCGAGGACAGATCCGGAAAAGCGCAGGAAGATGGAGTCGGGACCTGCCGAGTACGCCGTCGTCACGTTCTCGGGCAGCCGCTTCCGCCTCGCCGTGAAAGACGGCGGCGCAGCCGGCTGCGCAACAACCCGTCACTTCGCCCAGGCGCCGTCCCCGCTGCAGCACAGACGGGTTCGAGCGGCGAGATGCTCAGCGGTCCGGAACGTCCGGGAGAGGTGGCGGACAGCTGCTGACCGCCGAGGAGTGCGCCGTTGTGGATCGCCACCCTGATCCCCATCTGGAGGCAACCATGGGCGCAGTTCTCGGTGACGTGCTGGGTTTCGCGGCCGCCGTCACGATCAGCCCGCTCCCGATCATCGCGATCATCCTCATACTCGCCACGCCTCGGGGACGTCTGAACGGACCGCTCTTCACCCTCGGCTGGATCCTGGGACTCTCGGTACTGGGCGCGGTGATGCTGGTAATCGCTTCCCCCGCCGGTGCTTCGGCCCACAGTCAACCTGCCACCTGGGTCGGGGCCCTCAAGCTGGCTCTGGGCGTGCTCCTCGTCCTCTTCGGTGCGCGGCAATGGCACCGCCGCCCGAAGGATCCCTCACAAGCCCGACTGCCGAAGTGGATGGGTGCGATCGACCGCCTCACGCCGGTCAAGGTCCTCGGTCTCGGACTGGCCCTGGCCGCGCTCAACGCCAAGAACGCCCCGCTGACCATCGCCGCGGCCGCCTCCATCGGCTCGGCCGGACTGCCGGTCGGGCAGCAGATCGGATCGCTGGCAATCTTCGTCCTGATCGCCACCCTCGGCCTGCTGGCCCCACTGGGAGTCTTCCTGCTCGGGGGAGAGCGAGCCAGGACCACGCTCGGCAACTGGAAGGACTGGGCAGCACAACACAATGTCGCCGTGATGGCGGCCCTGTTCTTCGTCCTCGGGCTGAAACTGCTCGGGGACGGCATCTCCATCCTCACGTCCTGACAGGCGGGGACGGGAACGAACTAACCGGCACGCTCGTGATCGATGAACGCGGTCAGCGCGTCCACAGTTGCGTCGGGCTGCTCGTCGGGAATGAAGTGTCCGGCTTGTGGGATGAAGACGCCGGTCACGTTCTCTGCCCACGGGCTGATGGAGGCGGCCATGTCGGGGATCGAGCCATGGGAGCTGGAGATTCCCAGGGCCGGGACGGTCAGGTGCCCTCGTTCGAGAGCGTCATGATTCTTACGCGCTGATTCCGCGGCGTCGCGGTAGTAGGCCAGAGATGCTCGGAGCCCACCCTCGGCCGCGATGGCGGCGGCGTAATGGTCGATCTCGGAGCCGTCGAACGTGTTCGGCGACAGAGCTTTGACCTTCAGGAACCAGCCGACATAGTCACGCTCGCGGCCGGTGAGCAGAGTCTCGGGCAGTTCGGGCACCAGGTGGAACGCGAAGTGCCAGGTCTTCCAGGCCCGGTCGGGATCCGTCGGGATGGAGTCCGGGAGGGTGATTCCGGGAATGCCGGCGTCAAGCAGAGCGACGCCATGCAGGCGCTCTTCGTACTTCAGGGCCAGCGAGAAGGCAACCCAGGCCCCGATGTCGTGGGCGACGAGCCAGTACTTCGGCACGTCGAGCGCGGTCAGCGCAGCCTGGACACGCGAGGCGACGGTGTGCGTGTCGTAGTCCCCTTGAGGGCGGTCGGAGTGGCCCTGCCCCGGCAGGTCGATCGCGATCACGTGGAATCGCTCGCCAAGGCCCGGCATCACCTTTCGCCAGGCCCACCAGGTCTGCGGGAATCCGGCGAGCAGGACGACGGTGGGACCGGCCGACCGGCCGCCTTCCACGGTGTGAAGTCGGATTCCTTCCGCGTCGACCCAGCGGTGAGTGAAACCCGCAAGGTCGTGCAGCGGCAACCCGGGGACCGGGTTCTGGCCGCAGGAGCGGTCCGGGGCTATGGCGTCGTCGGTCATGTCCTGAGCCTACTCCATCTTGGACTGACCAGTTCAAGATAGGATGGGCAGGGCAACAACGACTGGTCCAAGAACGAGGTGCATGCGCGATGGCCGGGAAGAAGCAGTTCGACGTGGGCATCGTGCTCGACGCGGCGATGGTCCAGTTCTGGCAGGCCGGATATGCCGACACGTCTCTCGACGACCTCTCCAGGACGACCGGATTGAACCGCAGTTCCATCTACTCCTCGTTCGGCGACAAGGACGCGCTCTATCTGCGCTGCCTGGACCGCTACGCCGCGCGGTACGGAAACAGGTACGACCAGGCGCTTTCACGTGCGTCCGAGGAACCGCTCCAGGCGGTACGGGCGTTCTTCGAGGTCACCCTGCAGCGTATCGCCGACCCCGACGTACCTGATGGATGTCTGATCGCCCAGACCGCGATGGCGACACCGGTGCTCAGCCCTGCCATCGCCGCACGCGCGATCGAAGCTCTGGGCTTTCAGCATGCGCGGCTGCGGACCGCCTTGAACGCCGCGAAGTTGACCGAGGTCGATGCCGACGACTTCGCGGTTCACATCATGGCGGTCAACCAGTCGCTGGCCGTGATGAGCAGGACCGGTGCGAGCCAGAAGCAGCTCCGCACGGTCATCGACATCAGCATGAGCGCGCTCTCGCACGCCTTGCATGCCCGGAGCGGGGACATTCCGGTGTGCAAGCGAGTAAGCCCATGACAGAGCTGAAAGACGAGAACTCCCTGGTCAGCCCAGCTGTAGCAGCCATCGGCCCGCCGTCACGCCGCCCCTGACGCCCGCCGCCCCTTGTAGTTGATCTTCATCGTGTCCATGTCCGTGGTCGTGCAGCGCAGGTCGCGGAAGCCGTAGCCGTGCTCCTTCAGCGCCGTCTCCGCCCGGTCCTCGGCGATCGCCGACGCCATCTCCTCGCCGTCCTCGGCGTCCGAGACGACCACGTACCGGAAGCTGAAGTGCTTGAGCACCTTGTCGTAGGTGAGCGACCCCTCCTCGGTGAACTGCATCGCCGCCAGGCCGTGCTGCTCCACCTCGGCCAGCAGCCGGGCTCGGGCGTCGTCCGTCAGCCCGTCCCACGTGCCGCGCACGATCACCCGGTAGGTGTGCTGGGTACTCATCCTGTTCTGCCGCCTTCGTCGTACAAGTCGTTGAGGACCCAGGCTACGACGGCGAGGATGCCGGGCATGCGGAATATCGTGGTCGTCGACGCCCGTCCAACCTGGGGCTGCTGCCGGCGCAGCGTGCCGACGTGCTCGACTCCGCCGTCGTGCCCGCCGTCGACGGTCCCGAGGACGACGGACTGCTCCCCGACGAACTGGGCCCGCTGCTGCGTGCCTTCGTCCGTTCGCCCCGCTGCGTCGGTCTCGACGTCACGGTGTACGACCCCGACCTCGACCCGGACGGCACCGCCGGGGCGCTGCTCACCGATCCGATCGTGGCGGCTTTTGCCGAAGACTGACGGCTGCGCCCCTGGTCGGGGCGGCTTCCAGCGTGTTCCATGGTCAACGGGGGGCGCCCGGACCTGCGGCGGCCCGCGCGAGGGAGCGAGGTTGCCTTGGCCACGACCGTACGACGTGCCGTACTGACTCTGCCCGCCGCACCGCTGGGTCCGGAGAATCCATTGCCGGCGCTGCGGCCGCTCGACGAGATGCATGTCGTCGACGACCGCGACCGGTCCGCTCTGCCGCGCGACATGGCACGGCAGCTCGGCTACGAGCCGCTCGGCACCGTTCTGCCCGTGCGCATACTCGACGGGTACGGCCGCCGGCGCACCCCCATGGACCTGGACGCGGTCGTCATCGAGAACGACCGGCTGCGGGCCACCGTGCTGCCGGGGCTCGGCGGCCGGATCCACTCCCTCCACCACAAGCCGACCGGTCGCGAACTGCTCTACACCAACCCCGTCCTGCAGCCCGCCGACTTCGCGCTGAACGGCGCCTGGTTCTCCGGCGGCATCGAGTGGAACATCGGTGCGACCGGCCACACCACCCTGTCCTGCGCCCCGGTGCACGCGGCGCGCGTCACGGCCCCCGACGGCGGCGAGATGGTCCGCCTGTGGGAGTGGGAGCGGCTGCGCGACCTGCCGTTCCAGGTGGACCTGTGGCTGCCGGAGGACTCCGACTTCCTCCACGTCGGGGTGCGCATACGGAACCCGCACGAGCACACCGCGCCGGTCTACTGGTGGTCCAACATCGCCGTCCCCGAGGATGCGCGGACCAGGGTCCTGGCCCCCGCCGACGAGGCCTGGCACTTCGGTTACGAGCGGACCCTGACCCGGGTTCCCGTCCCGGAGACCGGCTCCGTCGACCGCACGTACCCGCTGCGCAGCGACTTCCCCGCCGACTACTTCTACGAGGTCCCCGACGGCGCCCGCCGCTGGATCGCCTCCCTCGACGAGGAGGGGCGCGGACTCGTCCAGACCTCCACCGACCTGCTGCGCGGACGCAAGCTCTTCGTCTGGGGCAGCGGGCCCGGAGGGCGCCGGTGGCAACAGTGGCTCACCGAACCCGGCACCGTCGGCTACGCGGAGATCCAGGCCGGACTCGCCCGTACCCAGCTGGAGCACATCCCGCTCGAACCCGGCGCGGAGTTCAGCTGGCTGGAGTCGTACGGTCCGCTGTCCACCGACCCGCGGACCGTGCACGGGGACGACTGGGCGGCGGCTCGCGCCGAGACCGAACAGCGGCTGGCCGACGCCCTGCCGCGGGCGGATGTCGACGCCGCGTACGCGGCCTGGCGCCCGTACGCCGACACCGAGCCCGGCGAGTCCCTCGCCACCGGCTCCGGATGGGGCGCCCTCGAAGTTCGTCGCGCCGGATACAAGCTCCCGGGCACCCCGTTCGCCGAGTCCACGCTCGGCGAGGAGCAGGCGCCCTGGCTGGACCTGCTCGACCAGGGCGGTTTCCCGCAGCCGCGCCGTGTGACGCCGCCCGGCCCGTCGCTCGTCTCCGCGCACTGGCGCGACATGCTGGAGACGGCGGACGCCGAGCCTCTCACCGAGTACCACCTGGGCGTCGCCCAGTGGCACGCCGGTGACCGCGCCCAGGCCGTCCGCAGCTGGGAACGCGGTCTCGCGCTCGCCCCGTCCCGCTGGCCGCTGCTGCGCTGCCTCGCCGTCGCAGCCGAGGAGAGCGGCCAGTGCGAGCGGGCCGCCGACCACTACATCGAGGCGTTCGACGACCTGTGCGCGGAACGCCGGGACGACGGGGACGCCTGGACAGCCGCCACGGCGGCCCTCGGCCGTGAGGCGATCGAGGCGCTGCTTGCCGCCGGACGGACCGGGGAAGCCCGTACGGTCTGGTCCGGACTGCTGCCGGCGATCCGGCGACGCGGCCGGTTCCTCCTGCTGGAGGCCCGGTTGCTGATCGCCGAGGGTGACCTCGCTGCGGCCCGTGCCGTCTTCGACGAGGGTCTCGAGGTCGCGGACCTGCGGGAGGGGGCGGAGATCCTGGACGAGGTCTGGTCCGCGATCACCGACGAGCCGCTGCCCGATGTCTACAACTACCGTATGCGGCCCAGGAACTGACAGGAGCGAGCCGAGGAGTGAGCCGCGCGTCGCCGCCCGGGTGTCCAGCGGGTCCGGCGGGGAGGATCATGCCCCGCCGGACCGCGCCGACATGTGGGACCGGAACCCGCCGGTTCAGACCGGCGGGTTCCGGTCGACGTACTCGAAGACCGAGCCGTCCGGATGGACGGCTATCAGATTCCGTCCGACCGGGGTCGGCACCGGACCCGCGATGACCCGGGCGCCGACGCGGACAAGGGCCTCGTGGGCGTCGTCGACGTTCTTCACCGCGATCGTCGCCGTCACCCTGCGCAGGATCTCCAACTCCGACTCGGGACCGCTCATCAGCAGAAAGCAACTGATCGCGGCGACCGAGACCCCGCCGCGCTCGAAGCGCAGCGCCGGACGTGCCGTGAGGTCCTCGTAGAAGGCCACCGCGGCCTCCAGGTCGTCGACGCAGATACGCAGCGTGGTTCCCAGAATTTCCATGCCGAACAGGGTAGTTGGCGGGTTTGGGTCATGTGATCCAATCCGGTCGCCGGGTCGCGGGCGCACACCGCCCCGGCCGCTTCGGACGCGGCACGGTCAGGCGCGGCAGAGCACCTCGCCGTGCGGGACCATGAACCACGCGTCGTCGTGCTCGCCCCAGGTGCGCCAGGCCGCGGCGATCTCCTCGAGCTGCCCGGAGGCGGTGTGGCCGCCGTCGACGGCCAGCTTTGCGTACCCCGAGCTGACCGTACGGTCCGCCCACAGCCCGCTCCACCACGCACGGCTCTCCGGGGTGGCGTAACACCAGGAGCCGGCGGACGGGGTGATGTCCGTGAACCCGGCCTGTCGCGCCCAGGAGAGCAGCCGCCTGCCCGCGTCCGGCTCGCCGCCGTTGGCACGCGCCACCCTTCTGTACAGCTCCAGCCAGGTGTCCATGACCGGGGCTTGCGGGTACCAGGCCATCGCCGCGTAGTCGCTGTCGCGGGCCGCCACGATGCCGCCGGGACGGCAGACCCGCCGCATCTCGCGCAGCGCCTGTACCGGATCGCCCACATGCTGGAGCACCTGATGGGCGTGGACGACGTCGAAGGAGTCGTCGGGGAAGTCCAGCGCGTGCACATCGGCGATGGCGAACTCGACATTTTCCAGGCCGCGTTCGGCGGCCTCCGCGGCCGCCTGGTCCAGGATCTCCCGGGTGGTGTCGACTCCGGTGACCCGGCCGGGGGCGACCAGCGCGGCCAGGTCCGCGGTGATGGTTCCGGGACCGCATCCGACATCCAGCACCGCCATGCCGGGGCGGAGTTCGCCGGTCAGGTAGGCCGCGGAATTGGCGGCGGTGCGCCAACGGTGCGAACGCAGCACGGACTCGTGGTGCCCGTGGGTGTAGACCGCGGTTTCCTTCGGCATGGCTGTGCGTCCTCTCTCGGAGCGTGATGCGAAGCGCTGAGCGATGCCCCAACCGTACGCCGACATGTCGAATGATGAGATACGCGTCTTGCTATATGGACCTCGCTTCTGCGGTCACACCTGCATCGGGCAGTAGACGGTCAGTGCCTCCGTAAGTTTGTCGATCACCAACTCGCGCTGGCTGTGGGCCACTTCGCCGTCGTAGGCGTAGGGCGTCCCCGGGGTCAGGCCGGCGATCCGTACCCTGCGGCGGCGTACCGCGGCATGCACGGGGGAGCGGGTCAACGGGCCCGCGAACGCCGCCGCGAGGAGGCGCAGGCCGGGTGTGCGGCCGCCGTGCACGACCCGGACGTCCAGCAGCCCGTCCGCGAGGTTGTGGCGCCGGCCCGGGGCCGGTCCCACTCGCTGGAACAGCCCGTTGCCCACGAAGAGCAGCCACAACGGCCGCCTCCTGCCCTGCAGTTCCGCCTCCAGTGGACGCTCTCCGCGCAGGACCTGCAGCGCGGCGAGGACGCCTGCCGGCCAGCCGCCGATCCGTGGCGACCAGCGCTCCCGCGTCCGGACCAGTTCCGGATAGGCGCCCAGGCTGAAGGCGTTGAGGAAATATCCGTCCGCACCCCCGGGCCCGCCGGGTCCCGGCCGGAAGCGGCCCAGGTCCACCCGCACCGCATCACCCGCGGCGAGCGCCTTGCACACGTCGTCCACCGTCTCGATGCCCAGGTCGTACGCGAAGTGGTTGAGGGTGCCGCCGGGGAACACCGCCAACGGCACGCCGTGCGTGGCGGCGACGGCCGCCGCGCTGTTCACCGTTCCGTCACCCCCGCAGATTCCGAGCGCCCGGCCTTCTTCGGCCGCCTTCTCCAGTTCCTCGGAGAGCTCTCCGGGCGCGCACTCCACCACCTCGGCCAGCGGTAGCGCGTCCCGTACCAGCGCGGCCGTGGCGGTGGCGGTGCCGGACTCCTGATTGACGACGACCACCAGGCCCCGGCCGCCCGGCAGGGCGGGTGCGTGAGCGGGTGGTCTACCCGGTGCGGGCAGCTGTCCACGCGTCGGCACGACACCGCGCAGTGCGAACGCGGCTCCTATGCCGAGCGCGGCACCGGCCAGTACATCACTCGGATAGTGGACCCCCGTGTAGACGCGGGAGGCGGCGACGGACAGTGCGACCGGGGCGACGACCGCACCCCAGCCCTTCGATTCGAGAGCCACGCCCGTCGCGAAGGCGGCCGCCGACGCGGCATGCCCGGACGGGAAGGAGGTGGTGAACGGCTGGCGTGTGAGACGCCGTATCACCGGAACGGTGTCGAGTACCGGACGCTCCCTGCGCACCATCCCCTTCCCCACGGTGTTGATCGCGGCCGAGGCCACCGCCAGGGAGGCGACGCCGCGGAGCGCGGCGCGCCGGGCCCGGGCACTGCCGCCGAGCGCCGCCATGCCGGCCGCGGCGCCGAACCACAGCAGCCCGTGGTCGGCGCTGCGGCTCAGCCGGGGCAGCACGGGGCCGGCGCCGGGCCAGCGCCGGACGGCCAGCCCGCGGAAGACGGTGAGATCGCGCTGGTGCAGCCAGCCGCGGAGTCCGGCGGGCGACAGGGCGGAGGATGCGTTGTTCGGTGATGACATGGGACTGCGGATACCCCTTTCGGCCACGCCGAAGCAGCGGACGCGCTCGCACGCGGCTCTCCGGGCGGAGACAGTGGTCGTATGACATCTCACTCCTCCTCCGCCGGTGATCTGCTCGACCGCCACGCCGAGGCGCTCCAGCTCTTCACGGACCGGGTGCACGCCGTGCGCGACGACCAGTGGTCCGCCCCGACGCCGTGCACCGAGTGGTCCGTCCGCGATCTGGTCGCCCATCTCACATCCGAGCAGCTCTGGGTTCCCGCGCTGGTGACGCAGGGCCTTACCGTGGCCGCAGTCGGCGACGCCCATGACGGTGATCCGCTGGGCGGTGAACCCGTCGCCGCGTGGGACCGTGCGGCCGCCGGGGCGCGCGAGGCTTTCGCGGCGCCGGGTGCGCTGCAGCGGACCGTGAATCTGTCGTACGGGGACACCGCCGCCGACGCTTACTGCGCGCAGATGGTGAGCGACGCGGTGGTGCACGCCTGGGACCTGGCCCGCGCGATCGGCGTCGACGAACGGCTCCCGCAGCCCCTGGTCGATTTCGTCCGGCGCGAGGTCGCACCGTATGTGAAGGAGCTGTCGCAGACCGGCCTGTTCGCCCCGCCCGTCAGGACTGCGAAGGATGCCGACGCGCAGACCGAGCTGCTCGCGATGCTCGGACGCCGCATCTGACATAGCGGAACACAACGGGCAGATCGCCGTTTCCTGGGGACATTTGGCCACGTCACCGGCATTGCCGTGGCAAGTGCACTGCGATTAGCCTGTGTTCGCTATTCCGGTCACTGGTCGGAGTGTCGAACGCGAGAGGTGGGTGCACGACCATGGGGCGACTCGTCCCTGCGGTGACGCGGGCCCTGGATGTACTCGAACTCTTCCTCCAGAGCGATGGGACGCTCTCCGCACCGGAGGTCACCCGCAGGCTCCAGCTGCCGCGCACCACCGTCCATGAGCTGCTCACCACCCTGGCCGCCCGCTCATACCTGGTGACGGTCCCGGGACAGCCCGGCCGCTACCGCCTCGGAGTCCGGACCTATCAGCTCGGCAGTCGGTACGCCGAGCAGCTCGACCTCGCGGCCGAGGGGCAGCAGGTGGCCCGCGAGGTCGCCGAGACCTGCGGCGAGACGGTCCATGTGGCGATCCTGGAGGACGCCGACGTCATCTACATCGCCAAGGTGGATTCCACCCACGCGGTCCGGATGGTCTCGGCGGCCGGACGGAGGCTGCCCGCCCACTGCACCTCCGTCGGCAAGCTGCTGCTCGCCGCGCTGCCCGACCGGGAGCTCGACGCCAGGCTCGACGGGCGCGAGCTGACCGGCATGACACCCAACAGCATCACGGACGCCACCGAGCTGCGGAGGGCGCTCGACACCGTCCGGGAGCGGGGCATCGCGGTGGAGCACCGCGAGTCCAACCCCGATGTGAGCTGCGTCGCGGCGCCGGTACGCGACCGGTCGGGCCGGATCGTCGCCGCGCTCTCCATCTCCGTGCCGGTGATCCGCTGGACGGAGCAGCGCGAGGAGGAGCTGGCGGCCCTGGCGGCCGGCGGCGCCGAGGCCCTCTCCGCCCGCCTCGGACACCACACGAGGGGGAAGTGATGACGGGGACGCGCCTCGAAGTGGCCGTGCGGGAGCACGCCGAGCTCGGTGAGGGGCCGACCTGGGACCTGGCGTCCGGTCGGCTGATCTGGGTCGACATCCTCTCCGCCCGCGTCCACACGTACGACCCGGCGAACGGGCGCCGGACGGTCATGGCCACCGAACAGCACGTCGGCGCGGCGAAACCGCGGGCCGGCGGCGGCCTCGTGGTCAATCTGCGCGACGGTGTCGGCCTGTACGACCGCGACGGCGCGTTCCGCTGGCTGGTGCACGACCCGGAGCCCGGACGGCGGGGCAACGACGCGGCGGTCGCGCCCGACGGGGCGCTCTGGGTGGGCACCATGCGCTACGACGCGGCGGAGGGCGGTGGCAGCCTCACCCGGGTGGCACCCGACGGTACGGCCACCCCGGTCCTGCCCGAGGTCGCCATCAGCAACGGCACCGGCTGGAGCCCGGACGGTACCCGCCTCTACTACATCGACACCCCGACACAGCGCGTCGACGTCTTCGACTTCGATGGTGAACACGCCGTGAACCGGCGTACGTTCGCCGTCATCGAGAACGGATCGGGCTCCCCGGACGGGCTGACCGTCGACGCCGAAGGAGGCGTCTGGGTCGCGCTGTGGGACGGCGCCGCGCTGCGCCGCTACACCGCGGACGGTGCGCTGGACCGGACCGTCCGCCTTCCCGTACGGCGGCCGACGGCCTGTGCGTTCGGCGGTCCGGACCTTCGCGACCTGTACATATCCACGGCCCGGACGGGGATCGGCTCCCCGCACCCGCTGTCCGGTTCACTGCTCGTGCTGCCGGATGCCGGCCAGGGAATGCCGGGGACGGCCTTCGCGGGCTGAGAAGGGCCCGCGGTGGGTCGGTCACGGCCCGGAGCGGGCGGAGTCCGGCTCGTTCGGGCGGGGAGGGGCGGAGTCGCCCCTCCCCGCCCGTGCTAATCGATCGCGAAGCGCCGCAGCGGGCCAGGCAGCCGGGAGCCGGGCGCGGACATGTTCCCGCCGGCGCCGTGCCGGGCCAGCAGATCGAGCACCAGCCGACCCCGGCGGACCCGCTCGCGCGCCGTGTCCAGTGCGACGTCGCGCAGCTGTGCGCCGTACGGGTAGATGCCGGGTGCCTTGGACAGCCCGAACTTGAGATAGATCGGGGCACCGCGACGGATCAGCTCGGCCGCCTCGTACATCCGCACGTAGCCGCCGAGGTCGTCCGGTGCCTCGATGTAGAGATCCATGGGCGCGCCGGACACCCGTCGGATCTCGGTGAGGTGAGCGGGCGTCAGGTCGGACGGGACGTTGACGGAGTCGGCGCCGAGACGCTCGTAGAGCGCGTACGAGGCGGGGTTCACCGGGCCGATGAGCGCCGACACCTTGAACGTCGTATCGGCGGGAAGTGCGCCTTGCGTCCGCAGCCGGTGCAGCGTCCAGAGCACCCCTTCGTCCGCGACCAGCAGGCATTTCACTCCCAACCCGGCTGCCCGCAGGGCGTCTTCGACGCATCCGGCCAGGCCGTCGTGGCCGCGGGCGCGCGGTCCTGCGCCGCCCGAGTCGGTCCGGGTGGAGGCTCCCGTGTCCCAGCTGCCGCGCGGTCCGGTGAACAGGCAGAGCTCGATGCCACGTTCGGCGCAACCCTCCACCATGTCGGTGATCTCGGCGTCGCTCAGCATCCAGATGCCGCTGCCCTGGCTGATCCGGTGGACCGGCACGTCGAGCCGGGCGGACTCCTTCAGTACGGCGGAGAGGGCCTCGGGGCCCTCCACGGACGGGATCTCGGTCCGCCAGGTGCCGCCGTCCGGAAACGCGTACGCGGAGGAGTCGGCCGGGTCGGCCGCGGGCGCGCCCAGCCCGAGCCCGGTGAGGACGGGTTCGCCGGGCCGGCGGACGAGGGAGTCGGATGAGGTCATGAGTGACCCTTCATGTTCGGTATACCGGACGAGGTTCGGGTTATGGGGCGTGCAGGCCGGCGGCGGCACGGGAGGCGCATCATGGCCGCAGCAGCACCTTGCCGGTTCCGGGATCGCCGCCCCCGACCAGCTTCACCGCCTCCGCGAACTCCTCCAGGGGGAATTCGTGAGTGATCAGCGCCGCCGGATCGAGCAGACCGGCCGTGAACGCCCGCACCGCATATGACCAGGCGGCCGACGAGGCCCCGAAGACGCTGCGTACGGTGAGCTGGCTCAGTGACAGATGGACCGGGTCGATGCCGACGGCCCCCGGCGTGAACATGCCCGTGAGCACCACCCGGCCGCCGCGCCGCGCCAGCAGACACGCGTCGGCGGCGGTGGACGGCGCGCCCGCCGTCTCCACGACCAGGTCGTAGCGGCCGCGTACCGCCGTGGCCTCCTCGGGGGAACGCGCCTCGCTCGCGCCGAACGACACTGCCTGGAAGGCCCGTTCGTGCCGCGGGTCGATCACGGTGAGCTCGGCGGGCGACAACGCGGACAGCAGTTGCACGGCGAGCAGTCCGAGTGTCCCCGCACCGACGACGGCGACCCGCTCACCCGGCTCCGGCGCCCCCGCGCGCACCGCCGCTGCGACCACCGCTGCCGGCTCCAGCAAGGCGGCGGCCCGCAGATCGGCGTCGTCGGCCAGCGGATGCAACAGCCGTGCGGGGACGACGACATGGTCGGCGAAGGCCCCGGGCCTGGTGAAGCCCGTCTCGTCGTAACCCGCCGTGCACAGCGAGGTCTCCCCGCTCCGGCACCGTTCGCAGCTGCCGCAGGACCGGAAGCCCTCGGCGACCGTCCGGCGCCCGATCAGCGCCGGGTCGACGCCCGCACCGAGTGCGTCCACGACGCCGGACCATTCGTGGCCGGGCACCACCGGGTAGCGGACGTAGCCCGGGTCGCGGTGGCCGTCGTACACCTCGCGGTCGCTCATGCAGATCCCGGCCGCGGCGACCCGGACCCGTACCTCGCCGGGACCCGGCTGCGGAGCCGGTCCGGTGGTCAGCGTGTGCTCTCCGGGCCGGTCGACGGTGATCGCCCGGGACGGGACGGTGCTCACTTGGGCTGCCTCTTCTCCCAGCCGTCCGCCCACAGGTCGAACCGGGCCTGCTGCTGGGGGAATTCGGCCGCGGCGTCCACATCGAGCTCGACCCCGAGTCCCGGGGCGTGGGAGAGCTCGAAGCAGCCCGTCGCGGGGTCGACCTGCGGAGCACCCTTGACGACCTTCTTGATGTCCGCGTCCGCGAAGTCGTTGAAGTGCTCAAGAATCTTGAAGTTGGGTGTGCATCCCGCGAGCTGGAGGCTGGCCGCGGTCAGCACCGAGCCGCCCACATTGTGCGGCGCGATCAGCGTGTAGTGGGTCTCGGCGGTCGCGGCCAGCTTGCGGGTCTCCAGGATTCCCCCGATATGGCCGACGTCGGGCTGGATGATGTCGGCCGCCTGCGACTCGAAGAGCTCGCGGAACTCGGTCCGGTCATGGATGCGCTCGCCGGTCGCGATCGGCAGGTCGACCTTGCCGGCCACCTTGCTCAGCGCCTTGAGGTTCTCCGGCGGTACCGGCTCCTCCAGCCAGGCGGGGCGGAACGGAGCCATTTCGTGCGCGATCCGCACGGCGGTCGAGGGGCTGAACCGCCCGTGCATCTCCAGCATCAGTTCGGCGTCGGGGCCGATGGCGTCCCGCACGGCCTCGATCAGCGACACCGCGTACCGGGTCTCCTGCTGCCCCAGCTCGAAGTGGCCGGTCCCGAACGGGTCGATCTTCAGGGCGCGGTAGCCGCGCTCGACGACGGCCCGGGCCGCCTTGTGGTACGCCTCGGGGGTGCGCTCGGTGGTGTACCAGCCGTTCGCGTACGCCTTGACGCGGTCCGTCACCTTTCCGCCGAGCAGCTGCCAGACCGGGACACCCAGGGCCTTGCCCTTGATGTCCCAGCAGGCCATCTCGACGACGGCGATGCCGGACATCACTATCTCCCCGGCCCGCCCGTAGTCGCCGTACTTCATCCGGCGTACCAGGTCCTCCACGGCGAACGGGTCGGAGCCGGCGATGTGATTGGCCTCCGCCTCGCGCAGATAGCCGATGAGCGCATCGGTGCGGCCGAGCATCCGGGTCTCACCGACACCGGTGAGACCTTCGTCCGTGTGGACCTGGACGTAGGTGAGGTTGCGCCAGGGCGTGCCGACGACATGTGTGCTGATTCCGGTGATGCGCACGGGAGTTGCCCCTCGACTTGTTCGATATTTCGTCATCCGTTCGAAATCCTGGCGTGACCGTAATGATGTGGCGGGGCGAGTGTCAATGGGGACGTCGGTTCCGGATGGGGTTCACCGGCCGGAAGGCGCCCTAGGCCGGACGGGTCCGCCGGCCGGTCCGGCGGAGGCCCCGTGTGCCGCTCTCGCCGGGCGGGCGGTGGCGCCCGAACCTCCGTATAAAGGGCCCTGAGGGTGTGACAGGGCGGGACACGGCGGAACGCCGGCGAAGGAGGCCCGGGATGGCGCGGGAACGGACCGAGGGGGCGGGGTCGAACGGGGGTGCGAGGCGGGCCGATGGCGCCGGGCGTGCGCCCCGGCGCCTCCGGGAGGACCGCGGGCCCGTACGGTACGGGCCGCCTGCCCCCGATCCGGGGCTGCCGGTAGTGCCGGAACTGGCCCGCGTGCTGGCCGCTGCGGCCGGCCGCAGCGAGCCCGAACCGACCGGCGGCGGCGAGCCCCTGCGCGCGGCGGCCGCCGCCTACTGGACCCGGCGCGGACTGGGCTGCGGACCGGAGCACGTCGCCGCCGCCCCCGGCGCCTCACCGCTGCTGCTCGCCCTCATCGCCGCGCACGGCGGCGACGTCCTCACCCCGCGCCCCTGCCCCGCCACCTGGATCCCGCAGGCGCGGCTGCTCGGCCGGCCCGCCTACCATGTGCCGACACCGGCCGAATGCGGTGGCGTGCCCGACCCGTACGCACTGCTGGAGACCGTACGCAGAGTGCGCGCCGAGGGCGGCAGGCCCCGGCTGCTGCTGATCTCCGTAGTCGACGACCCCACCGCCACCGTCGCCCCGCCGGAGCTCGTCCGCGAGGCGTGCGAGGCGGCGGTCGCCGAGGGACTGCACGTCGTCAGCGACGAGACCTGGCGCGACACTCTGCACCGGCCCCACGACACCGTTCTGCTCAGCCCCGCCGAAATGTGCCCCGACGACGTCACCGTCGTCTGCGACCTCTCCGGCGCGCTGACCCCGTCCGCGTGGCCGGTCGCGGTCGCCAGGTTCCCGGCCACCGAACGGGCGGCGGTGCGGCACGCCCGTACCCTCGACATCCTCACCGCGCTCGGCGCCCTCGTCGCGGGCCCGGTCGCCGCCGCTGCCGCCCATGCGCTGCACGAGCCGGAACCCGTCGCCACCCGGGTCCGGCAGGCGGCCGGGCTGCAGGCGCAGGTCGCCGCCGCCGCCCACCGGGCGGTACTCGCCTCCGGTGCCCTGGCCAGACCCCCGCAGGCCGGCCGCCACCTCTACGCCGACCTCGACCCGCTGCGGTCCCGGCTCGCCGCCCGCGGCGTCACGGACTCGCTCGAACTGGAGGAGTACCTCTCCGAACGGCTCGGCGCGCCCACGCCCGGCGGCCATCGCTTCGGCGACGAACTGGGTGCGCTGCGGGTGCGGCTGGGGACCGGGCCGCTGCTCGGAGCGACCGAGGAGCAGCAGAGGGAGTCCCTCACCGCGGTGGAGCCCCTGGGATTGCCACACGTGGCCCGCGCGCTGAGCATTTTCGGAGCGGCCCTCGACGAACTCCGATGACGGCGACGTACGTGCCGGCGCGCCCGGCACGTGCTCGACGACGTATCTGACGACGGATGCGACGACGCACTCCGAGACGGGAGTCCTGCGATGACGGAACAGACCGAGCGCCCCCGCGCCGGGGCCGCGTCCCCGGCCGCACTCGGTGAGATCGTCTCGCCGCGCCCGCTCGGGGAGGTGAGGGAGTGGCCCGACTCGTTCGCCGACCGGCTCACCGCCCCGCTCCCGGGTGTGCGGGGCATGAGCAGACTGACCAGGGAGCACGCCGTCCGGCCCGGCGCGGAGGGGCTGCGCGGCATCCACCGGCTGCCGTACGCCCCCGAGCCGCTGCCGGCCACCGAGGCGGGCACGAGCTGTGTCACCTGGGCCGGACACGCCAGCTGGGTCGTCCGCACCGGCGGGCTGACCGTCCTCACCGACCCCGTCTGGTCCCGCCGCATCCTCGGCACTCCGGCCAGGATCACACCCGTCGGCGTCCGCTGGGACGATCTGCCGGCCGTCGACGCGGTGGTCATCAGCCACAACCACTACGACCATCTCGACGCCCCCACCCTGCGCAGACTGCCGCCTGACACCCCCATGTTCGTCCCCGCGGGGCTCGGTCGCTGGTGCCGCCGCCGCGGCTTCTCCCGCGTCACCGAGCTCGACTGGTGGGAGCACGCGGAGCTGGGAGGCGTCCGCTTCGACTTCGTGCCTTCCCATCACTGGTCCAAACGGACCCTCACCGACACCTGCCGGTCCCTCTGGGGCGGCTGGGTCATCGGCACGCCCGGGGGCGGGCAGCGGATCTACTTCGCCGGCGACTCCGGCTACGGGCACTGGTTCACGGAGATCGGCCGTCGCCACCCCGGGATCGATCTGGCCCTGCTGCCGATCGGCGCCTACGAACCGCGCTGGTGGCTCGGCGACGTGCACATCGATCCGGAGGAGGCCGTGCAGGCGTACGCGGATCTCGGCGCCCGCGCGATGGCGCCCATGCACTGGGCGACATTCCTGCTCTCGGCGGAGCCTGTGCTCGAACCGCTCACCCGGCTCCGTGCCGCCTGGCAGCGGGCCGGCCACCCGCGCGAGGACCTCTGGGACCTGCCGATCGGCGGGTCCCGGCTGCTGGACGGTGCCCGTACCCCGTGGACACCGCGCGGCATCAGTGGCTGAAGCGGGCCCGCGCCCTGCGCCACACCGCGGGTGTTCCGCTGATCAGGAGCGTCAGAGCGACCGCCGCGACCACGCCCTGCCAGGGCTCGGGGAACAGCAATCCGCCCAGAATGCCGATCAGCTGGTAGGTCGCCGCCCACGCGAAGCAGGCCGGTATGTCCCCCCGGGCGAACCGTCGCATCGGCATCCGTCCCAGCAGGCACGCGAGCATCACCGGTATCCGCCCGGCCGGAACCAGCCGCGACAGCACGAGCACCACGGCGCCGTGCTCGTCCAGCTGCCGTTGCGCCTGAGCCAGCCGCTCCGGTGCCGCGCGGTCGCGGATGGTCCGCAGCCACTTGGAACCGTTCTTCGACCGGACACCGCGCTGTCCCAGCCAGTACAGGCAGATGTCCCCGAGGAAAGCGGCCGACGAGGCGACCGCGAAAACCACCAGCAGCGCGAACGGGTCCGTCTGATGGAACGCCACCACGGCGGCCGAACTCACCAGCGCCCCCGTCGGCACCACCGGCACCAGCGCTCCCAGGGCCACCAGCGCAAACAAGGACGGATAGCCGACCGCCTGCTGCGTCGACTCGGGGGGCAGCTGCCCCACCACCTCGTGGATCACCTGGCCGCCTCCGGCCGCACCCGCTCGCCGTGGTCCAGCCGGTGCACCTTCACGTCCGGTGCCAGCAGCGCCGCCTGCCGGACGAACTCGTCACCCGGTGCGTGGAACTCGTGCGGCCGGATCCCGTCCATGCCGATCGGCCAGTACGTGCCGTAGTGCACCGGCACGGCCGAGCACGGCGCCAGCCGGACCAGCGCCTGCGCGGCCCGTCCCGCGTCCAGATGACTCTGCCCGAGGAACGGGCCCCAGCCGCCGACCGGCAGCAGCGCCACATCCACCGGACCGACCGCCTCCGCCATACCGTCGAAGAGCCCGGTGTCCCCGGCGAAGTAGGTACGGGCCTCGCCCTCGACGACATAGCCCAGTGCGGGCGAGCGGTGCAGACCCACCGGCAGCCGCCGGCCGTCGTGCAGGGCGGGGACGGCCCGCACCCGCACCGCGCCGGCCCGCACCTCGTCCCCGGCCGCCACCTCGGTGATCCGCAGCTGCCGCGCCCGGCGCAGCATCCGCAGCCCCGGCACGGATCGCATCGCGCCCGCCGGCACGATCAGATGGCTGCCGGGCGGGAGGCGGGCCAGCGACGGCAGATGCAGATGGTCGGAGTGCAGATGGGAGACGAGGACGACATCGGCGACGGCGGCCTCGGGGCCCGGCAGCGCGCCGCGGCGCCGGCGCAGGTGCGCGAAGCGGCGCGCGAACAGGGGATCGGTCAGGACGCGGACCCCGGAATCCTCGATGGTGCAGGTGGCATGACCCCACCAGGTGACCTCCACCGGCACCGTCCGCCTCCCGACCGTCGTGACTCCTCGTTCCGGTCCCCCGAGCGTAGTGCCGGGACAGGTGGACGGAGGGCGCGCGGGGGTGCCGCGTCCGCCGGGGCCGCCGAACCGCCCCCTGCCCGGCGGGCCGCCCGGCGCGGCGGCGGTTCGTCAGTCCGTCAGTCCCAGCGCCCCCGCCGCCTGGATCGCCAGCCAGACCTCCGCCAGCGCCCCGGTCGACGACAGATCGCGGCCGGCCAGCGCGCCGAACCGCCGCAGCCGGTACGTCAGGGTGTTCGGATGGATGTGGAGCGCGGCCGCGGCCGTCTCCGTGCGGCGGTCGCGCTCCATCCAGGTGCGGGCGGAGACCAGCAGCTGCGAGTCGTGCGTCTCGTCGTAGCGCAGCACCTCGCCCAGGACGTGCTCGACCAGCGCGGTGAGCACCGCCGGGTCGTCAGGCAGCCAGCGGCCCATCGAGTCGTCCCCGTAACGGATCACCGGGCGCCCCGACTCGACGGCCTTCGAGACCGCCCAGAGCGCCTCGCGCTGCGCCACCCGCAGCGCCGCGCCCGGCAGGAACGGGCGGCTCATCCCGGCCGCCACGCCCGGCAGCCCGCCGATCTCCACGGCCAGCTGCGGCGCCCCCAGGACATAGCGGTCCTCACCTCGGGTGAGCAGCAGATGCGGATGGTTCTGGAGGCAGCGCAGCAGTGCCTCGTCCGTGGTCTGCCTGACCACGAGCAGCACGGTGTCGCCCTCGATCGCGTGCCGGGCGAGCCTGCGCCGTGCCGCCTCCGGGTCGAGGACCTCCTGGAGCAGCTCGGCGAGGGTCTCCGCCCCCTCGCGGCGCAGCGTCTCGCGCTCGGTGCGCACCATCGCCACCCGCAGCGCCGCGACCGTGGCGATGTGCTGGACGACGGCGAGCCCGGCGGGCTGGGCGCCCTCGCGTTCGTACGCCACGAGGAAGCCCGCCGGACCGCCGGGCGCCGGAACGGGCAGCACGAAGCCGCCGGGGACGGTCGGCGGGGCGTCGACCGAATCGGGCAGTACTCCGGGCTCGGGAACCGGCACGCCGGGCAGCAGCGGGCGCCCCTGGGGCGTACAGAGGTACACGTCGTACCCCGACAGGCGTTCGAGTCGGCGCATCAGTGTGGGGGTGTCGAGATCCTCGGCGACCAGCCAGCGCAGCGAACCGAACACCTGCAGCTGGGCGCCGAGCCGGTGCCGGGCGTCCTCCTGCACGGAGGCGGCGACCTCCTGGGAGACCGCGATGAACGGCACGGCGAGCGGCACTTCCAGGACCGGGAAGCCGCGCTCCTCGGCCGCCCGGAAGAACGCGTCGTGCAGCGGGGGCATGTGCAGCTGCGCCGAGAGGGCCAGTCCCGAGACCCCGGCGTCGTCGAGCCGCTCCAGATACGCGCGCTGTCCGGCGGCGGTACGGGGGATCGCCAGACCCGTCGTCATGATCACCTCGGCGCCGAGCAGCCAGGGTGTCGGATCGGCCAGTTCGCTCGCGTGCGCCCAGGACACGGACCGGCCCAGACCGCTGCTGCCGGCCTTCACGGAGAGCTGGAGCGCGGGGTAGGAAAGCAGGTCCTCCACGGTCAGTTTGTCGTTGGCCACAGACAACAGGCTATCCCTTTGTGACTTTCACAATTGCCGCACTCCGCTCGGGACCACAGACTGAGGGGCCAGCACTCATGAATGAACAGTAGGTGGAGCGCCCGTGACCACTTCGATCACCGAAGTCGAGACCAACGGCGTGGAGCGGATACCCGAGGCGGACCGCACCGCACGTCCCATCGACCTGTTCCGGCTCGCCTTCGGCGGCGCCAACACCTTCGCCACCTGTGTGCTCGGCGCGTTCCCGATCCTGTTCGGACTCTCCTTCTGGCAGGGGCTGGCCGCGACCGTGCTGGGCCTGCTGGTCGGCGCCCTGCTGCTCGCCCCGATGGCTCTGTTCGGGCCGGCCAACGGCACCAACAACGCCGTCTCCTCCTCCGCCCACCTGGGCGTGCACGGCCGGATCGTCGGCTCCTTCCTCTCACTGCTCACCGCGGTCGCGTTCTTCTCGATCTCGGTCTGGTCCTCGGGGGACGCACTCGTCGGAGGGGCCCACCGGCTCGCCGGACTCCCCGAGTCCGACGTGAGCTACGGCGTCGCCTACGCGATCTTCGCCGGACTGGTCCTGGTCGTCTGCGTCTACGGCTTCCGGTTCATGCTGATGGTCAACAAGATCGCCGTCATTGCGGCCTCGGCGCTCTTCGTCCTCGGCGCCTTCGCCTTCGCCGGGGACTTCGACGCGGGGTACGCGGGCGCCTTCGCCTCGACCGCCGATCCGCTCTTCTGGCCGGCCTTCATCGGCTCCGCGCTGATCGTCCTGTCCAACCCGGTCTCGTTCGGCGCCTTCCTCGGGGACTGGTCCCGCTACATCCCGACCGCGACGCCGCGCCGCCGGGTCATGGGCGCCGCGTTCCTCGCCCAGGCCGCCACCCTGCTGCCGTTCCTCTTCGGCCTGGCCACCGCCTCGATCATCGCGACGAAGGCCGCCAAGTACGTCGACCCGGCCGCCCCCAACTATGTCGGCGGGCTGCTCGCCATCTCGCCCGGCTGGTACTTCCTGCCGCTCTGCCTGATCGCTCTGATCGGCGGTCTCTCCACCGGCACGACCGCGCTGTACGGCACCGGGCTCGACGTCTCCAGCGTCTTCACCCGCTTCAGCCGGGTCCAGTCGACGTTCTTCATCGGCGCCCTGTCGATCGCCTTCATCTTCGTCGGCCGCTTCGCACTCAACCTCGCGCAGTCCATCTCCACCTTCGCCACCCTGATCATCACGTGCACCGCCCCGTGGATGATCGTCATGGCCCTGGGCTATCTCACCCGGCGCGGCTGGTACGACGCGGACGCCCTCCAGGTCTTCAACCGCCGTCAGTCCGGTGGACGCTACTGGTTCAACCACGGCTGGAACTGGCGCGCCATGTCCACCTGGGTGATCTCCGCCGTGGTGGCGCTCCTCTTCACCAACCTGCCCGGCCAGTTCGTCGGTCCGCTCGGCAACCTCGCGAACGGCGCGGACATCTCCCTGCCGGTCGGCCTCGCCCTGGCGGCCGTGCTGTACCTCACGCTGCTCGCCGTCTTCCCCGAGCCGCGCGCGGTGTACGGACCGGACGGACCCCGGATCGTCCGGGCGTCGGACACCGAGGTCCCGCCGATCACCGGCGATACGGACGAGGCCGCCGCCCCCGAGCCCGCCGCCGTCCGCTGAGCGCCCGCCCCGCCCGTAACCAGGAGTCATCCATGAGCACGCCCGAGCCCGCCGCCGTCCAGGAGATCCGGGCCGCCGCCGACGCTCTCGTCGCCGCCTTCGCCGAGGGGCGCCTCGACGACTACTTCGGTGCCTTCGCCCCGGACGCCACCTTCGTCTTCCACTCCACCCCGCAGCGGCTCGCCTCCACGGCCGAGTACCGCGAGCTGTGGCAGCAGTGGGTGACCGAGGACGACTTCCGGATCCTTGGCTGCACCTCCACCGGACAGCTGATCCAGCACCTCGGCGCGACCGCCGTCTTCAGCCACGACGTGGAGACCACGATCGCCACCCGCGCGGGTGAGGAGACCGTCCACGAGCGGGAGACGATCGTCTTCGCCCGCGCGGATGACGGCAGCTGGCCCGCCGTGCACGAGCACCTCTCCGCCCGCACCACGAGCTGACCCGGGGCCCGACCGGCGCCCGCACCGCGGGTGACCGCGAGCTCCATCCGTACCGCCGCCCGAACACGAGAGAGACCGGTTCCATGAGCACCACGTTCCGCAATTACATCGACGGCGTCTTCGCGGACGCCTCGGACGGCCGCACGCTCGATGTCGTGGACCCCAGCACCGGTGATGTCTATGCCACCGCCCCGCTCTCCGGCGCCGCGGACGTCGAGGCGGCGATGGCGGCCGCCGCCGCCGCGTTCCCCGTCTGGCGCGACACCACCCCCTCCGTGCGCCAGCTGGCCCTGCTGAAGATCGCCGACGCGATGGAGGCGCGCGCCGACGAGCTCGTGGCGGCGGAGAGCCGGGACACCGGCAAGCCGCTCCACCTCACCCGCAGCGAGGAGCTGGACCCCGCCATCGACCAGGTCCGCTTCTTCGCGGGTGCGGCGCGGATGCTCGAAGGCCGCTCGGCCGGCGAGTACATGGAGGGGATGACCTCGATCATCCGCCGTGAGCCGGTCGGCGTCTGCGCCCAGGTCGCACCGTGGAACTACCCGCTGCTCATGGCCGTGTGGAAGTTCGCCCCCGCGCTCGCCGCGGGCAACGCCGTTGTCCTCAAGCCCTCGGACACCACCCCGGCCTCCACCGTGCTCATCGCCGAGATCATCGGCGGTGTGCTGGAGTCCCTGGAGCTGCCCCGCGGCATCTTCAACGTCATCTGCGGCGACCGGGAGACCGGCCGGATGATGGTCGAGCACCCGACCCCGGCGATGGCCTCCATCACCGGTTCGGTACGGGCCGGCATCCAGGTCGCGCAGAGCGCGGCCAAGGACGTCAAGCGCGTCCACCTGGAGCTGGGCGGCAAGGCCCCGGCCGTCGTCTTCGAGGACGCGGACCTGGAGAAGGCGGTCGAGGACCTGATCGTCGGCGGCTTCTTCAACGCCGGACAGGACTGCACGGCCGCGACCCGCGTGCTCGTCCAGGAATCGGTCCACGACGAGTTCGTCGCCGCGCTGGCCAAGGCCGCCGCGGACACGAAGACCGGGCAGCCGGACGACGAGGACGTGCTCTACGGCCCGCTGAACAACGCCGGCCAGCTCGCCCAGGTCACGGGCTTCATCGAGCGGCTCCCCTCCCACGCGAAGGTCGAGGCGGGCGGTCACCGGGTCGGCGAGAAGGGCTACTTCTACGCCCCGACCGTCGTCTCCGGTCTGCAGCAGGACGACGAGATCGTCCAGAACGAGGTCTTCGGCCCCGTCATGACCGTCCAGTCCTTCACGGACGAGGAGCAGGCCGTCGCGTACGCCAACGGCGTCGAGTACGCCCTCGCCTCGTCCGTGTGGACCAAGGACCACGCCCGCGCGATGCGGATGTCCAAGAACCTCGACTTCGGCTGCGTGTGGATCAACACCCACATGGCGCTCGTCGCCGAGATGCCGCACGGCGGGTTCAAGAAGTCCGGTTACGGCAAGGACCTCTCCGCGTACGGCTTCGAGGACTACACCCGCATCAAGCACGTCATGACCTCGCTCTGACGCACGCCACTCCCGCGCCCCGGCCCCGGGCCCGTCCCGGAGCCGGGGCGCAGTGGCGTTCCCGCGCGCTCCTCCCGTCCTGACATGCGCCTTTTTGTACGGGAGCCGGAGGGGTAGGGTCGCCCGTACGCCTAGACGGGGGGAACGGCATGGAGGACGTACGCGTGGCGGCCATCGCCAGTCTCACGCCGCTCGAAGAACTCGACAGCGACCCGTTCCTCGTGGACACCCGCAGCCAGCAGGCCATGTGCGCCCGCTGGGCCGCCGACAAGGGCTACGTCGTCACACGGCAGCTGCGTCTTTACGGCCTGCGCCCCGACCACCATGCCCTGTGGGCGGATGTCGACGGCGGTGACATCGAACTCTTCGTGGCTCCCAACGACCGGGTGCTCGCCCGGGCCCTCACCTCGGTCCCGGAGTTCGCCGCGGAGTGCGAACGGCGCGGCGTGCGCCTGGAGTTCGCCGCTCTCGACGAGCCGTCGTACAGCGCCCGGACGAAGGCGAGCGTGCACCGTCGCCTCTCCATGCCGACCGCCGGGTACGACGGCTGCTGACCCGGCCGGTCACCGCAGGCACGCAGGCGTGGACCGGCGCACGGACCCGCTGTGAAATTCTGGGGGACGGGTCCGGAACGGCGGGGCCCGGACGCGTGAGGTGGGAACGGCGTGGCTGACGGGAGATGGCGGACGGTCGGCAGTGCCCTGATGCGGGTGATCCTGGTCTGGGCCGTCTCGACCCTCACCCTGCTGGTGCTCGCCGCGATCCTGCCCGACTTCCAGCTCCAGTCGGACGACGGCGACAGCATCACCAGGATCGCGTTCACCGCGGCCTGGGGCGCGGGCGCCTTCGGCCTGCTCTCCGTGCTGGTCTGGCCGGTCCTCGTAAGGGCGCTGCTCATCGTGCCCGCCCTCGTCCTCGGCGCGCTGGTCTTCTTCCTCAACGGCTCGCTGCTGCTCGTCGCCCTGCGGCTCGTCCCGAACGGGCACGGCGCCGCCAACCCCGAGACCGCGGTCGTCGTCGCCGCCGTGATGTCCGCCGTCGCCTCCGCGACCTCCACCGCACTCGCGGTCCGCGACGACAACGCCTACCGGCGCAGGCTCTCGCGCCTCGCCGACCGGCGTCGCCGTCGCAGCGGCAGGGCCGGCAGCCCGGACGGCGGCCGCGGCGGACCGCCGGGAACGGTCTTCATCCAGCTCGACGGCGTCGGCCACGACGTCCTCGCGCGGGCCGCCGCCGACGGTCTGATGCCCACCGTCGCGCAGTGGCTCGCCGACCGGGCCGGCCACCGGCTCATACCGTGGCGCACCGACTGGTCCAGCCAGACCGGCGCCAGTCAGCTCGGCATCCTGCACGGCAGCAACTTCGACGTACCCGCCTTCCGCTGGTACGAGAAGGAGGCCGGAGACGTCATGGTCTCCAGCAGACCCGCGAGCGCCCTCGAACTGCAGCGCCGCGCCATGGTGCGCACCCATGACGGCGGACTGCTGACCCTGGACGGCGCCAGCCGCGGCAATCTCTTCAGCGGCGGCGCCGGCCAGCTCGCGCTCGTCCTGTCGATGGCCGCCCGGCGCGGCAAGGGCCGCCGTTCCAGGGCCGGATATTTCGCCTACTTCGCCGACCCGGCCAACGCCGTCCGTACCGCGCTGTCGTTCGTCGCCGAGGTCGGGCGCGAGATCGGCCAGTCGACCCGCGCCCGGATCCGGAAGGACACCCCCCGGATCAAGCGCGGCGGGCTCTACCCCTTCATCCGCGCCTTCGCGACCGTCGTCGAACGCGATGTGGTGGTCGCCGCCGTCATCGGGGACATGTTCGCCGGGCGCACCGCCGTCTACGCCGACCTGGTCGCCTACGACGAAGTGGCACACCACTCCGGGCCGCACAGCCGCGACGCGGAGAAGGTCCTGGCCCGTCTGGACCGGTCGCTCGCCCTGATCGACAAGATCGCCGAGCACACCCCGCGCACCTACCGGATCGTGCTGCTCTCCGACCACGGGCAGAGCCCCGGGGAGACCTTCGCGGGGGCGTACGGACTGACGCTCAGGGACTTGGTGCGGGCGGGCTGCGGGCTGCCCGTGCCCAGACGGGCGCAGCGCACCAGAAGCGGCTCGGAGGCCCGTGACGCGGTACGGATCGCGCTGCACCGGCCCGTCGAGGAGGGCGGGACGGAACCCGCCGCGGTCCCCTCCGACCCGGTGGTGCTCGCCTCCGGGAACCTCGGCCTCATCTCCTTCCCCGACATCGACGGGCGGGCCAGCCGCGAACAGCTCGACCGCCGTCACCCCGCGCTGCTGGGCACCCTCGCCGACCACCCCGGCATCGGTTTCCTGCTGGTCCGCAGCGAGCGGCACGGATCGGTGGTGCTGGGGCGCGGCGGAGCCGAGGTCCCGGTGGCGGAACTGGCGGACGGAGAGGGCCCGCTGGCCCCGTTCGGCCCCGGTGCGGCGGACGCGGTGCGGCGCACCGACACCTTCCCGCACGTCGCCGACGTCATGGTCAACTCGATGTACGACCCCGTCACGGGCCGCGTGCACGCCTTCGAGGAACAGATCGGCTCGCACGGCGGGCTGGGCGGTGAACAGACCCGCCCGTTCCTGCTCTGGCCGCGCTCCATGTCGGAGCCGGTCGCCGCCCGGAACGTCGGCGGGCCGGCAGCCGGCGGCGGGGACGGTGCGCCGCCGCTGGTGGGGGCCGAGCAGGTGCACGCGGTACTGCGGCGCTGGCTGCGCGAGGGCTCAGGACCGCAGATACCGCTGACCCCGGACGGCGCTTCCGACGAGACGGACGGGACGGTGGCGGCGGCCGGCTGAGCGGCGTTGTCAGTGGTGGGCGGCAGGATGGGGTCCATGACGAACTCAGCTGTCGTGCTCGCCGATGCCGCCGCCTACGCCGCCGCGGTCGAACAGGCGTCGGCGGCCGCCGCCGCTTACTACGCCACCGGCGAGAGCACGCTCGACGACGACACGTACGACCGGCTGGCGCGGGCGATCGCCGCGTACGAGGAGGCGCACCCGCAGGACCTGCTGCCCGCCTCGCCGACCGGGAAGGTCGCCGGCGGCGCCGCGGGCGGGGACGTGCCGCACACGGTGCCGATGCTCTCCCTGGACAACGTGTTCTCCGCCGAGCAGTTCGCCACCTGGACGGCCTCCCTGGAGCGGCGGATCGGCAGACCGGTCGCCGCCTGGAGCGTGGAGCCGAAGCTCGACGGGCTCGCGGTCGCCGCCCGTTACCGGGCGGGCCGCCTGGAGCGTCTGATCACCCGGGGCGACGGCACCGCGGGCGAGGACGTGTCGCATGCGATCGGCACCGTCGTCGGGCTCCCGGAGCGGCTCGTCGCGCCTGTGACGATCGAGGTGCGCGGCGAGATCCTGATGACGAACGAGCAGTTCGAACAGGCCAATACGGTGCGTACCGAACACGGCGGAGACCCCTTCGCCAACCCGAGGAACGGCGCGGCGGGCACCCTCCGTGCCAAGGACCGCCCCTACGTCGTCGAGATGACGTTCTTCGCGTACGGAGCCCTCCCGCTGCCCGAGTCCGGCGAGCTGACCGGCGCCCTGGCCGAACTCCCGCACAGCGAGGTCCTGACGTACGTCGCCGGGCTCGGCGTGCACACCGCGGCGGACACGGAAGTGGCGCCGCGCACCGTCAACACGGCCGAGGAGGTGCAGGCCCGCATCGAGGAAATCGCCGCGCTGCGCGCCTCGTTGCCCTTCGGTATCGACGGCATCGTGATCAAGGCCGATCTCGCTGCCGACCAGCGCGAGGCCGGTTCGGGTACCAGGGCGCCACGCTGGGCGATCGCGTACAAACTCCCGGCCGTCGAGAAGGTCACCCGGCTCCTGGGCGTCGAATGGAACGTCGGCAGGACCGGCATCATCGCCCCACGTGCCGTACTCGAGCCGGTCGAGATCGACGGATCGACCGTCAGCTACGCCACGCTGCACAACCCGGCCGACATCACCCGCCGCGATCTGCGACTGGGCGACCGGGTGATGGTCTACAAGGCCGGCGACATCATTCCGCGCATCGAGGCGCCCGTCGCCCATCTGCGGACCGGCGACGAGCAGCCGATCGTATTCCCCGAGACCTGCCCGCAGTGCGGTTCGGAGATCGACACCGGTGAACAGCGCTGGCGTTGTGTCCGCGGGCGCAACTGCCGCCTCGTCGCTTCCATCTCGTACGCGGCGGGCCGCGACCAGCTCGACATCGAAGGGCTCGGCGCGACCCGTGTGGTCCAGCTGGTCGACGCCGGACTGGTCGCCGACTTCGCCGATCTCTTCACACTCGAACGCGAGCAACTGCTCGGCCTGGAACGGATGGGCGAGACCAGTACCGACAATCTGCTGGCCGCCATCGGGGCGGCGCGTACCCGCCCGCTCTCCCGTGTCTTCTGTGCGCTCGGCGTCCGGGGTACCGGGCGCTCCATGTCGCGGCGGGTCGCCCGCCACTTCGCGACCATGGACCACATCCGCGCCGCCGATGCCGACACGCTCCAGCTGGTGGACGGCATCGGCAAGGAGAAGGCGGCCGCGGTGGTGGCGGAACTGACCGAGCTCACCCCGCTGATCGAGAAGCTGATCGCGGCCGGGGTCAACATGACGGAGCCCGGGGCGACGCCGCCGCCGGCACCTGGGGAGGAAGGCACGGACCCGACGGCTGCCGCCGCGGACGGCGGCCCGGCCGCCGGACGGCCCCTGGACGGGATGACCGTGGTCGTCACCGGAGCGATGACCGGCCCGCTGGAGAAGCTCTCCCGGAACCAGATGAACGAGCTCATCGAGCGGGCCGGAGGGAAGTCCTCGTCCAGTGTCTCCAAGCGCACCGCACTGCTGGTCGCCGGTGAGAAGGCCGGGTCCAAGCGCACCAAGGCGGAGGACCTGGGCGTGCGGATCGCGGCACCGGACGAATTCGCCGAACTGATCGCCGATTTCCTGCCCTCGGAGGTGTGACGGACGCGAACTCCTTGCAATGTGCGGGGGAGTAGCTTTCTCTGCCTTCCTATTGCACAGTGAGGGCTCGCTCGAGCCTTGCTGTCAGCGGGTCGACGGGTGCACGGGCGGCTGACGCAGCAGCCAGGGGCGAGGGGCGATGCATGCTGTGCCGGCCGGTCCGGCGCGGGTGCATCGTCGACCTGCGTGCGAGGGCGGCCCGGCACCCCGGCGCGCACGGCATCCGAGCCCGGACGTCAGGAGTCGAGAGATCTCAGATAGGCCGCGGTCTCCAGGTCGGCGGGCAGGAACGTCTCGATCGCCAGCTCGGCCACCGTCACATCCATCGGCGTGTTGAACGTCGCGATGGAGGAGACGAACGTGAGCACCCGTCCGTCGTGCTCGATCACCATCGGGAGCGCGAACGGCAACGCCGACGGCGGTTCCGCGGGCTCGTCGTCCCCGTCGCCACCCCGTACGGGTACGGCATAGGCGGCGACCTCCTCGTACAGCTCGCGCAGCTCCGCCGAGCGAGCCAGGGCGATCTGACGCTCCATCTGCGCCAGCAGGTCGGCCCGCCACGCCCGCAGATTGCGGATCCGCGGGGCGAGGCCCTCCGGGTGGAGGGTGATCCGCATCGCGTTCGACGGGGGTGCGAGCAGATGCCCGGCGACTCCGTCCAGCAGCATCGCGATACCCCGATTGGCGGCCACCACGGTGTACGTCGCGTCGACGACGAGCGCAGGGTACGGGTCGTACCCCCGCAACAGCTGCTCCATGCCGTCGCGCAGAGCGCCCATCGCCGGGTCGTCGAGCGCGGTCTGCGCGTATCGGGGCGCGTAACCGGCCACCACCAGCAGCGCGTTGCGCTCCCTCACCGGGATGTCCAGATGCTCGGACAGCCGCAGGACCATCTCCTCGCTGGGCCGGGAGCGCCCCGTCTCGATGAACGAGATGTGACGGGCCGAGGAGTCGGCACGCAGCGCCAGTTCCAGCTGACTCATCCGGCGCTGCTCCCGCCAGCTGCGCAGCAGTGGCCCTACCCCCGTGTCAGGCGCGACAGTTGTCATACGAAGACCGTAACGTCACCGGCACCGCACACCGGAATCCGACCTCGTGAAGGAGCCGCCCCATGCCCGCCGCACCGTTGTCGCAGAAAGAGATCGAGGATCGGCTCCGCGAATTGCCCGGCTGGGCGCTGGAGGAGGACCGGATCACCCGCACGTACCGCTTCCCCTCGCACTTCGCCGCCGCCGCGCTGACCGTCCATGTCGCACAGATCCAGGACGAGCTGAACCATCACTCGGACCTGACGCTCGGCTACAACACCGTTTCCCTGGCGGTGCACACGCACGACGCCGGGGGTGCGGTCACCGAGAAGGACCTGACGCTGGCCGCGAGAGTGGAGGCGATCGCCGCGGGGCACAGCGCGGCATGACGGAACGAGGGGTGCGGTGCCGTCCTGGCGCGCCGCACCCCTCACCGCTGCCGCCCTCGGGGCCGAGCCGCCCAGGCCGTGCGTGCCGCCGGAGCTTCCGCTCACGCGGGGCCGTCTCGGTGGAGGTACGGGAGCACCGGAGGCGCCTTGTCTTGCCGAACCGGCAAGAAAATTGGCCGGCGGCCCGGAGCACAGGGAGGCTTGCCGGCATGACCACCCACACCGATCACGGCTCCCACCACGCCGGCACCCACGGGCACCACGACCGCGCCACGCACAGCCACCGCCACGACGACACCGAGTTCGACTGGGATGTCATGGGCCCGCTGCTGGAGCAGAACGGCGAGCTCAGCACCCCCCAGTACACGGCTGCGGCCCGATGGATCGCCGGACTGCCCACCGCCCCGCGTGTGCGCAGGGTTCTCGACATCGGCAGCGGCCCCGGAGTGATCGCCTGTCTGCTCGCCGAGGAGTTCCCCCAGGCCGAAGTCGTCGCCGTGGACGGCACCCCGGCGCTCCTGGAGCACACCAGGGCCCGCGCCGACCGCCTCGGACTCGGCGACCGCGTCCGTACCCTGCACGCCGCGCTCCCCGACGAGCTGGCGAAACTGGGCGAGGCGGACCTCATCTGGGCGGGCAACGCGCTGCACCACATGGGGGACCAGCGTGCCGCGCTCGCGGGATTCGCCGGGCTGCTGCGCCCCGGTGGCACCGTGGCCCTGGTCGAGGGCGGGCTGCCGCCCCGTCAGCTGCCGCGCGACATCGGCTTCGGCCGACCGGGCCTGGAGGCCCGCCTGGACGCGCTCACCGCGGAGCGGTTCGAGGAGATGCGGGCGGCCCTGCCGGGCGCCACCAGGGAGACCGAGGACTGGAGCGCCCTCTTCGCCGCGGTGGGGCTCGCCCCGCAGGGCACCCGCAGCTTCCTGCTCGACCTGCCCGCACCCCTGTCCGGCCCGGCTCTCGGCCATGTCGTCGCCGAGTTCACCCGCCGCCGGGAAGCGCTCGCCGACCAGCTCGCCGCCGACGACGTCGCGGCGCTCGACCGGCTGCTCGATCCCGAGGATCCGGCCGGTCTGCACCACCGCCCCGACGTCTTCCTGCTGACGGCGCGCACGGTCCACCTGGGTCGGCGCGCCTGACGCAGCCCCACGGTCACGACGCCGGTACGACGGCCGGTGCGGCGTCCGCGCCGAGGGCGGGGTTCCCGCGGGTTCACCGATCACGTGCGGCCGCCGCCCCGCGGGGCGCCGCGGGGGGGGGGCCCCCCCTCCGCGGGTGGCGGTGGGGGGGGGCGGGGGCCC
>NZ_JBHVWN010000001.1:151210-180347 GCF_042882275.1 Streptomyces sp. NPDC058231 | reverse complement strand
CCGCCGGGGGGGGCGCCCCCGCGGCGGGGGGGGGTCCCGGGGGCACACCCACCCCGGGCGCCCCCCGCCGGGGGGGACGCGGGGCGGCGGCCGCACGCATTCCGGTCGTGCCGGTGGCCGGCTCAGGCGCCGAGGTTGAACTCACCCGGGTTCGGGCCGATGCGCTTGCCCTCGTCCAGCGCCGCGAACGCGGCCAGGTCGTCGGCGTCCAGTTC
Organism: Streptomyces sp. NPDC058231; assembly: GCF_042882275.1. Taxonomy (NCBI): domain Bacteria; kingdom Bacillati; phylum Actinomycetota; class Actinomycetes; order Kitasatosporales; family Streptomycetaceae; genus Streptomyces; species Streptomyces sp. NPDC058231. Next base: position 180,132 of record NZ_JBHVWN010000001.1, on the reverse strand, counting down.
GAAGCCGAACACATCGATGTTCTCCGCGATCCGTGAAGGCGTCACGGACTTGGGGATGACCACGTTCCCCGTCTGGATGTGCCAGCGGAGCACCGCCTGCGCGGGCGTCCGGCCGTGCTTCTGGGCGATCGCGACGACCGTCGGAACCTCCAGCAGGCCCTTGCCCTGACCCAGCGGGGACCACGCCTCGGTCGCGATGCCGTGCTTCGCGTGGAAGGCGCGCGACTCGGCCTGCTGGAGCTGCGGGTGCAGCTCGATCTGGTTGATCACCGGAACCACGGAGGTCTCGCCGAGCAGGCGTTCCAGGTGCTCCGGCAGGAAGTTGGAGACACCGATGGCCTTGGCTCGGCCGTCGGCGTAGATCTTCTCGAACGCCTTGTACGTGTCGGTGTACGCGTCCTTGGCAGGCACCGGCCAGTGGATCAGGTACAGGTCGACGTAGTCGAGCCCCAGCTTGTCCAGCGAGGCGTCGAAGGCGCGCATCGTCGAGTCGTAGCCCTGGTCGGCGTTCCACAGCTTGGTGGTGACGAAGAGCTCTTCGCGGGGGACACCGGAGGCGGCGACGGCCTTGCCGGTGCCCTCCTCGTTCCCGTAGATCGCGGCAGTGTCGATGCTCCGGTACCCGGACTCGATGGCCGTCGCGACCGCCTTCGCGGCCTCGTTGTCCGGCACCTGCCAGACGCCGAAACCGAGCTGCGGCATCTCGACGCCGTTGTTGAGGGTGATGGAGGGGACCTGGCTCACGAGCAGTCGATCCTTACGTCGTCGGTTGGTATTCCCATGGTCAACGATCAGGGATCGTGATGCATTCCCGCCGGCCGGCCGTTCAGCAGGTTGTCACCTGCTCCGCCCAGGACCGGCACAGAGCTGACGCGGAAGGCTGCACTGCCGCGGCTCAGCGGTACAGCGCGTCCACCTCGATCGCGTACGCCGTCTCGATCGCCTTCCGCTTCAGCTTCAGCGACGGGGTCAGCATGCCGTGCTCCTCGGTGAACTGGTGGGCCAGGATCCGGAATGTACGGATCGACTCGGCCTGCGAGACCGCCGTATTGGCGGCCACCACCGCCCGCCGGACCTCCATCTCCAGATCGGGGTCCCGCACCAGCTCGGCCGAGTTCATCGGCGACCGCCCCTGCATGGAGAGCCAGTGCTCGACGGACTCCTGGTCCACGGTCACCAACGCCGCGATGTAGGGCCGGTCGTTGCCGACCACGATGCACTGGGCCACCAGCGGATGCGCCCGCACCCGCTCCTCCAGTCCGGCCGGCGCCACGCTCTTGCCGCCCGACGTCACCAGGATCTCCTTCTTGCGCCCGGTGATCGTCAGATAGCCGTCCTCGTCGAGTGCGCCCAGGTCGCCGGTGGCCAGCCAGCCGTCGTGCAGTACCGAGTCGGTGGCCTTCGGGTCGCCCAGGTAGCCGCCGAACACGTTGCCGCCGTACACCCACACCTCACCGTCCTCGGCGATGTGCACACTGCTCCCGGGGATCGGCTGCCCGACCGTGCCGTACCGGGTGCGCTCCGGCGGGTTGGCGGTGGCCGCCGCCGTCGTCTCGGTCAGCCCGTACCCCTCGTACACCGTGACGCCCGCGCCCTCGAAGAAGAGCCCGAGGCGCCGCTCCATCCCGGACCCGCCGGACATGGCGTGCCGGACCCGGCCGCCCATCGCGTCGCGGACCTTCTTGTACACGACCTTGTCGAAGAACTGGTGCTGCATCCGCAGCGCGGCGGAGGGCCCGGCGCCGGTGCCGAACGCCCGGTGTTCCATCGCCTCCGCGTACCTCACCGCGACATCGACGGCCTTGTCGAACGGCCCGACCTTGCCCTCCGCCTCGGCCTTGCGACGTGCGCCGTTGAAGACCTTCTCGAAGATGTACGGCACCGCCAGGATGAACGTGGGCCGGAAGGACACCAGGTCCGGCATGAGCGCCTTCGCCGACAGCTCCGGCTGATGGCCCAGCTTCACCCGGCCGCGGATCGCCGTGATCTCCACCATCCGGCCGAAGACGTGGGCCAGCGGCAGGAAGAGCAGTGTCGCGGCCTCGTCGCCCGGCTTGGAGTGGAAGACCGACTCCCAGCCGGAGGCCATGGTGTCGGTCTCGAACATGAAGTTGGCGTGGGTGAGCACACAGCCTTTGGGGCGGCCCGTCGTCCCCGACGTGTAGATGATCGTCGCCACCGAATCGGGTGTCACCGCCCGCCGGTGCCGGTGCACCACCTCGTCCTCGACATGGGTGCCCGCGTCGACGAGCTCGGCCACCGCGTCGGCGTCCAGCTGCCACAGCTGTCTCAGCCCCGGCAGCCGGTCGATCACCGAGGCGACGGTCATCGCATGGTCCTCGTGCTCGACCAGGATGGCGGACACCTCGGCGTCGTGCAGCATCCAGAGGACCTGCTCGGCCGAGGAGGTGGGATAGATCGGCACGGACTGCGCGCCGACCGTCCACAGCGCGAAGTCGAAGAGCGTCCACTCGTAGCGGGTGCGGGACATCAGGGCGACCCGGTCGCCGAACCGGACACCGTGGGCGATCAGCCCCTTGGCGAGCGCGAGCACCTCGTCGCGGAAGGCCGCCGCGGTGACGTCGCGCCAGCGTCCTTCCTCGTCCTTCCGGCCCAGCGAGATCCGGTGCGGATCCTCTTCCGCGTAATCGAATACGGCATCAGCCAGCCCGCCGACCTGGGGCGCGGACGCCATGGGTGGGACAGTGAACTCGCGCAATGACCTGCTCCTCGTGGCGCTCCGCACAGCGCCGTGACGCTACCTCAACGGGCGCTGCGGCGGGAGAGCCCGGAAACGAGCGGAACGCATGCCAAGGGCACAGGTCAGCCACAGATATCCGACCAGATGGGCAAGGCTCGGGCATCCTTCTGACGGTGGAGTAAGCAGCTCGCGCCGGAATCTCCACCGAATCTGTACGCCTCGATCACTCCCGTTCCGGCCGGTGTGCGGCGTTGGTCCGGACCTGTCGGGTTCTGCGCGCCGGCGCGGAGGTCGGATCCGCTCGACCATTCTCCCCGTACGGATGTGTGGTCATGCACCGTCGCGGCTGCTGATCGTGCCGATGCCGCCGATGGAGCGGATCAGCCGGTCGCCGCCCGCCAGGATCGCCTCCGCGAGCGCGTCCGCGGCCTCCTGGGCCGCGTCCCGGCGGCGGCCGTGCAGAAGGACGAAATCCACGTCGCCGAGGTCGGGCAGCCCCGCTCTGGCCGGGACCGGCGCCAGTCCCGGCGGGATGAGCCCGCGCGAGTGTGCCATCACGCCGAGGCCGGCATGGGCCGCTGCGATCAGCCCGCTGAGGCTCGTGCTCGTACAGGCGACCCGCCACGACCGGCCGTGCTCCTCCAGCACCTCCAGGGCGCGCGCCCGGGTGATGCCCGGCGGCGGGAAGAGGATCAGCGGCACCGGGCGGTCCGGGTCGATCCGCAGATGCGGTGCGCCGATCCACGTCAGTGCGTCCTGCCAGACCAGCTCGCCGAGTGTGTCGCCGGTGCGCCGCTTGGCGAGTACGAGGTCGAGGTGCCCCGCCGCCAGCTGCTGGTGCAGTGTGCCGGACAACTCCACGGTCAGCTGCAGCTCCACCTCCGGGTGGTCGCGGCTGAACGACTCCAGAATCTCCGGCAACCGGGTCAGCACGAAGTCCTCGGACGCCCCGAACCGCAGCCGCCCGCGCAGCCGGGTCCCCGTGAAGAACGCCGCGGCCCGCTCATGGGCCTGCAGAATCGTCCGGGCGAAGCCGAGCATCGCCTCGCCGTCCACCGTGAGGTCGACCCGGTGCGTGTCCCGGGTGAACAGCTGTCGGCCGGTCGCGTCCTCCAGCCGCCGGACGTGCTGGCTCACCGTGGACTGCCGCACCCCCAGGCGGCGGGCGGCCTGGGTGAAACTCAGGGTCTGGGCGACGGCGAGGAAGGTGCGGAGCTGGGCCGGGTCGTACATCGCCCCAGGCTATCGTGAACCGTGATGACAGTGAGAGCGGTATGCCGGATTCCCGATTGCTGTGGCGGCCCTCAGGATGGAAGGGCATGACCTGAACGAGAGAACACGTGGAGCACATGAGCCGCCGCATACTGAAGCTGCCGTCCTGGCTGCCGATCGACCCGTACATCCTGGCGCTGATCGGCACCGTCGTGTTCGCGGCGCTGCTGCCCGCGTCCGGGGCCACCGCGAAGGTGGCGGGCGGCGCCTCGACCGGAGCGGTCGCCTTCCTCTTCTTCCTGTACGGCGCCCGCCTCTCGACGGCCGAGGCGCTCGACGGACTGAAGCACTGGCGGCTCCATCTCACCGTCCTGATCTGCACGTTCGTCGCGTTCCCGCTGCTGGGACTGGCCGGCAAGGGGCTGGTTCCGCACGTCCTGACGCCTCAGCTCTACAGCGGTTTCCTCTTCCTCTGCCTCGTCCCGTCGACCATCCAGTCGTCGATCGCCTTCACCTCGATCGCCCGCGGCAACGTGCCCGCCGCGATATGCGCCGGATCCTTCTCCTCGATCGCCGGGATCTTCCTCACCCCGCTGCTGGCCGCCGCACTGCTGGGCAACAGCGGCGGCGGGTTCTCGGCGGACGCCCTGCTGAAGATCGGGGTCCAGCTGTTGCTCCCGTTCGTCGCCGGACAACTGCTGCGCCGGTGGATCGGCGGCTTCATCACCCGTAACAAGAGGGTCCTCGGCTACGTCGACCGCGGATCGATCCTGCTGGTCGTCTACACCGCGTTCAGCGAGGGCATGGTCGCGGGCATCTGGCACCAGGTGACCCCGGCCCGGCTCGGTGCGCTGCTCGCCGCCGAAGTGGTCCTGCTCGCCCTGATGCTCTCGCTGACCTGGTACGGAGCGAAGCGGCTCGGCTTCGACCGGGGGGACCGGATCGCCATCCAGTTCGCCGGTTCGAAGAAGAGCCTGGCATCCGGGCTGCCGATGGCCAGCGTGCTCTTCGGGGCGCACGCGAGCCTTGCCGTGCTGCCCCTGATGCTCTTCCACCAGATGCAGCTGATGGTGTGCGCGGTGATCGCGAAGCGGCGCTCGCGCGACCCTGAGGACGACCGTGCGGGCGACCCCCTGTCGCGGGAGACCGCCGCGGTGGCCTGACCACGCCTGCCCCTGGGCGCGCTCCGCGGGCCGGGCCCGCGCCACGGCCCGCTCCGTCAGCCCCGGCCGACCGGCGCCTCCAGGGCGATGCGGTGCTCACCCGCGTACACGTTCATGGACGGGCCGCGCAGGAACCCGACCAGGGTCAGTCCGGTCTCGGCCGCCAGGTCCACGGCGAGCGAGGACGGCGCCGAGACCGCGGCGAGCACCGGGATTCCGGCCATCACCGCTTTCTGGGCCAGTTCGAACGATGCCCGTCCCGACACCAGCAGAATCGCCCGGGACAGCGGCAGCCGGCCGTCGGTGAGGGCCCGGCCGACGAGCTTGTCGACCGCGTTGTGCCGGCCGACGTCCTCCCGGATGTCGATGAGTTCACCCGTCTCGGAGAACAGCGCCGCCGCGTGCAGCCCCCCGGTCCGGTCGAAGACCCGCTGCCCCTCGCGCAGCCGGTCGGGGAGAACCGAGAGCAGCGCGGGCTCGACCCGGAGCGGAGGGGCATCGGCGATCGGGTGCCGGGTCGTGGTGCGGACCGCGTCCAGGCTCGCCTTGCCGCAGAGCCCGCAGGACGAGGTCGTGTACACATTGCGTTCGAGCGTGATGTCGGGGACCTCGACACCGGGCGCGAGCTTCACATCCACCACGTTGTACGTGTTCACGCCGTCCGCCGTAGCCCCCGCGCAGTAGACGATCGACTGCACCTCGGAGCCGTCGCCGATCACGCCCTCGCTGACCAGGAAACCCGCCGCCAGGGCGAAGTCGTCGCCCGGGGTGCGCATCGTGATCGCCAGCGGCCTGCCGTTCAGCCGGATCTCCAGGGGCTCCTCGGCCACGAGAGTGTCGGGGCGCGTGGAGACCACCCCGTCCCGGATGCGGATGGTGCGGCGGCGCTCGGTGACCCGTCCCATGGCGGTTAACCCGATTCTGTACGTGGTGGAAGCCGGACCGGCCCTTGACGCGGAGGCGACCCGGGGAGCAGCGGACTGTCGTGCAACGGGTCGGCCTCGGCGGTCTCATTGTCCTGCACATGGAGCCTGACGGTGCAGCCGGCTCCGCTCCGGGTGCGACGAGCGGAGGCGTTCCGACCGCTCCGGGTCGACCGCATATTGTCTACGGTATGCCGCGGGCGTTCGGGAGTGTCGTCAAGCCTCCAACCGTCGGCGGGTAATCCTGTGGGATCACGTGCCCCCGTACCGGGCGGTAGCGGCCAAGACTGGATGGTTCCTGCCATACGTAGCGAGGGGAACCTGTACATGACCGGCTCACGTGTCGTGGCGCTCGGCCACTATCAGCCCGCCAAGGTGCTCACCAACGACGATCTGGCGGCGATGGTCGACACCAGCGACGAGTGGATCACCAGTCGGGTGGGGATCAAGACCCGCCACGTGGGAGGTCCCGACGAGCCGGTCGACGAGCTGGCCGCGCACGCGGCGGCGAAGGCCCTCGCCACGGCCGGCCTGCTCCCCGTCGACATCGATCTCGTCCTCGTCGCGACCTCCACCGCGATCGACCGTTCGCCGAGCATGTCGGCGCGGGTCGCCGCCCGCCTCGGCATGGGGTCGCCCGCCGTGATGGACATCAACGTGGTCTGCTCCGGCTTCACCCACGCCCTTGCCACCGCCGACCACGCCATCCGGGCGGGCGCCGCCACCCGAGCTCTGGTGATCGGCGCCGACAAGATGGGCGACATCGCCGACTGGACCGACCGCTCCACCTGTGTGCTGCTCGGCGACGGCGCCGGCGCGGCGGTCGTGGTCGCGGACCCGGCGGGCGGGGAAGGTTCCGCGCCGGGGATCGGTCCGGTGCTCTGGGGGTCGGTACCGGAAATGGGCCGCGCGGTGCGTATCGAAGGCACGCCGCCGCGCTTCGCGCAGGAGGGGCAGTCCGTCTACCGCTGGGCCACCACCCAACTGCCGCCGATCGCGCGCAAGGTGTGCGAAAAGGCAGGCGTCGCTCCCGAGGATCTCGCCGCGGTGGTCCTGCATCAGGCCAATTTGCGGATCATCGAACCGGTCGCCAGGAAGATCGGTGCGGTCAACGCGGTCATCGCCCGGGATGTCGTGGATTCCGGCAATACGTCCGCCGCTTCGATCCCCATGGCCCTGTCCAAGCTGGTGGAACGCGGCGAGGTCGACAGCGGTGCCCCGGCGCTGCTTTTCGGGTTCGGCGGAAACCTCTCGTACGCGGGGCAGGTGATCCGCTGTCCTTGACTCCATTGCGCTCGGTAGACTGTAGACGATAAGCAATTGCTCATCGCTTGCCGGAGGGGGACCGCGATGTTGTCCACAGGACTGCCACAGGGCGCCGTGCCGAAACTGGAACGGCCGGGTCCGCTGCGCGAGCGCGTCTACGAGGCGCTGCTCGAACTGATCACCACGCGTGCGCTCCGCCCCGGCCAGCATCTGGTGGAGAGTGAACTGGCCGGACACCTCGGGGTGTCCCGGCAGCCGGTGCGCGAGGCGTTGCAGCGGCTGAACACCGAGGGCTGGGTCGATCTGCGCCCCGCCCAGGGCGCGTTCGTCCATGAGCCCACCGAGGAGGAGGCCGACCAGCTGCTCTCGGTGCGCACGCTCCTGGAGGCGGAGGCCGCGCGGCTCGCGGCGGCCAACTCCGACGCGGCCGGCATCGCCGCGCTGGAAGAGCTCTGCGCCAAGGGTGAACAGGCCGTCGCCGACGACGAGGTGGACCTCGCTGTCGCCACCAACGCAGCCTTCCACGCCAAGGTGATGGAGCTGGCCGGAAATGTGGTCCTCTCCGAACTGGCCGGACAGGTCGACCGCCGGGTCCGCTGGTACTACACGCCGGTGGCCCGCCAGCGCGGCACCCAGTCCTGGATCGAACACCGCTCGCTGATCGCGGCGATGGCCTCGCACGACGAACAGCGGGCCACGGAAATCATGCGTGGTCACACGGAGCACACCCGCAAGACCTACCACCAGCGCGAACGGGGTTAGTACCTCCCGGGCGGCACGCGCCGCCCGGCCGCACGGGTCCAGGACCGCGGCCCGGTCGACGGTGTGGCGGCGTGGCTGCGCCAGCGGCGGGCCCGCGGTCCGGCCGAACGCCTTTGTCCTCGATGTGGAGAAAGTTGTAGCGGATTTCTGCGCAACTTCTTCCCACTCCCGGCAACCGCTGCTACGTTCCCCTCGAAAGCCCGACGGATAAGCCGATGTGGCGGGGAGGGGCACGTGAGACGTATGACGGCACGACCCGCGAATGCGCATCAGGCGCGACTGCTCAGGCTTTTGCGCGACGGCGGGCCCAACTCACGGGCACAGCTCGGGGATCAGGTCGATCTCTCCCGTTCCAAGCTCGCCGTCGAGGTGGACAGGCTGCTGGAGACCGGACTTGTCGTGGCCGACGGGCTCGCCGCCTCCCGCGGCGGGCGCCGCTCGCACAACATCCGGCTGGCTCCGGCACTGCGTTTCCTCGGTGTCGACATCGGCGCCACGTCGATCGATGTGGCGGTCACCAACGCGGAGTTGGAGGTCCTGGGTCACCTCAACCACCCCATGGACGTGCGCGAAGGCCCCGTCGCCGTCTTCGAGCAGGTGCTGTCCATGGCGGCCAAGCTCCGGGCCTCCGGGCTCGCCGAAGGTTTCGACGGAGCGGGCATCGGCGTCCCGGGACCGGTCCGCTTCCCCGAAGGCGTACCGGTGGCACCCCCGATCATGCCCGGCTGGGACGGCTTCCCGGTCCGCGAGGCGCTCAGTCAGGAACTGGGCTGCCCCGTCATGGTCGACAACGACGTGAACCTGATGGCGATGGGGGAGCAGCACGCGGGCGTCGCACGCTCCGTGGGCGACTTCCTCTGCGTCAAGATCGGCACCGGCATCGGGTGCGGCATCGTCGTCGGCGGCGACGTCTACCGCGGCACGACGGGGAGCGCCGGCGACATCGGCCACATCCAGGTCGAACCCGACGGCCGCGCCTGCGCCTGCGGCAACCGGGGCTGCCTGGAGGCCCACTTCAGCGGCGCCGCACTGGCCCACGACGCCGAGGACGCGGCGCGCGCGGGACAGTCGCAGGAGCTCGCGGCCCGGCTGGAGGCGGCCGGGAAACTCACCGCCGTCGACGTTGCCGCCGCCGCGGCCGCCGGTGACGCCACCTCGCTCGACCTGATCCGCGAGGGCGGCAACCGGGTCGGTCAGGTCATCGCCGGACTCGTCAGCTTCTTCAATCCCGGACTGGTGGTGATCGGCGGTGGCGTGACCGGACTGGGTCACACGCTCCTCGCCAGTGTCCGGACCCAGGTCTACCGGCAGTCCCTGCCGCTGGCCACCGGCAATCTCCCCATCGTGCTGGGCGAGTTGGGGCCGACCGCCGGAGTCATCGGCGCCGCCCGGCTCATCAGCGACCACCTGTTCTCACCGGCCTGATCCTCGGCCGGCAGTACCACGGCACCACCCACCCCGCCCACTTCCGGCCGGGGGCCACCCCGGAACAGCACTGCGCCCTGCCCGCTCACCGGCCCTTCCCCGAACTCTCGGCTTCGCTCGAGCAGGGGAGACCCCATTCGCCGAGGGGATTTGTCATGGCACCAGAACCACCCCTGCTCACCATGTCCGGCATCACCAAGTCGTTCCCCGGTGTGCGCGCCCTGGACGGCGTGGACCTGGAGGTCCAGGCCGGCGAAGTCCACTGTCTGCTCGGACAGAACGGCGCCGGCAAGTCCACCCTCATCAAGGTGCTCGCCGGGGCCCACCAGCCCGACGGCGGCGAGATCACCTGGCGCGGCGCACCCGTCTCGCTCAAGTCGCCGATCGCCGCCATGCGGCTCGGCATCGCCACCATCTACCAGGAACTCGACCTGGTAGAAGGGCTCTCGGTCGCCGAGAACATCTTCCTCGGCCATGAACCCACCACCGCCCGCTTCGTCGTCCGCACCCGCGAGGGCCGCTCGGCGGCCGCCGCTCTGCTGAAGCGTCTCGGCCATCCCGAGATCGACCCCGCCCGCCAGGTCGGCGCGCTCTCCGCGGCCCAGCAGCAGATCGTCTCCATGGCGCGGGCGCTCTCCCACGACGTACGGCTCATCGTGATGGACGAGCCGTCCGCCGCCCTCGACCCCGACGAGGTCGACAACCTCTTCCGTATCGTCGCCTCACTCACCGCCGACGGGGTGGCGGTCGTCTACATCTCCCACCGGCTGGAGGAGATCCGGCGGATCGGCGACCGCGTGACCGTGCTCAAGGACGGGCGGGCCGTCGCGGTCGGTCTGCCCGCCGAGTCCACCCCCACGCGCGACATCGTCGCGATGATGACCGGCCGCAACGTCGAGTACGTCTTCCCGCAGCGCCCCCCGGCCGTCCCGGACGGCACCCGGCAGGACCCGGTGATCACCGTTGAAGGACTCGCCAGGGAAGGGGAGTTCGCTCCGGTCGACCTGGTGCTGCGGCCCGGCGAGATCGTCGGACTCGCCGGGCTCGTCGGCTCCGGGCGCTCGGAGATCCTGGAGACGATCTACGGTGCGCGCAGGCCCAGCGCGGGCCGGGTCCTCGTCGGCGGGCGGCCGCTCCGCCCCGGCAGTGTCCGCGCCGCCGTCGCCGCGGGCATCGGGCTCGCCCCCGAAGAACGCAAGGCACAGGCCCTGCTGATGCTCGAATCCGTCACCCGCAACGTCTCCGTGTCGTCCATCTCCCGCTTCTCCCGGGCCGGCTGGCTCGACCGCGCCGCCGAACGCCGGGCCGCCCGAGCCGCCACCCGTGAACTCTCGCTCCGCCCCGACAACCCGGACACCCCCGTCCGCACCCTCTCCGGCGGCAATCAGCAGAAGGCCGTCCTGGCCCGCTGGCTGCTGCGCGGCTGCCGGGTGCTGCTGCTCGACGAACCGACCCGCGGTGTCGACGTCGGCGCCCGCGCCGAGCTGTACGCCGTGATCCGCCGGCTGGCCGACGAAGGCCTCGCCGTCCTGCTGGTCTCCAGCGAAGTGCCCGAAGTGCTGGGTCTCGCCGACCGGGTGCTGGTGCTCCGCGAGGGCCGTGTGGTGCATACCGCGGACGCTCGGGAGCTCGATGAGCACCGCGTACTCGACCTTGTGATGGAAGGGAGCCCGACGTCATGACACAGCCCGTCTCCTCGGCGCAGCACGGTGGGCCGGACAAGGCGGCCCCGCCCGCCCCCGCCGCGCGGCCCCCCTCGAAGGGCGGCTCGCTGCGCGCCCTCGGGGTGCGCGCGGACGTCCGCAACCTGTCGCTGCTCGGCGTCCTCGCCGTCCTGATCGCCGTCGGCGGGTTCACCGAGCCCGACGCCTTCCTGGACACCGGGAACCTGCAGCTGATCCTCACCCAGTCGTCCGTCATCGGCGTCGTCACCGTCGGCATGACGTTCGTCATCACCAGCGGCGGCATCGATCTGTCGGTCGGCGCGATGGTCGCGCTCGCCTCGGTGTGGGCGACCACGCTCGCCACCCAGGAGTACGGGTTCGCGGGGATCCTCTTCACCGCCGTACTCGTCGGCCTCGGCGCCGGACTCGTCAACGGGCTGCTGATCGCGTACGGGCGGATGGTGCCGTTCATCGCGACCCTGGCCATGCTCGCCTCGGCCCGCGGTCTCGCCCTGCAGATCACCGACGGCAAGACACAGATCGTCACCGTCCGGTCGGTCCTCGACCTGGGGCTGCCCGACTCCTACGTCCTCGGCATCCCGCCCCTGGTCATGGTCTTCGCCGCGGTCACCGTCGTCGGCTGGCTGGTGCTGAACCGGACGACCTTCGGACGCCGTACGGTCGCCGTGGGCGGCAACGCGGAAGCGGCCCGGCTCGCCGGGATCGACGTACGGCGGCAGCGCCTCTACCTGTACCTGCTCTCCGGGCTCTGCTGCGGCATCGCCGCCTTCATGCTGATCATCCTGTCCGGCTCGGGGCAGAACACCAACGGCAACCTGTACGAGCTCGATGCCATCGCCGCCGCGATCATCGGTGGCACCCTGCTCAGTGGCGGACGCGGCACCATCGTCGGCTCCGTCCTCGGCGTCCTCGTCTTCACCACCATCACCAACATCTTCGCGCTCAACAATCTGCAGAGCGATGTCCAGCAGATCGCCAAGGGCGCGATCATCGTCGCCGCCGTCCTGGTCCAGCGCCGAACCTCGGCCCACGGGGAGACCTAGGGGATTCCGCCCGGACCGGGCCGGGGCACGCAGGCCCGGCACGATCCGGGCACGAGACCCCGAAGCCTGCCGCCGGACTGCGGCAGACCCCTCGGGGTGCTCCGCCCCCGGACTCTCCCCATCCCCTCTTTCTCCCACCACAGCCACCCGCAGTTCCGCATGCCACCCACGCACCGGATGAAGGGTTCGACAGCCATGCCAGAAACCAGCCGCAGAGGACTGCTCTTCGGCACCGCGGCCGTCTCCGCGGGCGCCCTCCTCACCGCCTGTACCAGCAACGAGCCCAAGAAGTCGCAGACCGCGCAGTCCAGCGGGCCCGCCGCGGACGACAAGCCCGGCAAGGCCATCACCATCGGCTTCGCCGGACCGCAGGCCGATCACGGATGGCTCAACGCCATCAACGAGAACGCCAAGTCACGGGCGGCGAAGTACTCCGAGGTGACCCTGGAGATCACCGAGGGCTCCAACGACACCGCGGCCCAGATCGGCCAGGTCAAGACCCTCATCAACAAGAAGGTCGATGTCCTCGTCATCCTCCCCGCCGACGGCAAGGCACTCACCCAGGTCGGACTGGAAGCCATGAAGGCGGGCATCCCCGTCATCAACCTGGACCGCATCTTCGCCTCGCCGCAGGCATACCGCTGCTGGATCGGCGGCGACAACTACGGCATGGGCCTCAACGCCGGTACCTACATCGGTGAACAGCTCAAGGGCAAGTCGAACGCCAAGGTCGTCGAGCTCGCCGGCATCGACAACCTGGAACTCACCAAGCAGCGCAGCCAGGGCTTCGCCGACGCCCTGAAGAACTACCCCAACATCAAACTGGTGGCCCGTCAGGCCGCGGAGTTCACCGTCGAGTCCGGCCAGGCGAAGATGGCCCAGCTCCTGCAGGCGCAGAAGAAGATCGACGCGCTGTGGAACCACGACGACGACCAGGGCGTCGGCGCACTGCGTGCCATCCAGCAGGCAGGCCGAGACGAGTTCCTGATGGTCGGCGGGGCAGGGGCGAAGTCCGCGATGGACGCCATCAAGGCCGACGACAGCGTTCTGAAGGCCACGGTCCTCTACCCGCCGACGATGGCTGCCTCCGCCATCGACCTGGCGCGGGCGCTGGGCCAGAGCAAGGGCATCGGCGGGCTCGCCGAGATGGAGATCCCGACCAGCCTGACCCTCTACTCGGCCGTCGTCACCAAGGACAACATCGACCAGTACCTGCCGACGGGCTTCAGCTGATCCGCCGTCCAGGAGGGTGCTGACCCTCCTGCCGCGCGCCCACCGAACCACCGACGAGGAGGAACCCCGTATGGCCCGCAGGGAAGAGACGGATCAGGAGGCCGCAGCGCCGCCGACAGCTGTGCCGAAGGCGACGCTCGGGGTCGGCATGGTCGGATACGCGTTCATGGGCGCCGCCCACTCACAGGGGTGGCGCACCGCAGGACACGTCTTCGACCTGCCGATGCAGCCGGCTCTCGCCGCGATCTGCGGACGCGACCGTACGGCGGTCACCGCCGCCGCCGGCCGGCACGGCTGGGCGGCGGCGGAGACGGACTGGCGCGCCCTGATCGCCCGGGAGGACGTTCAGCTCGTCGACATCTGCACACCGGGCGACAGCCATGCGGAGATCGCCATCGCCGCCCTGGAGGCGGGCAAGCACGTGCTGTGCGAGAAGCCGCTCGCCAACTCGGTCGCCGAGGCAGAGGCCATGACGGAGGCCGCGGAACGTGCCAGGGCGCGTGGTCAGGTGGCCATGGTCGGCTTCAACTACCGCAAGGTGCCCGCGATCGCCTACGCGCGGACGCTGATCGCCGACGGCAGGCTCGGCCCCCTGCGGCACGTGCGGGCCACCTATCTGCAGGACTGGCTGGTCGACCCGGAGTCGCCGCTGACCTGGCGCCTCAAGCGGGAGCACGCCGGATCCGGTGCGCTCGGCGACCTCGGGGCGCACATCGTCGACCTCGCCCAGTATCTGGCGGGGGAGCTGCTCGTGGGGGTGTCGGCGGTGTCCGAGACGTTCGTACGGGAGAGACCCCTGCTGTCCGGTGGGCCGGCGGGGCTCTCGGGCACCGCCGACAGCGCGGCACGTGGGGCGGTCACCGTCGACGACGCGGCCCTGTTCACCGGCAGGCTCGCCTCCGGAGCGCTGGCCTCGTTCGAGGCGACCCGGATGGCGGCCGGCCGCAAGAACGCGTTGCGGCTGGAGATCAACGGGGAACGCGGCTCGCTCGCCTTCGATCTGGAACGGCTCAACGAGCTGTCCTTCCACGATCACACCGAAGCGGCCACCACCGCCGGCTTCCGCCGCATCCTGGTCACCGAGCCCGAACATCCCTATCTGGAGGCGTGGTGGCCGCCGGGCCACGCCCTCGGATACGAGCACACCTTCATCCATCAGGCCCGCGACCTCGTCCTGACGATCGCCGAAGGGGCTGACCCGGTGCCGTCCTTCGCCGACGGACTCCAGGTGCAGCGGGTCCTCGCGGCGGTGGAGGAGAGCGCCGAGAAGAACTCCGTACACACCCCCGTACAGCTCTAGGAGGTTCCGCGCATGCCCCGTCCCTTCACCCTCTTCACCGGCCAGTGGGCCGACCTTCCGTTGGAGGAGGTCTGCCGGCTCGCCCGGGACTTCGGCTACGACGGGCTCGAACTCGCCTGCTGGGGAGACCACTTCGAGGTCGACAAGGCCCTCGCCGACCCCGGCTACCTGGACGGCCGGCGGGAGTTGCTCGAAAAGTACGGGCTGAAATGCTGGGCGATCTCCAACCATCTCGTCGGCCAGGCGGTCTGCGACAACCCGATCGACGAGCGTCACCAGGGCATCCTGCCCGCCCGGATCTGGGGTGACGGTGAGCCCGAAGGCGTCCGGCGGCGGGCCGCCGAGGAGATCAAGAACACCGCCCGCGCGGCCGCGGCCTTCGGAGTCCGTACCGTCATCGGCTTCACCGGGTCGTCCATCTGGCACCTGGTGGCCATGTTCCCACCGGTGCCGCCGCGGATGATCGAGCGGGGGTACGAGGACTTCGCCGAACGCTGGAACCCGATCCTCGACGTGTTCGACGCGGAGGGCGTGCGCTTCGCCCACGAGGTGCACCCCAGCGAGATCGCCTACGACTACTGGACCACGCACCGCGCGCTGGAGGCCGTCGGCCACCGGGCGGCGTTCGGGCTGAACTTCGACCCGAGCCATTTCGTCTGGCAGGACCTCGACCCGGTCGGCTTCCTCTACGACTTCCGGGACCGGATCTACCACGTGGACTGCAAGGAGGCACGCAAGCGCCTCGACGGGCGCAACGGCCGGCTCGGCTCGCACCTGCCGTGGGGCGACCCGCGGCGCGGCTGGGACTTCGTCTCCGGCGGTCACGGCGACGTGCCGTGGGAGGACGTGTTCCGGATGCTCCGGTCCATCGGCTACGAGGGCCCGATCTCGGTGGAGTGGGAGGACGCCG
Source organism: Streptomyces sp. NPDC058231 (assembly GCF_042882275.1). Taxonomy (NCBI): domain Bacteria; kingdom Bacillati; phylum Actinomycetota; class Actinomycetes; order Kitasatosporales; family Streptomycetaceae; genus Streptomyces; species Streptomyces sp. NPDC058231. Next base: position 164,509 of record NZ_JBHVWN010000001.1, on the reverse strand, counting down.
GGATGGACCGGCTGGTGGGCGCTCCGGAAGCGCTGACCACGCTCAAGAGGTACGACTTCGACCCGCCGGCGGCGTCGTTCGACGCGGCGTTCGGGGGCGGCGACTGAGGAACGGTCCGGGGGCCCGTCCCCCGGACCTCCGCTCCTCGATCTCCGGGAAGAGGCTGATCGCCCACCCGGCACGACCACGCCCGCCGGATGTCCGAGGGCGTTCTCCGGTACGTCCGGTGACGGAGGGCCGGAGCCCGGTCCGGAAGGCGACGGACAGGGGCAGGTCCGCACAGCCCGGCGGCACACCCGCCGTCGGGGCGGTCCCGGCTGCCCGGAACCCGCTTTGTCCTGATGCAGGAAAAAGTTCAACTTATCTGCTGCGCAAGGGCTTTCCACCCCGGACGAACGCGTCTACCGTCCCTGTGGTGTACACGAAATGACTCGCGTCCCCTGGGCCCCACCCGGCCCCGGTGACCTGCGCGGCAGTCCCCGCGCGGAACGGCACGGCTCCACCCGCCCGTACAACCGGCACTCTCCGGAGGACACTCGTGCACAGAACCAGAATCCGGCCCCGATTCCGTAAATCCCTCGCCCTGTTCACCGGGGGCCTGCTCACCGCGGCCGCCCTCGCCCTGGGCGTCCAGCCCGGCGCCGCCGCGGCCGGCCCGGTCTCACCGGCCGCCGCCGACGCGCCGGCGGCCGAGGACTTCCAGCAGGTCACCCTCGCCAAGGGCGCCGCCGAGACAGGCGAACCCATGTCGCTGGCCGTGCTCCCGGACCGCAGCGTCCTGCACACCTCGCGCAGCGGCGAGCTGCGGATCACCGACAGCGCCGGCGACACCAGGATCTCCGGCGTGCTCCCGGTCTACTCGCACGACGAGGAAGGCCTCCAGGGCGTCGGCATCGACCCGGACTTCGACAAGAACCGGGCGATCTACCTCTACTACGCGCCGCCGCTGGACACCCCTTCCGGCGACGCCCCGGAGACCGGCACCGCCGCGGACTTCGCCAAGTTCGACGGCGTCAACCGGCTCTCCCGCTTCGTCCTCAAGGAGGACGGCACCCTCGACCTGAGCAGCGAGAAGAAGGTCCTCGACGTCAAGACGTCGCGCGGCATCTGCTGCCATGTCGGCGGCGACATCGACTTCGACGCGCAGGGCAACCTGTATCTGTCGACCGGTGACGACTCCAACCCGTTCGCCTCCGACGGCTACGCGCCGCTCGACGAACGCCCCGACCGCAACCCGGCGTTCGACGCCCGGCGCTCCGCGGGCAACACCAACGACCTGCGGGGCAAGGTCCTCCGGATCAAGGTCGCGGACGACGGCTCGTACACCATCCCCGACGGCAACCTCTTCGCCCCGGGCACGGACAAGACCCGGCCCGAGATCTACGCGATGGGCTTCCGCAACCCCTTCCGGTTCAGCGTCGACAAGGCCACGGGCATCGTGTACGTCGGTGACTACGGTCCCGACGCCGGTGCGGCGGACCCGAAGCGCGGACCGGCCGGACAGGTCGAGTTCGCCCGGGTGACCAAGGCGGGCAACTTCGGCTGGCCGTTCTGCACCGGGAACAACGACCCGTTCATCCAGTACGACTTCGCGACGCAGACGTCCGGCGCCGCCTTCGACTGCGCCGCCCCGAAGAACACCTCGCCGCACAACACCGGCCTGGTCGACCTGCCTCCGGCGCAGCCCGCGTGGATCCCGTACGACGGCGGTTCGGTGCCCGAGTTCGGCACCGGATCAGAGTCGCCGATGGGCGGTCCCGTCTACCACTACGACCCGAACCTCGACTCACCCGTGAAGTTCCCCGAGGCGTACGACGGAGACTTCTTCGCCGGTGAGTTCGGCCGGCAGTGGATCAAGCGGATCGAGCAGGACGGCGACGGCACCGTCAAGTCCATCAACGACATCCCGTGGTCCGGGACCCAGGTGATGGACATGGCCTTCGGCCCGGACGGGGCGTTGTACGTCCTGGACTACGGCCTCTCCTGGTTCGGCGGTGACGAGCACTCCGCGCTCTACCGCATCGAGAACGCCACCGGCGGGCACTCACCCGTCGCCGAGGCCGCGTCCGACAAGACGTCCGGAACCTCGCCGCTCAAGGTGAAGTTCTCCTCCGCCGGTACGTCGGACTCCGACAACGACGCGCTCACCTACGCCTGGGACTTCGGCGACGGCGGCACGTCGACCGCCGCGAACCCCACGTACACGTACAAGAAGAACGGCACGTACACCGCGACGGTCACCGCCAAGGACCCCACCGGCCGCACCGGCTCGGCGAGCGTCCATGTGACCGTCGGCAACACGGCGCCCACCGTGAACCTGGAACTCCCGGGCGACGGACAGCTGTTCAGCTTCGGCGACGACATCCCGTTCAAGGTGACCGTCACCGACCCCGAGGACGGCACGATCGACTGCTCCAAGGTCCAGGTCAGCTTCGTGCTCGGCCATGACAACCACGGTCACCCGATCACATCGACGCACGGCTGCACCGGCACCATCAAGACCGAGATGGACGGCGGACACGACCCGAACGCCAACATCTTCGGAGTCATCGACGCCTCCTACACCGACGGCGGGGGCGGCGGTCAGGCCGCACTCTCCAGCCACGACCAGGCACAACTGCAGCCCCGCCACCGGCAGGCCGAGCACTTCACCGACTCGTCCGGCATCCAGACGTACGACAAGGCGAACGCCGAGGGCGGCAAGACGGTCGGCGACATCAACAACGACGACTGGATCGCCTTCAAGCCGTACATCCTCGGCGACTCCACCAAGCTCACCGCCCGGATCTCGTCCGGCGGCGCGGGTGGATTCCTCGAAGTGCGGGCCGGCTCCGCGACCGGAAAGATCCTCGGCTCCGCGCCGGTGCCGGTGACCGGCAGCTGGGAGACGTTCCAGGACATCGACGTACCGCTGCGCGGCGTTCCGAAGAAGGCCACCGAACTCTTCCTGGTCTTCAAGGGCGGCGAGGGAGCGCTCTACGACATCGACGACTTCGAGCTCTCCAACAGCGCACCCGACCATACCGCCAAGCGGGTCCTGGTCTTCTCGAAGACGGCCGGCTTCCGCCACGACGCCATCCCCGAGGGCATCGCCGCACTGAAGGAACTCGGCGCGAGCAGCAACATCACCGTCGACGCGACCGAGGAGGCGGGTCAGTTCACCACCAGCAACCTCGCCCGCTACGACGCCGTCGTCTTCCTCTCCACCACCGGTGACGTCCTCAACGCCGACCAGCAGAAGGCGTTCGAGAACTACATCAGCTCCGGCGGCGGCTACATGGGTGTGCATGCCGCCGCGGACACCGAGTACGACTGGGGGTTCTACGGCGGACTGGTCGGCGCGTACTTCGCCGGGCACCCCGCCATCCAGCCCGTCACCGTCCGCGTCGAGGACCACAACAACCCTGCGACCGCCCACCTCGGCGATGCCTGGGACCGTACCGACGAGCTGTACAACTACCGCACCAACCCGCGCGACAAGGTGAAGGTCCTCGCCACGCTCGACGAGACGACCTACACAGGCGGCACCATGAAGGGCGATCACCCGATCACCTGGTGCCAGACCTACCAGGGCGGCCGTTCCTTCTACACCGGCCTCGGCCACACCAAGGAGTCGTACGCCGACCCGGACTTCCGTCAGCTCCTCCTCGGCGGCGTCCGGTACGCGGCCGGACAGGTGCAGGCGAACTGCAAGCCGGCCACCGGGTACCGGTCGATCTTCAACGGCAAGACGCTCGAGGGCTGGAAGCAGGCCGGACCGGGGAAGTTCGACGTCGTCGACGGTGAGCTCCGCTCCGAGGGCGGCATGGGTCTCCTCACCTACCAGGCCAAGGAGCTCGGGTCCTACTCGCTCAAGCTCGACTGGAAACTGGCGGGCGACGACAACTCCGGTGTGTTCGTGGGCTTCCCGGAGTCCGACGACCCCTGGTCTGCCGTGAACAACGGCTACGAGGTCCAGATCGACGCCACGGACGCGCCCGACCGCACCACGGGCTCCGTCTACACCTTCAAGGCGGCGGACATCAAGGCACGTGACCAGGTACTGCGGCCGCCCGGCCAGTGGAACAGCTACGAGATCAAGGTCCAGGGTGAACGGCTCCAGGTCTTCCTCAACGGAGTCAAGATCAACGACTTCACCAACACCGATCCCGTACGCAGCCTGAAGAACGGCTTCATCGGTCTCCAGAACCACGGGGCCGACGACCAGGTGTCCTTCCGCAACATCGAGTTGAAGGAACTGCCGGCCACCTAGGACGACAGTCGCAGTCGGACGGCGGGCGGGGCAAAGGCCCTACCCCGCCCGCCGTCACCACCTCTTCCCCACCCGCCCCGATCCGATCAGCGCCGCTCTCTCCGCACTGCCCAGCAAGGACCCCCAGCCAGGGAGGCAGCCCGTGTCAGCACATGCCGTTCGTACCGGAGTCTGGTTCATCGGAGCACGTGGCTCCGTCGCCACCACCGCCATGGCGGGCTGCGCGGCGGTCGCGGCGGGGCTCCACCCGGCGGCAGGCATGGTCACCGAGACCGCGCCGTTCGGCGACAGCGGGCTGCCGGCACTGAACTCCCTGGTCTTCGGCGGACACGACACCGTCGACTGCCCGCTTCCCAAACGGGCGGAGGCGCTGGCCGCCGGAGGAGTGCTCCCGCACGGGCTGCCCGCGGCGGTACGCTCCGAACTCGCCGCCGCCGACGCGGAGACGAGAACCGGCGGCCCGCTGCCCGGCGACACCCGCACCGACGACGAACTCATCACCGCGTTCGCGGCCGACCTCACCGACTTCACCCGCCGGGGCGGCCTGAGCCGCACGGTCGTGGTCAACGTCGCGTCGACGGAGCCGGTACCCGCTCCCGGCGACCACCGGCTGCCCGCCAGCTCGCTCTACGCCGCGGCGGCGCTGCGGGCCGGCTGCCCCTACATCAACTTCACCCCGTCCACCGGACTGCGCGCCCCCGCGCTCCAGGACGCCGTCGCGGACTGCGGACTTCCCCACGCGGGCCGCGACGGCAAGACGGGCCAGACGCTGCTCCGCTCCGTACTCGCCCCGATGTTCGTGCAGCGGGCCCTGCCCGTACGGGCCTGGTCGGGCACCAACCTGCTGGGCGGCGGGGACGGAGCGGCGCTGGCCGACCCCGGCGCGGCGGCGGCCAAGAACGCGGGCAAGGAACGCGTACTCGCCGACACCCTGGGCGCAGCCCCGCAGGGCGAGGTGCACATCGACGACGTACCCGCGCTCGGTGACTGGAAGACGGCCTGGGACCACATCGCGTTCGACGGCTTCCTCGGGGCGCGGATGGTGCTCCAGACGACCTGGCAGGGCTGCGACTCGGCACTTGCCGCCCCGCTGGTGCTGGATCTGGCGCGGCTGCTGGCCCGGGCCCACGAGGTGGGACTGTCCGGTCCACGGCCCGAACTCGGCTTCTACTTCAAGGACCCGGACGGCGGCCCCGCCGCGCTGTCCGAGCAGTACACGGCCCTGCTGGCCTTCGCCGAGCGGCTGCGGGGGGAGCAGTGACGGCGACGCTGCGGGCCTGGGCGGAACTGCTGCGGGTCTCGGCGCTGTTCACCGTGCCCGGGGACGCACTCGCCGGGTCGGCAGCCGTCGGACTGAGCGTCAACCGCGGCACCTTGCTGGCCACCGGCGCCTCACTCTGCCTGTACGAGGCGGGTATGGCCCTCAACGACTGGGCGGACCGGGACGAGGACGCAGTCGACCGCCCGCACCGCCCGATCCCGTCGGGGCGGATCAGCCCGGCCGCGGCCCTCACGGCAGCCGGAACGCTCACGGCCGCGGGTCTGGGACTCGCCGCCCGTGCGGGCCGTCCTGCCCTGGCCGTGGCCACCGGCCTCGCGGCGACGGTCTGGGCCTACGACCTCCGGCTGAAGCACTCACAGGCGGGACCGGCGGCCATGGCGACGGCACGCGCACTGGACCTGCTGCTGGGTGCGACGGCAACGGCGGCGGGGACGGGAACACGGACGGCGGCGGGAACGGCAGGGACAGCGAGGACAGCAGGGACGGCTCGGGCCGACGCGAAAGAGCCCCGCACCGCGCCACCGGTCCGCACCGCCCCGGCCGGCGCCGCCCTTCGGGCCGCCGCCCTGCTGGGGGCGCACACCTACGTCGTCACCGCCGTCTCCCGGCACGAGGCCCAGGGCGGTTCCACCGCCGCGCCCCTCGCCGCACTCGCGGCGACCGTCGCGCTCGGCGCCGCGACGGTGCGCGAACAGCGCGGTACCGCGGGCCCGCCCACTCCTCCGGGGCCGGGGGACCAATCGGACGGCCACCGCGGCTCACCCGCCGCCACCCGCTTCCCCGCTCCACCCGGCCTGCTCCTCCCCGCGCTCTCCGGCGCCTATCTCCGTACCGCCGCAAAGCCCCTCCTGCACGCCGCACTCAACCCGTCCCCGCCTCTGACCCAGCGCGCCGTCGGCAGCGGCATCCGGGCGATGATCCCGCTCCAGGCCGCGCTCGCCGCCCGCGCCGGATCGGCCCGCACCGGACTCACCGTCATGGCGCTCGTCCCGCTGGCCCGCGCACTTGCCCGGAAGGTGAGCCCCACATGACGATCCGGCTCGGCTACGGCACCAACGGGCTCACCGACCTCCGGCTGGACGACGCCCTCGGACTCCTCGCGGACCTCGGGTACGACGGCGTCGGTCTCACCCTCGACCACATGCACCTGGATCCTCTGGCACCGGACCTCGCCGCCCGTACCCGCCACGTCGCGGGCCGGCTCGGCGAGCTCGGGCTCGGCGTGACCGTCGAGACCGGGGCGCGCTACGTCCTCGACCCGCGCCGCAAACACGGCCCGTCCCTGCTCGACCCGGACCCGGAGGCCCGCGCCGCACGCACCCGGCTCCTGGTCCGTGCCGTCGACGTCGCCGCCGACCTCGGCGCCCACGCCGTGCACTGCTTCAGCGGCATCACCCCACCGGGCACCACCCCTGACGAGGCCTGGCACCGGCTGGCGGACGCCCTGGCCCCGGTGCTCGCAGCCGCCGCCCGCACCGGTATCCCGCTCGCCGTCGAGCCCGAACCCGGCCACCTCCTGGCGAACCTCGCCGACTTCCACCATCTCCGCATCCTCAGCGGCGACCCCGAACCACTCGGGCTCACCCTCGACATCGGTCACTGCCAGTGCCTGGAGACGTCCTCGCCCGCCGACTGCGTCCGCGACGCCGCACCCTGGCTGCGCCACGTCCAGATCGAGGACATGCGCCGGGGCGTCCACGAGCACCTCCCGTTCGGCGACGGCGAGATCGACTTCCCGCCGGTACTCGAAGTGCTCGACGCGCTCGGCGACACCGGATACCGCGGCCTCACCGTCGTCGAACTGCCCCGCCACTCCCACGCCGGCCCCGAACTGGCCCGCACCTCGATCGACTTCCTGCGCACCCGTGTCCCGACGATGTCCTCGAAGGGAGCGACACCATGCCGATGACCTCCTCGGCGTCTTCGCAGATGCCCCCGCTGCTGACCGGCAGCCAGCTCGGCGCGGTGCTGGGCGGCGCCGCACGCGCCTGGCTCGACGAGGCACTCGCGGAGGCCGCGCACGCGGCCGCCCACGAGGGGACCGCGGCGAGCAGCCCGTACGCCGCGCCCTCGTGGGAGCTGCGGTTCGCCGCCGCCGGCCGCAACTGCGGACCCCGGCACGCCGACTCCGTACGAGCCCTGCTCCTCCTCGAAGCGTGCGCCGGCCTGCCCGCCGTGACCAGGCTCTACGAACAGGGCACCGCCGCCGAACGCCGCGCCGTCCTCCTGACCCTGCACCGGCTGGACCTCGGCCCCTCCGCTCTTCCGCTCGTCGAGGACGCCCTGCGCACCAACGACACCCGGCTGGTCGCCGCCGCCGTCGGCCCGTACGCCGCCGAGCACCTCGACGCGCACAACTGGCGCCACGCCATCCTCAAATGCCTCTTCACCGGGGTCCCCGTCGACGCCGTCGAAGGACTGGCCCGCCGCGCCCGTGGTGACACGGAACTCGCCCGCATGCTCGGCGACTTCGCAGCGGAACGCACCGCCGCCGGCCGAACCGTCCCCGACGACCTGCGCCGCGTCCTGACCCTCACGGCCCCCGCACCCTTCCCCGAGCCCCCGAACACCCTCGAGCAGGGGAGTGCCCATCCCCCCACGGAGGAGTCCTGATGCGCATCTTCGACCCCCACATCCACATGACCTCCCGCACCACGGACGACTATCAGGCGATGTACGACGCGGGTGTCCGCGCCCTCGTCGAACCCTCCTTCTGGCTGGGCCAGCCGCGCACCTCGCCCGCCAGCTTCTTCGACTACTTCGATGCCCTGCTGGGCTGGGAACCCTTCCGCGCGGCCCAGTACGGCATCGCCCACCACTGCACGCTCGCCCTCAACCCCAAAGAGGCGAACGACCCCCGCTGCACCCCCGTGCTGGACGCACTGCCCCGCTATCTCGTCAAGGACTCCGTCGTCGCCGTCGGCGAGATCGGCTACGACTCCATGACGCCCGCCGAGGACACCGCTCTCGCCGCCCAGCTGCAGCTCGCCGCCGACCACGGGCTGCCCGCCCTCGTCCACACCCCGCACCGCGACAAGCTCGCCGGTCTGCACCGCACCATCGACGTCATCCGCGAGTCCCAGCTGCCCCCGGAGCGGGTCCTGCTCGATCACCTCAACGAGACCACCGTGAAGGACGCCGCCGACAGCGGCTGCTGGGCCGGTTTCTCCATCTACCCCGACACCAAGATGGACGAGGACCGCATGATCGCGATCCTCAGGACGCACGGCACCGAGAAGATCCTGGTCAACTCGGCCGCCGACTGGGGGCGGAGCGACCCACTCAAGACCCGCAGGGTGGGCGACGCCATGCTCGCCGCCGGCTTCAGCGACGACGACGTCGACCAGGTGCTGTGGCGCAACCCCGTCGCCTTCTACGGCCAGAGCGGCCGCCTGCAGCTGGATCCCGTCACCCCCGATCCGCTCCACGAGGGGAACTCCATCCTCCGCGGCGGGGAGTGACACGATGCGCTTCCGCCACCCCGACGGATCCACCGTCCACCTCGCCTACTGCACCAACGTCCACCCCGCCGAGACCCTGGACGGCGTCCGCGCCCAGCTGCGCGACCACTGCGAACCGGTCCGCAGACGGCTCGGCCGCGACCGTCTCGGCATCGGCCTCTGGCTTGCCAGGAACGCCGCGAGGACCCTGATCGACGACCCCGTCCAACTGCGTTCCCTGCGCGCCGAACTCGACCGCCGCGGCCTCGAAGTCGTCACCCTGAACGGCTTTCCGTACGAAGGGTTCGGCGCCGAAGAGGTCAAGTACCGGGTGTACAAGCCCGACTGGACGGACCCCGAACGGCTCGCCCACACCACGGACCTCGCCCGGCTGCTCGCCACGCTGCTCCCGGACGACGTCACCGAAGGCACCATCTCCACCCTTCCGATCGCCTGGCGCACCCCGTTCGCCGGCGATCCCGAGGCCGCCCGCACCGCACACACGGCCCTCACCACCCTCGCCGAACGCCTCGACGCCCTCGCCGAACCGACCGGCAAGTCCATCCGGATCGGCCTGGAACCCGAACCGGGCTGCACCGTCGAGACCACCGGCGACGCCATCGCACCACTCACCGCAGTCGGACACCGGCGCATCGGCATCTGTATCGACACCTGCCACCTCGCCACCTCCTTCGAAGACCCCGGCACCGCCCTGCGCGCACTCGCCGCGGCGGGCATCCCGGTCGTCAAGGCCCAGCTCTCCGCCGCCCTGCACGCCGAACACCCGCACCTCCCCGAAGTGCGCACCGCACTCGCCGCCTTCGACGAACCCCGCTTCCTCCACCAGACCCGAACCAGCACCACCGGCGGGCTGCGCGGTACCGACGACCTCGACGAGGCGGTCACCGGACGGGCACTTCCCGACGGCGCCCCGTGGCGCGCCCACTTCCACGTACCCCTGCACGCACCCCCTGCCCCGCCGCTCACCTCCACCCTCCCGGTGCTCCGCTCCACGCTGACCCACCTGGTCGGCGGAGCCCGGCCGCTCACCCACCACCTGGAGGTCGAGACGTACACCTGGCAGGCGCTCCCCGCCGAGCTGCGCCCCCGCAGCCGCCCCCAGCTCGTCGACGGCATCGCCGCCGAACTCACTCTCGCCCGCGACCTCCTGGTCGACCTCGGCCTCAAGGAGCTCCCATGAACCCGGCCGAACCCGTCCCGCCGCCCGGCGGCTCACCCACCCCCCTCCTCGTCCTCGACGTCGTCGGCCTCACCCCCCGGCTCCTCGACCACATGCCGCACCTCAAGTCCCTGGGTCGGTCGGGCACCCACGCGCCCCTCGGCACCGTGCTGCCCGCCGTCACCTGCGCCGCCCAGTCGACCTTCCTCACCGGCACCACCCCCGCCGAGCACGGCATCGTCGCCAACGGCTGGTACTTCCGCGAGCTCGGTGACGTCCTTCTCTGGCGCCAGCACAACGGACTCGTCGCCGGCGACAAACTCTGGGACGCCGCCCGCCGCGTCCACCCGGGCTACACCGTGGCCAACATCTGCTGGTGGTACGCCATGGGCGCCGACACTGACATCACCGTCACCCCACGCCCCGTCTACTACGCCGACGGCCGCAAGGAACCCGACTGCTACACCCGCCCGCCCGCCCTCCACGACGAACTCACAGAGAGGCTCGGCACCTTCCCCCTCTTCCACTTCTGGGGCCCCGGCGCCGACCTGGTCTCCTCGCAGTGGATCATCGACGCGACCCGGCACATCCTGGACACCCGCCACCCCGATCTGGCCCTGTGCTATCTCCCGCACCTCGACTACGACCTGCAGCGCTACGGCCCCGACGACCCTCGCGCCTTCAGGGCCGCCGCCGACCTCGACCGGGCCATGGCCCCACTCCTCGAGGACGCCCGCCGTGAGGGCCGCACCGTCGTCGCGCTCTCCGAGTACGGCATCACCCGCGTCGACCGCCCGGTCGACATCAACCGGGCACTGCGCCGCGCCGGCCTGCTGGAGGTCCACACCCAGGACGGCATGGAGTACCTGGACCCCATGGCCTCGCGTGCCTTCGCCGTCGCCGACCACCAGCTCGCCCACATCTACGTACGCCGTCCCGAGGACCTGGACGCGACCCGCGAAGCGCTCCGGGACGTGCAAGGCATCGAGCAGCTCCTCGACGACGAGGGCAAGAAGGCCCATGGCCTCGACCACCCGAGGTCCGGCGAGCTCGTCGCCGTCGCCGACCCGGACGCCTGGTTCACGTACTACTACTGGCTCGACGACGCGCGCGCGCCCGACTTCGCGCAGCTCGTCGAGATCCACCGCAAACCCGGCTACGACCCGGTCGAACTCTTCCTGGACCCCCAGGACCCGTACGTCCGGGTCAAGGCCGCCACCGCCGTGGCCCGCAAGAAGCTCGGCATGCGCTACCGCATGGCGGTCGTACCCCTCGACCCGTCACCTGTTCGAGGCAGCCACGGCCGCCTCCCCATGAGCGACGAAGAAGGTCCGCTCATCCTCTGCTCCACCCCCCACGCGTTCACCGGACCCGTCCGGGCCACCGAAGTGAAGTCCTTGCTCCTCACGCTTGCCGGCCTCGCATGAGATCGGTCCGTGCACAGCGTTTCGAGCATCTTCGAGAAAGAGAGAGACCGTGACCGCGTTCAACGACGAATCCGGAACAGACAGCGCCCTGCGCCGCAGCCTCGGCGTCAGTCGCCGCCGCTTTCTCAGCAGCTGCACCGCCGCCGCGGCAACGGCGATCGCCGCGCCCGCCTTCGGCGCGTCGCCGGCCTTCGCCCAGCCCGCATCCCACAAGGGCCACGACCACGGCCACGATCACGGCCACGGCCAGGTTCTGGTCCCGGCGGCGAAGCGAGGAATCATCCTGTACACCGTGCGCGACGCCACGGGCCGGGATCCGCTCAGCACCAACCTTCCCTCGGGCTTCCGCGACGTCTTCAAGGAGCTGGCCCGCTACGGCTACAAGCAGGTCGAGTTCGCCGGGTACGGCCAGCACGCCAACGCGCCCGGCGGAAGCAACCTCGAAACGGTGGAGGGCGCGAAGCTGCTGCGTTCGTGGCTGGACGACTACGGTCTGCGCGCCCAGGGCAACCACGGCTTCATCCCGTCGTCCTGGCCGCTGAACCAGAGCGACCTGGACCAGTTCAAGCGGACCCTGGAAATAACGAACATCCTCGGCATGGACCACATGGGCACCGGTGGCGACCCCACCGGCAGCGCCTACCGTGCCGACTGGGACGTGGCCGCCGACAAGTGGAACTCGCTGGGACAGATCGCTCATCGTGCGGGGATCAAGCTGTACACCCACAACCACGACGCGGCCTACGGCTTCCTGCTCGACGGCGGTCCGCTGGACGCACAGGGCCGACCCACCCGCAGCTCCGGCATCCGCAAGCTCGAGTACTTCCTCAAGGTCACCGATCCGAAGACCGTGTGGCTGGAGATGGACATCTACTGGGCACACGTCGCCCAGTACAAGTTCCACACCTACACCGCGCACGACGGATCGCAGCGGGAGAACATCTTCGACCCCGCGGCACTGGTCCGCTCCCACAACAAGCGCTACCCGTTGTTCCACGCCAAGGACGGCGTCGTCAACACGACCAGTGGCGAAGGCTACGACATGGTCCCCTTCGGTACCGGGGTCATCGACTACCGGACGTTCTTCAGCCGCGTCGGGGAGGCGAACTACCGCAACCCGATGATCGAGCAGGACAACGCACCGAGCTCGACCGACCTCGCGCAGTCCCTGAAGCATGCGCGGATCGGCTACGACAACCTGGCGGCGCTGCGCAAGTAGGACCGAGGCGGCACCGGAGGAGGCGGTCCGCGCCTCACCTCGAATTCCTGACATCGGGGAACAGCGCGAACGCCCGCCCGGTGACGTCAGGCACCGTGCGCTCCACGGCCGTCACCAGGAGCGCACGGTGCCTCGGCCGTGGCGCGGCACCACGCGCCGTCGAAGCCGACGGCCGCCCGGCCGGGCGCGTCAGCGCACTGTGCATACAGGCGGCCACACAAAGTGAAGCTGCCCGGCCGTTTCGCTCCGCCACCCCGCCCGCACCGCACTGACCACCGAATATGCAGGTGAGAGGCACCCCAAACCCCTGGTATTGTTTTCTTTGTCGCCGCGGGAAACCGGGGCGGATCACCTGGTCCGGGTGGCGGAATGGCAGACGCGCTAGCTTGAGGTGCTAGTGCCCTTTATCGGGCGTGGGGGTTCAAGTCCCCCCTCGGACACCAAGGTCAACTGACCAAATGGAGCCGGGGGGAAACACAACAAGTGGCGGAGACCCGCG
>NZ_JBHVWN010000001.1:145293-151200 GCF_042882275.1 Streptomyces sp. NPDC058231 | reverse complement strand
TTGTGGGGGGCGCGTTAATCCCGCCCCCACACCCAAATATTGTACATACCACTTCTGCGGGCGTGCTTCCCCCCCTCTTTGACACCCCCCCCGGCTCCGTCGTTGTGCAGAACGGGGCCTGGCCCACCTGCGGTTTGCAGGGGGTCAGGATGGCGGTACAGGAACGGCCCCCGCGGAACGAAGTCTCCCGCGAAGGCCGTCGCCGGTACCGAGAGGAGGTCAGGCTTCCTGACGCTCCCGCGCAAGCTCGTTGACCCGTCGCCGGACGACGAACCAGCCACCGACCAGCGCCGCCGCGATCAGCGGCAGACACATCACGGTCGTACGGCCGACACCGCCGCCCCACCACATCAGGAACACCACCGTCGCGAGAAACGCCAGCGTGACGATCTGCGTGTACGGGGCCCAGGGCAGCCGGTACGACGGGCGGGTCACCCGGCCGTCGCGTGAGCGGTGCCAGAACAGCAGCGAGCAGAGCATGATCATGCCCCAGGTGCCGAGGATCCCGATCGACGCGAAGTTGAGGACGATCTCGAACGCCTGGCCCGGCATGACGTAGTTGAGTGCGACGCCGAGAACACCGAATCCGGCGGTCAGCAGGATGCCGCCGTACGGCACCTGTCCCTTGTTCATCCGACCGGTGAACCTCGGCGCGGAACCGGACAGCGCCATGGAGCGCAGGATGCGTCCGGTGGAGTACAGCCCGGAGTTCAGGCTGGAGAGAGCCGCGGTCAGTACGACCAGGTTCATCACACCGGCCGCGCCCGGGATGCCGAGCTTGTCCATGACGGTGACGAACGGGCTCTCGTCCCCGGAGTACGCGGTGTACGGCAGGAGTACGGCGAGCAGCACCACGGAGCCGACGTAGAAGAGCCCGACGCGCCACATGATCGAGTTGATCGCCTTGGGCATGATCTTCTCCGGGCTCTCCGTCTCGCCGGCGGCGACGCCGCACAGTTCGACCGAGGCGTACGCGAACACGACACCCTGGATCACCAGCAGCATCGGGAGCATGCCCACCGGGAAGATGCCACCGCTGTCGGTGATGGTGGAGAAGCCGGGGGTGTGACCGTCCACCGAGTGCTGGGTCACCACCAGGAAGATGCCGATCAGCATGAACGCGACCAGAGCGCCGACCTTGATGATCGAGAACCAGAACTCCATCTCGCCGAAGTACTTCACGGAGATGAGGTTGGCGGTGAGGACGACGGCGAGGGCGATCAGCGCGAGGATCCACTGCGGAACGTCGCTGAACATGGCCCAGAAATGGGCATAGGTGGCGGCCGCGGTGATGTCCGCCACGGCGGTGGTCGCCCAGTTCAGGAAGTACAGCCAGCCGGCCGCGAAGGCGCCCTTCTCACCCATGAACTCACGGGCGTACGAGACGAAGGCACCGGAGGAGGGCCGGTAGAGGACCAGTTCGCCGAGCGCGCGCACGACGAAGAAGGCGAAGGCGCCGCAGACCGCGTAGGCGATGGCGAGTGAGGGGCCCGCGCCTGCCAGCCGTCCGCCCGCGCCGAGGAACAGGCCGGTGCCGATCGCGCCGCCGATGGCGATCATGTTGATGTGACGGGACTTGAGGTCCTTGCTGTAACCGGCATCGCCGGCGTCACGGTGCGGGGAGCCTGTCGCCGGTGGGGCGGCAACGAGCGGTTCGGCCTCGGTGGTGCGGTCACTCATGGAGAGGGTTCGCCTTTGTGAGGGGATGGTGGGAGGTCCCGGCGGTGGGGGCCGGGAGTCGTCACCGTGTCACGGTCCGACACCCCATCTTCTGGGAATCCTGTGATTCTGGCAGTGCGGCATATCACAGAGGAACAAATCTGAGGTAAATCAGAGGTTGTCGATCAATAAGTGAAGGGGATGTGGACACTCTCGCGGGACCCTTCGCGCCGGAGCCGGCGGCGACGACATTCGCGGTGGCAACGGTGTAAGCAAAGTCAGTGCGGGTGCCGTGGCGACGTCGACGTCGCGGAGCCGAGTCGTCGAACAGGGTGCGACGACGAGGACGGTGCGGGCTCCGCGCGCGGGGCCGTGGGTGAGCGTCCTGGGCGCGCCCCTCCGCACCGGTGCGGAGGGGGCGGAAGGGCCAGGACTCTCCCGAGCGTCGTTCCCGGTCGTCCGGGTCAGCCGGAGGCGGTGGAACGGATGGCTGCGATGTCGAACTGAAGGCGGAGCCTCTCGCTCACCATGGCTCCGCCCTCGGCCAGCCTGGCGTTGTAGGTCAGGCCCCAGTCGGAACGATTGATGGTGGTGGTGCCGTCGAAACCGACGCGTTCGTAGCCGAACGGGTCGGTGACGTGCCCTATGTAGGTGAGGTCCAGGGCCACGGGGTGGCTCGTTCCCCTGATGGTGAGGTCGCCGGTCATGCGGTAGACGTCCTTGCCCGTGAGCTGCACGGCGGTGCTCACGAAAGTCATCCGCGGATGTTGCGCGGCGTTCAGGAAGTCACGGCCGACCAGGTGGGCGTCGCGTTGCTCCACCCCGGTGTCGACACTGGCGGTGTGCAGCGAGATTTCCGCCCGGGAGCGAGCGGGGTTCCGGCCGTCGAAATAGAGGCGACTCTCGTACTCCGCGAAAGAGCCGCGGACCGTGGTCACCATGGCGTGCCGGACGGAGAACCCGATCCTGCTGTGCGCCGGGTCGATCGTCCATTCCCCGCTGAGAGCTGCCAGGGCAGGATCCGGCACCACGGCAACAGTGGGGACCGGCGGAGCGGCAGGCGCCACTGTGCGTGGGGGTGTGGAGCTGCGACTGAAAAGCTTCATGAAGCATGTAGTTACTTGAGGGTAGGTAAGGGGTGCAAGGCCGGATCAGGGAATCCGACCATTCATGATCAAACTTTCACAAGTTGAAGTCCTGATCGGGGCGGTATCCGCCGCCGTGGCGGTGGGGGCGGCGACCTGGAGCAAGCTCCGGCCGCCGCCCCGGTCGGACGATGCGCGCCGGGTCACGTTCCTACCTGCCTTCACCCGAACGGGGCGGCGGCACCGGCGGACACCACCCCGACCAGCGCGGCCAGCGCGGACGCCAGCGCGGTCAGGCCGGTGGGACGGGCCGGACCACCCGGCTCGGACATGTACTGGTCGCGGCGGATCTCGATCATCAGTGCGCTGACGCGCGGATCCGCGCCGTAGTGCTTGAGCGGCACGTACGTACCGGCGAAGGGGCTGTTGACGCCGGTACCCCCGAATCCGGCGAACGCCTTCTCGGCCTGTGCGAGGAGTTCCGGAGGGGTGTGGAAGGCGTCGGTGCCCAGGCAGATCGGAGGGCGTGGTCCGGCGCCGTGGAGTTCGTACGGGAGCGCGGCCGTCGGGTAGGAGTGGACATCGATGACGACGGCGCGGCCGGTGGCGGCCAGGCGTTCGTCGACGGCGGCGGTCATCGCTGCCGCATACGGGTGGAACCACCGGTCGATCAAGGGCTGCGGATCCACGTCCGGCGAGCGGAGCCGTTCGCGCCGGGTGGTCCGCGTGTAGACCGCGCCCATACCCACGGAGAGCATCTCCTCGCGTTCGTCCGGGAAGCGTTCGGGGTCGATGACCAGCCGCGACAGGCCGTTGACGAACTGCCACGGAGTGACCGGGGCGGACGCGGCGGCTTCGGCCGCCAGGTCGGCCGTGTGGGAGTCCGTGATGTGGTCGAGCTCGCGCTCCAGGGCCTCGTCGTCCAGCTCGATTCCGGCACGGGCCGGAGCGGGGACGGCGCGTGACGCGTGCGGCACGTGCAACAGGACCGGCGACGAGGGTGTGCCGGGCAGGAGGTGGAACGGGTGCCGGGTGTGGCCCATGAGGCGTCCTTCGGTCGTTCGGTCCGGAAAGGGAGCGGGCACGGTGGAGCGCCGCGGTCGTGACGGTCCACCGTGCCCTGTCCGATTGTCCGGCCGGTGGCGCCCCGCTACCGAGCCGCGGAGGCGATCAGCGGGTAGTGGTCGGAGAGGTCGGTGTACGTGTAGTCGTTGCCCCAGCTGGACACGGTCCAGGGCGCGCTCTCCTCCTTGACCACCTCGTTCGTCCATCCGGCCGGTTTCGCGTGCCCTGCCCGGTACAGGACGTAGTCGAGGTCCTCGCGGGGGTCGTCGGGATAGCGGTCGGCGGCGATCGAGTTCGCCTGGGTGTCGAAGGAGTACGGGTGGCCGGTACGGGCGTCGGCTCCGGTCAGTCCGGCGTCGGTGAGCATGGAGGCGTACTCGGACGAGCGGGAGTCGACGTTCATGTCGCCTGCCACGATGACCTGTTCGGACGCGGGGACGTGCTTCGCGTCGAGGAAGGCGTCGATCTGCTTGAACTGCCTGCTGCGCATCTGTGCCGCCTCGCCCGCCCCGCATCCGGAGTCGGTCGACTGGGCGTGGGTGCCCACCACGTGGACGTTCACCCCGTCGACGTTCAGTTCGGCGTAGACGAAGCCCTTGTTGGACCACCAGTCGCTGCCGCAGGCGTCCTTGTAGATGTACTGCTCCTTGTGGATGATCGGCCACTTACTCAGGACGGTGACTCCGCCGTCCTCCGGGGTGAGAGCCGAGTAGGCGCCGCCCGTGGCGTCCCAGCCGCTCTTGCTCCTGCCCACCACCGGTGTGCGGTAGGGGTATTGGGCGGACGCGTTCTGCGCCAGCGCGTCGGAGGAGGAGTTGTCGAATGCCTCCTGGAGCACCACGACGTCATTGCCCTGGAAGAACGGCGCCTTCGGGATCTCCGCCGCCCGGTGGTCCTGGCCCCAGTTCGGGTACAGGTTCTCACTCATCAAGAACGTGTTGTACGTGAGAACCCGCAGCGTCGGGGTGTCCGCGGCTGCGGCGTGCGGAGCGTTGGCGGCCAGCGTGGCGGCGGCGAAAGCGGCGGTCAGAGCCACGCCGGAGGTGCGGCGGTACGCGGTGTGCGGCACGGGTTCTCCTGCTTCTGCTGATGGGGGTGGAACGGGCAACACACATCAAATCAGCGGGAGTTACTGCTGGGTAGACAGCGGATGTCAGGAGTCCCTCCATCCGGGGGCCAACGGCGTGGGGGCTTCCGGACGAGCGGCCTCTGCCGGGCAGCGCGGTCTCTCGTGCGGGCGTCGGCGCGGCGCGCACGCACGCACGCACCGGTTGTCTCCGCCTCATTGCGCGGCGGCGTGATGACGGCGCAGCGTCGCGTAGACGATGAGGTTGTCGACGGGGTGGCCCTGGGCGTCGAATGCGCCGTCGCAGGTGATGAGGCGGAGAACACGGTCGTCGGTCCTGCCGTACACCTTCTTCGTGGGGAACGCCTTCTTGCTCACGGACTCCGTGCCGGTGACGGTGAAGTGGGCTGTCCGCCCGAGCTCGTTGCGGACGGCGATGTCGGCGCCCTTGCTGATCTTCTTCAGGTCGTGGAAGACCGCCCTGCCGAACCGGGTGTCGTTGTGGCCGATGAGGACGGCGGCGCCGCGCTCGCCGGGGATCGCGCCTCCCGTGTACCAGCCTGCCGTCATGCCCTTCTCCGCCGGGGGGACTGCCACGGTGCCGTCCGCGTTGAGGCCGAGCGGCATCAAGGAGCTGGTCACCCCGATCGAGGGGATGGACACCCGGGAGGGAGCGGCGGGCTGTCCGGACTTGGGTGACCGGGGTGACAGGCGGGTGGGGGAGTGCGTGGCCGAGTGGGTAAGGGGTGACGGCTCCGTGGCGTCAGGTGCGCAGCCGGCGAGGAGGACGAGCGCCAGACAGGCGAGTGCCCGGGGCGTGACTGATCGACGGGCTGTCTGCGGCGCAGGCGACATGCGGGCTCCGAAAAAGCGGGGGAAGCGGTGGTAACGGGGGCAGGGGAGGGCGGGAAGTGGGGCCGCCCCACGGAGCACCGCCCCCAAGCCACCGGGGAGCCCATCGGGGGATGGGTAGAGCGGCGCCCCCCAATCCAGAAACCCCCCCCGCCCCCCACGGACGGCCCCGCCCCCGCC
>NZ_JBHVWN010000001.1:0-145283 GCF_042882275.1 Streptomyces sp. NPDC058231 | reverse complement strand
CCGCCACTAGGCGTCAACCAAAATGCGGGGCGACGGGGGGGAACGGGGGGCGGGGGGGGGCGTTACGTGGCGCCGCCCGTCGGAGGACGGCGCCACTGCCGGAGGTCAGCCGTTGCGGTGTGCGGCAGAGCGGCGACGGCGAAGCACGAGGGCGCCCGCGCCCGCCAGGACGGCCGCGGCCGCGGCCGATCCGGCGAGTGCGGTGGTGCGGTCGCTCGTATCTGCGGTCGGCTGCTCACCCGCGGCCACGCCACCACGGGGCTCGGCGGAGCCGCGCTTCGGGGGCGCGCTCGGGGCCGGGCTGGGCCGGGTGCCCGCGGCCACGCGGCCACGGGGCACCGCCGACGGCGTCGCGACCCGCGTGGGCCGGGTCGAATCGACCCCTCTGGCGGGCGCCGGGGTTCGCCCGGCGGTCGTCACCGAAGGCTTGGGCGTCGCGTCGGAAGCGGTCGATGCGAGCGCCGTGGTGGAGGGGAGGAGCACCGCGCCCGCCGCGACGGCGGCGAGGACAGCGGTACGCAGGGACGGATGGGGACGGTGGGACATGCAAGGCTCCAGTTCCAGCCCGGCCTCGGTGATGCCTGGATGCCGGTGGGCACCAGGCGCCGGACATGTCGTCAGCCTGGCGTGAACTTATGAAGAACCTGTCAGATACCTGTGGTCATCGCATCAGCCCGATCGGGATCGCACCCACCCGCTCACGCCCCGGATCCGCGCCCCGGCGCACGCGGTGGTCCGCTCGCCCGTGACAGCTCGGCCGCCGTCCTCGGACCCGGCTCCACGGGCAGCCGTAGTGTGAAGACCGAGCCTTCGCCCTCCGTACTCACCGCGCTCACCCCACCCCCGTGCGCCTCGGCGAGTTTCCTGACGATCGCCAGTCCCAGACCGCTGCCGCCGGTGCGCCGGTTGCGTGACTTCTCGGCCCGCCAGAAGCGGTCGAAGACATGACGGAGATCCTCGGGCGAGATGCCGCTGCCCGTGTCGGCGACGTCGATCAGTACCGCGTCACCGGAGTCGGAGCCGTACGCGCGCAGGGTGATGTGTCCGGCCGGCGGGGTGTGGCGTACCGCGTTGGACACCAGGTTGCCGATGGCCTGCCGCAGCCTCACCGGATCGGCGGTCAGGGCGGGGGCCGGAACTCCGGCCGCATCCGTGCGCACCGTCAGTGTGACGCCGGCCGTCTCCGCCCGCGCCTGGTGCGCGGCGGCCACCTGGCCGAGCAGCTCGCGGATCCGTACCGGCCGGGGATGCAGACGCAGTGCGCCCGCGTCGGCCTCGGCCAGGTCCTGCAGGTCGTCGATGATGTGCTGCAGTTGTACCGCTTCTTCCAGGAGCGAGGAGACGAACGCCGGATCGGGGTCGGCCAGGCCGTCCTGTGCCGCTTCCAGCCAGCCGCGGATATTGCTCAGCGGGGTCCGCAGCTCGTGGGCGACATCGCTGACCATCACCTTCCGCTGTGCCTCCAGGCGCGCGAGATGCGTCGTCATGTCGTTGAAGGCGGCGGCCAGTTGCCCTATCTCGTTGTCCGCGGTGACCGGAACGGGTACTGACTCCGCGCCGTCCCGCATCCGCTGGGCCGCTCCGGTGAGTGCCTGCAGCGGCCGTACGAGCCGGGCCCCGGCCAGCACCGAGGCACCGATGGTGAAGGCGAGGACGAGGGCTGCGACACCCGCGATACGCGCGGTGTTGGCCGGGGAGAGATCGAATCCGGGCACCGTGGCGCCGCCCGAGTCCCCGATGTACAGCAGCGCGGGTGAGGCGACGTACGAGCTGAGCTGTTCACGGCGAGCGGTGCCGACGCACGACGCGATCGCCCGCTCGTTGTCGCTGCTCTGCACGGCCGGTGTGGGGACAGGAGCGAGGGTGGCGACGGCCCGGCGGTCCGGTCCGATGCTCGGTTCCGGCTGGGCGCCCTGGCCCCAGGAGAGGTCCAGACGCAGGTGGACACCCGCGCGCCCCTGGCGGTCCAGGCAGGCATCGGCCAGCTGGTTGAGTGCGCTCAGTGCCTTCTTCTCGGTTCCGGTGGGCTCGTCCAGCGCGTCGGTTGCGCATCGGGTGCCGAGGATACGGTCGGGGTCGTTGCCCACGATCTGGATGCGGGGGCGTCCGCTCGGCCCCTCGACGACGTCCGAGGCGATCCCGGCGTCGTTCAGGCAGGCCACGCCCCGGTCGGCGGCACGACGCAACCGTGTACGTTCCGCGGCAGGCAGCCGGAACGGCCCTACGGCCCGCGGGTCGACACGGTCGGCCGCGGTGTCGTGCGACCCGGTGGACTGTGCGGCGAGGGCAGTGTCCACGGACAGCGGGTCGACGATCGCCGACGCCTGCGCCGGCAGCGCGGGTGGGGATGACCCGGTCGCCGAGTCGGCGATGACCGCCCGGCCCTGGGTGGTCAGGGCGACCCGGCGACCCGACTCCGCCGCCAGATCGCGCACCGTCCGTCCGACCCCGTCCCACCGGGGGTGGCCCGCCGCGTAACCGAGCAGCTTGTTGTAGATCCGGGCGTCCGCGGTGAGATTCTGGCCCTGCTCCTGCTTGATGGCACCGGATGTGGTCTGCACGGCGAGCCAGGCGGTCGCCGCCACCGAACAGGCCGCCACCAGTACCGATACGGTCAGCAGGCGCCCCAGCAGACTCTTGCGGAGCGGCAGCCGCTGCCGGTCCCGACCGCTGCGGTGAGGCGGCCGCCCCCGTCCGTCACGACGAGGCACGCGACGCACTCTTCTCGGGGTCGGTCAGTTTGTAACCCACGCCGAAGACGGTGAGCAGCCGCGTCGGCTTCCGTGGGGCGGGCTCGATCTTCTTGCGCAGGTTCATGATGTGCACGTCGACGGTGCGATCGCTGATGTACCGGTCGAATCCGTGCAGTTCCTCCAGGAGACGCTGCCTGGTGAAGACCCGGTCGGGCTCGGCGGCCATCGCGGCGAGGATGCGGAACTCGCCCGGTGTGCACTCCACATATCCACCGGCGACCGATATCTCGTGCCGGGCGGGGTCGACCCTGAGCGTGCCCACGGACAGTACCTCGTCGGCGGAGTCCGGGGCCGGGTGCACCGTCGCGGCCCGGTTCGTGCGGCGCAGCAGCGTACGGACCCTGGCCATCAACTCGCGCGGACTGTACGGCTTGGTCATGTAGTCGTCGGCGCCGAGGTCGAGACCGAGCAGCAGATCGTCCTCGGTGGTGCGGGCGGTCAGCATCAGCACCGGGACCTCCCGCCGTTCGGACCGCAGGACACGTACGACGTCCAGGCCGTCGGCCCGCGGCATCATCACGTCGAGGACGAGCAGGTCGGGCTCCTTGTGCCGCACCTTGTCGAGCGCGGCGAGGCCGTCGCGTACGACGGTGACCGCGTGACCTTCGTGTTCGAGGTAGCGGCGGACGAGTTCGGCCTGCTTCTGGTCGTCTTCGGCGACGATGACGTTTGCGCACACCCGGTCGATCGTAGGCGAGTGAGCCAGGTTGCCCGGTGGCCGATCCGGCGGGCGGAGCCGCCCTCTTCGGTACGGAGTCCGCGCCGGTGGCTCTCCGCGGCCGGCATCGGGGAGGTCGGGCGCACCCGCCGTTCAACGGTCCGGGCGGAGCTGTTCGGTCCAGATGGTCTTGCCGTCCTGGTTGTAGCGGACGCCCCACTGGTGGGCGAGCTGGGAGACGATGAACAGCCCCCGACCGCCTTCGTCCACGACCCGGGCGTGCTGCAGATGGGGTGCGGCTCTGCCGGCGTCCGTCATCTCGCAGGTGAGTGTGCGCTCCAGGATGAGGCGCAGTTGCAGGGGCGGGGATCCGTAGCGCAGCGCGTTGGTGGCCAGTTCGCTGACGATCAGCTCTGCGGTGGACGTGGTCTCCTCGTCCAGGTTCCAGTCGTTGAGCCGGCGCCGGGCGAGGGACCGGGCTTCGCCGGCGGCCGTCGCGTCGGGGGTGAGCTGCCAGGTGGCCATGTGGTCGGGGGGCAAATCGGTGGTACGTGCCAGGAGAAGCGCCGCGTCGCCCTGTGGGTGCCGGTTGCCCCGGGCGTAGACGACGTCGTCGCACAACTGCCGCAACGAGCGGTCGGACCGGCCCAGCAGACTGCGGAGCCGGCTCGGATCCCTGTCGTCTTCGCTCTCCTCCTCCGCGTCCGTCTCCGGGAGCAGGGCCGCGGTGTAGAAGGCGAGGGTAGTGCCCACGGGGAGTTGGATGCTCGCCGAGGCCCTGGGCAGGATCTCGGCGCAGCCCAGCGGGGGGCCTGCCGGGATGTCGCAGACGCAGGTTGTGCCGTCGGGGTCCACGACGACCGGTGCGGGATGACCCGCGCGGGCGATGGTGCAGGTACGGGTGACGGGGTCGTAGACCCCGTAGACACAGGCCGCGGTGAGCCGCTCCTTGTGCAGGGGGTCCGCCGGCGGCAGCGCCGAGCGTTCCTCGGCGAGGCGATCGGTGGTGTCGTGGAGCCTGGCGAGCAGTTCGTCGGGGGCGAGGTCGAGTGCGGCCAACGCGTGGATGGCGGTGCGTAGCTGGCCCATGGTGGTGGCGGCGACGATGCCTTGACCGTTCGCGCTGCCGGTGACCAGTGCCGTGCGGGCGCCGGGCAGGGCGATGGTGTCGAACCAGCTCGCGCCCCGGTCCGCGGGGAGGTGCAGCCATGCGGTGTCGACGGCCGGCTGCGGGGAGGGGCTCTGCGGCAGGAGCCGGCGCTGCATCGTCGCGGCGATCGTCCGCTCCCGGGTGAAGCGGCGGGCGTTCTCGATGCACAGCGCGGTGTGGGCCGCCAGTTCGAGGGTGAGGTCGATGTCGTCCTCGCCGAACGGCTCGGTCTGCCCGCAGCGGTAGAGGCACATCAGCCCCAGCACCGTGCCGCGCAGCGTCAGCGGCGCCGTGATGAGCGAATGCGCTCCCGCGGCACGGATGGCCTCGGCGCGCGCCGGGGCCGCCGCGAGCCAGGCCCTGTCGGTGGTCAGGTCCACGAGCCGTGGATGCAGGTCGGACAGGGTCCGGCCGTACGGGGTCTCGTACGGCGCGCTGCGTACGTCGCCGATCGGGTACGCGGGCTCCGTGGCGCGGCTGCGGAACGCGGCACGCCGCAGGGGAACGTCCCGGTTCAGCGGACGGAGCGGGGGCTCCTCGCCGCGTACCACTTCGTCCACGACTTCCACCACGAGGATGTCGGCGTACCGGGGCACCAGGACGTCCGCCGCCTCCTGGCAGGTGGCGACCACGTCGAGGGTCCGGCCTATGTTCTCGCGCACTCGTGCGAGGACGGCGGCATGGACGCGCCCCCGTTCGCGGTCGGTGACATCGACCGTGGAGGTCGCGAGCCCGAGGACCGCACCCTGGTCGTCGCGGAGCCGGAACATGGATACGGAGAACACTCGCTCCCTGCCGTGGTCCGCAGGGAGGCGCACCCGTACCAGGCGGTCGAGGACGGGCAGTCCGTCGTCCAGCACCCTGCGGGCCACGGTTTCCTCGGTCACCGGGTCCGAGAGGGGGTACGCCTCCGCGAGGGGCCGCCCCAGTATGCTCCCGGGCGACATGCCGTGCATGCCCTGGGCGGCGGTATTGACGCGTAGGACCCGGAGCTCGGGGTCGAAGATGTGCAGGCCGATGGGGGACCGGGTGAACAGTGCCTCGATCACGCTGGAACCGAAGGCGCCCGCGCGCGTGCCCTGCACGGGGTCCATCGGCTGCCGCCGGATCTCCCACGCCAGCGCGTCGTCCCGCAGGACCGGCCGTACCCTCAGCTCGCCGGGGACGGTGCTGCCGTCCCGGCGCGTCAGCCGTACCCCGTCCCTGCCGTGACTGCCCGTGGTGCGGAACGAGAGGAATGCTCTCGCCGGAAGGCCCAGCACCTCGGGCGCGGGGAGGCCCATCAACGACTCGGCCTGTCGGCTCCACTCCATGATCACGCCGGAACCGTCGACGATCATGAGCGCGTCACCCGTCACGGCCATGGCACCTCCGTCGACGGTCGGGACGGTCGCGCAGAGTGATCGTCCCGACACTTCGATGATCCCGCAGGTGAGGTGGCGGCCTCGGCCTGAGGAGCACGCGGCGCCGGGTCGGACGCCTGTTCTCAGTGTGCCGCGATGCGCTCGAAGCGGCGATGCCGAGCCGCTGCGAGCCACCCCGGCCGCCGCGTCGCGACCGGTGCATGGGTCGCCGACGACGCGACCGGTCGGTGATTCTCGGACAGCCGTGCCGGTCGATGGTGCCCATATCGCCGGTGCGCAGCCGTCCGTCGTGGAACGACGTTCCGGTGGCTCTGCGCCAGTAGGAGCCGGTTGCCCACGGGCTGCTTGCCTCGATCTCGCCGATACCGGTCCCGTCGTGCGGCAGAGGCCGGTCGGAGTCGGAGCGGATGCGGGCCGCTACCCCGACGAACCTGCACCGTGGAACACGTCGAGCAACCCCTCCGCGTCCACCGTTACACCCTTGACCAGCACCTTCACCCGCCATGGAACGACCGCGGTCCAAGTGGCGGCCGGCACGGCGAATCGAGCTCAGCTGATCGGCAGCGCGCTCTCGGCGCGCTGGGGCGCCGGACATGCCGCGGCAGGGACCGGAGACGGCGTGGGGGAGTCGATCCGCTGCCGCGGCAGCGCTGCCGGACGAAGCGGACGCGGACCTGCGACGACCGCGTAATCCGCTCCCAGGAACCGCGGTTCGAGCAGGCCGGGCTCCTCGCCTAGGGCGAGCTGCACGGCGGCCCAGGGGACGTTCAGCCCGCACTGCGCGAGCTGATGGAGGCCACCGGCGGGGCGGGTGTTGACGTCCAGCAGGACAGGTTCGCCGTCCAGGAGCCTGAACTGAATGTTCGTCAGGTGATGCAGGTCGTACGTCTCCGCGAGCAGCCGGGCCGGTTCGGTCCAGGCGGGGTCGAGCGTGAAGCCGCGGCGGCGGCCGTTCTTCGTACGGCCCACCGCCATCCTGACCCTGCCGTCGGGGCCGGTGAGGCAGTCGACGGAGACCTCCGGTTCGTCCAGGAGCGGCATGACGAGCCAGTCGACCCGGCGTTCGGTGCGGCGCATCGCCTCGACGACCTGCTGCAACGGGACGTACGGACTGGGGAAGCCGCCCAGGTGGAACAGGGAGAACGGTGTCCGCGTGACGATACGGAAGCCGACACCGCCCGCCCCCGCCGCCGGTTTGAAGCACGCCTTGTGTCCGTCCGCCTCCAGGGTCTCGACGGCTGTGAGCAGCTGCTCCTCGGTGTGCACCCGCCACCAGGGCGGCACCGCGATCCCGGCACTGCGGACCTTCTCGTACGTGGTCGCCTTGTCCTGGAACGTGGTGACGGCGTCGGCGGGCGGCGTGAGCAGGGCCGTGCCGAGAGCGGCGAACTCCTCGCGATGGGCGGCGACGCTTGCCTGGTGCAGAACCGGGATGAAGACGTCCACGGCATGCCGGGCACACTGCGCCAGCGCGTACTCGAGATACGCGGCCGGGGACAGCCCGTCCGGTTCGAGCGCCGCGGTGTCGGCGGCGGCCAGCACGGGGGAGTCCGGGTCGCCGTGCGTGGCATGGATCTCCACGGGGCGGCGCTGGGGATTGTCCCGCAGCTGATCCATGAAGAACACGTTCTCCGCGTACGTGCGGTTGAGCCAGACGCGTACGGGAGAGACCATTCAGGCCGCCTTCCAGGGGTCGCGGGCATGGCAGGGCAGGGCCGTGCCCGGTCAGGGAGAGGGAGAAGCACGAAACCGCGGCAGGTGAAGGGAAGCCGCCGGCGGGTGTGCTGGGGGTGATCATAGGGCGCGCATATCCACCCGACTGCTACGTCCGTGTTACGGAATTCGCGGGCACGTGGTTGCATGCCGATTCGACGCGAGTCCTTCCACTTTCTTCCCGATTCGCCGAGCAGCGGCGCACTGCCTGAAACGTCCCGGAAATCCCCTGTGCGCCGAAGGCTCTACGCTCGAGGAGGAAGCGAGGAATCGAGGAATCGGGGAGAAGGAGACGGGAGACAAGCCTGTGGTCGGCGCCCCAGAACCCGAACCATGCCCCACCCGAGCGGGCCGCCTGCGCTCGGTGTCCGGGCAGGAGGTGCCGCTGCGCCACCACGTGGTGCACGGCTACCGCCGCGCGTACCGGATCGCCGGGGACGGCCCGGCGATCCTGCTCATCCACGGCATCGGCGACTCCTCCGCGACCTGGGCGGATCTGATCCCCGACCTGGCGCGCAACTACACCGTCATCGCGCCCGACCTCCTGGGGCACGGGGCCTCCGACAAGCCGCGGGCCGACTACTCGGTGGCGGCATACGCGAACGGCATCCGTGACCTGCTGGGGGTGCTGGACATCGAGCGTGCCACCCTGGTCGGTCACTCGCTTGGCGGTGGCGTGGCCATGCAGTTCGCGTACCAGTTCCCCGAGCGCACGGACCGCCTGATCCTGGTGAGCACGGGTGGTGTGGGGCGCGAGGTCAACCCTGTCCTGCGGGCGGTGTCGCTGCCGGGCGCAGACCTCATGCTGTCGTCACTGAGGCTGCCCGGCATGCGCAGCCAGGTCGACCTCTTCACCCGACTGATCAAGCTTCTCGACACCGACCTGGGCCAGGATGCCGCAGAGCTGCTCAACGTGGTGGATGCCCTCCCCGACGCCACCTCGCGCAGCGCGTTCATCAGCACCCTGCGGTCGGTGGTCGACTGGCGGGGCCAGGTGGTGACCATGCTCGACCGCTGCTATCTGGCGGAGGGCATGCCCACACTGCTGCTGTGGGGATCGCGCGACAGCGTGGTGCCGGTCCGGCACGCCTACGGCGCGCACGCGGCGATGCCCGGCAGCCGCCTGGAGATCTTCCACGGCGCCGGCCACTTCCCCTTCCACAGCGACCCCGCACGCTTCCTCGCCCTGGTCGAGGACTTCGTGCGCACCACGACCCCGGCCGACTGGAGCCAGGAACGGTGGCGGGAGCTGCTGCGCGTGGGGCAGCCCGGCAGCGCGGAGTGGGAGCTGGTCTCCCCGCACCAACGGGCCGTGGAGCGCGATCTGCGCGAGGCGAGTGAGCGCAGCGCCACGTGAGGTCGGCGGACTCCGCGTGCCGGGGTTTGCGGAGCAGGCCCTGCCGCTCTAGGCCTGCCCTCAGACGTCGTCGGGCAGGAGCCGGAACGCCTTGTGGGCCGTGAGCGGTCGCATCATCCGGAAGTCTCGGATTGCGGCTGTCACCCGGCCTGAGCCCCGAACGCGCACGCGGACGCCCGGAGCGGATCAGCAGGTCTATTTTGTGCTGGGTCACAGGCGCGCCCTCGTTCAGGGACGCCGCAGCCTTTTCGAGACGGTGGCCGATCGACTTGACGAACGCCACCAGCTCGATCGAGACGTGCCGACATCAGGTGCGTTCTTGCCCCACTGTCGACGGACCTCGGGCGGAGAAGGCAACACGCAGGGTTCCTTTGTTAAGTAGCGAACCATTCCTTACTCGTCTCTCTGATCAGGGGAAAACCTCACGAGCGTAGGCGGGATCCCCGTCCTCCATGGTCGGCACAGCCCCGTGGCTGTGCGGCGCTGAAGCAGCCCCGGTACGTACCGTCGGTAGACCCATCGGGCCCCGGTCATCGGCCTTCAATCACCGGCCAGGATTCCGTGCCGACGAGCGTCGACAATCGACCACCCCGCCGTGAATGCGGAATGCATTTATTGCATTACGTTGAGTGAATTGGGCGCCTTCAATATGATGCAGGCCACATGGCCTGGGTCACTCTTGTGGCGATTTGAGGCATTTGCCGTGTGGGGTGGGCCATATGGTCGACGTCACTCTGAAGACGGATAGTAGGTCATCTGGATCCGCTCCCCGGTATTGAGGCCGCTTCCTCATTCATTTCCTGCACCCGGTACTAATTGCAGTAGTAAGAGGCGGGCATTGACCTGGGATTCCCTCCCGATTAACAATTCTTGGCATCGCCTCCCGACAGAACAGGAATTACCACGTGCAGATCACCACGATGCCCAAGAAGTTCGCCCGCATGACCAAGACCAAGAAGATCTCGCTGGGCATGGTCGCAGCCGGCGCCGCCGTCATGGCCGGCACCGTCGTCAGCGCCCCGGCCGCCTCGGCCGCCACCCCCGCCCAGTCCGGCGGCAACGTCGACACCTGGATCAAGCAGTCGCTGAAGGTCATGCACGAGAAGGGCATCCCGGGCACCTACGAGGGCATCCGCAAAAACCTGATGCGCGAGTCCACCGGCAACCCCAACGCCATCAACAACTGGGACTCCAACGCCATGAAGGGCATCCCGTCCAAGGGCCTGATGCAGGTCATCGACCCCACCTTCAACGCGTACCACGTCGCCGGCACCTCGACGAACATCTACGACCCGGTAGCCAACATCACGGCCTCGGCCAACTACGCCGCCCACCGCTACGGCTCGATCGACAACGTCAACTCGGCCTACTGATCCGGCCCGACGAAGCACCCCGGTCGCCCAGCAAGTCCCGGGCGAACAGCGCCCCAACGAGACCCACCGGGCGCAGAACCGCAGGCCGTGTCCCCGCGACCGGCCTGCCGACGACCGCCGTTCCCGCAGCCACCGACGGCGCGCCCCGACCCCGTGGCGTACCCCCGCACCGTGGCTGCGGTCGAAGCGGCACCGGTCGGCACGACGTATGACGCGGATGATTCCGAGGCCGGCCGGTTGACACGGTCCCGCTGGCCGACGGAGCCGATCAACGGGTAGTGGTCGGAGAGATTCGTGTACGTGTAGTCCGCACCCCAACTGGAGACGGTCTCCCGCTTCCCGCACTTTTCGCAGCGCCCTGAAATCAGCAGCGCCCTGAAACCCACGGGGAACCGTTGCCGACAGTGCAGAATCATCTCGTCCCCCCCGTCAGCATCTGCGGCCGCCGGCGGACCGGTTACGGTTCAATGGTGACCGCCCGGTCCCGCGGAAGCGCGATCTCCATCGGCCCCGGGGCCGTCGGCATGCTGTGGGACTGCGTCCGTACGAGAGGACAGGCAGGGCCTGTGTGATGAGGACGTTTTTCGCGCCCGAGGAGACCGAGGAATTCGAGGCAGCGCGTTCGCTGCTGATCCGTCGGACGGTTCAGTGGGCCCGTGAGCGGGGCGAGAGCGTGGACCCCTTCGTCGTCGAGACGGCGCTCGAATATCGCCACCGAGGTACCTGCGACGGGCGGCTGGGGCTGTGGGAGCCCCGGCACATCGAGGAGTATCTGCTGGACTGGCTGCCGCGCACAGTCAGCGTGCTGCCCGGCGAAGAGCCGGCGGATGCGCCCGGCACGCTCGCAGCCCTGCTGCGCTACCTCGATGCGATGGGCCTCAGCGACCCGCGCGGGGCCTCGCCGGCCGACAACCTTGCTGCGATCGAGACCCTCACACCGCGGTACGCCCCCGCCATGGCTGACCGCAGCCGCTGGGGAATGGCGAAGTTCTGGGCGGTCACCGCGGCCGAGCAGGGGTTCGATGTCCAGGATCCGGCGGCGCTCGAAAGCTTCGTGGAGCAGGCTCAGCAAGGCGAGGTGCCGTACGACCAGGACGTACTGGACGAGGTGTTGCGCAACCACCTGACGCGCGGCCCGACAGAAGCGACACGCGCCGAACCGCAGCTGCCGGTCCTGCTGCCCGCGGAGAAGGAGCTGCGGGCACGCGCCGAGACGTCCCGCGCGCTGCGGTGGCTGCGAGGGATCGTCGACTGGGCGGGCCCTGAGGGGCGCGTGCTCACCGCGAAGGGCAACCTGCGAATGGCGGACGCGCGAACCCTCGTCGCCGAGCTGGGGACAGGCGACCCGGTGGACGCGGTGCGATTCTCCACGCAGCTGCCGCGGCTGAGGCTTGCGGTCGAGTGGGCGAAGAAGGCCCGGCTGGTACGGGTGGCCAAGGGGCGGCTGTACGCGGTCGCCAAGGCGCAGCCCCTGCTGCAGGACCCGCTCGCGCTGTGGCGGCTCGCCTTCGAGGCATTCCCCGAGCTGCGCATGCCACTCCTGGGAACCCGCAGCGGCCGACACGTCGGGTCGATGCTCTTCGACAGCTTCGAGGACACCGTGCCGGATGTTCTCAACACCCTCTACAGCCTGCCGCACGCCATGCCCTGGCCCCGGCTGCGCGACTCGCTGCACCTGCGCTACCGCGCCGAGCACGAACTGATCGGGCACTACGCCTGGCAGACGGAACTCGGCCACGCGGACCGTGATCTGCGCACCGCACTGGACGTGTTGGAGGACCTGGGCGCGATCAAGCGGCACGAGGGCATGGCGGACCCGGTCTTCCTCGACATACCGCTCGAGGAGTCCGTGTTGCCGCCCGCCGGGATGCCGCCGGAGCTCGCCGAGCTCTTCGGCGTCGTCGCCGGTGGACACGGGGAGAGCGATGATGCCGCAGAGCGGAGCAAGGAACAGCGGGCGGAACTGACCGACGGACCGGTCGAGTTGATCCGTCTCACCGCCCTCGGCCACGACTCCGTACGTCGCCGGCTGCTCGCCGAAGGGCGGGATGCCCCGCGCGTCGGTGAACTCGCCCACGCCTCCGCCGCCGGGCTCCTCGGCGTCATCGCCGAGCACTACGACCCGGACGCCGCCCGTACCGAACTCGCTGCCTGGGTCGCCGCCCGGGAGAGCTCTGCCGAGGCGCTGCAGAAGCTGACCGACGCAGTGCGCGCGACCCCGTTCCGTACCCGCGCCGAAGCCTTGCTGGACGCACTCGTCGACGCGCACCCGGACGGCGAAGCGCTGCTGCGCGGCCTGCGCGGCGACCCGCTCCTGGGCCCCACTGCCCTGAGTGTCCTGGTGCGCCGGGAGGTCCTCGGTGCCGAGGACCTCAACGAGCCCGAGAGCCTCGTCATGGTCGCCGAGAGTCTGCTCCAGCTCCTGGAGACAGCGGGCCCCGAAGGCTTGCTCGAATTCCTGGGAGGCCAGGAACTCTCCGCGCACAAGGCTCTTGAGGCCGCTCTCGCATCCGGTCACCCCGACCAGGCGGGTCTGGCGGATCTGAGGACGGTCGCCGAGCAGGCCCGTCGGCGGCCGGCCGCGCATCTCGGCCGCAGCCATCAGCGGCGCCGACCGGGCGCAAGCGGCAGGGGTAGGGGCGGCAGGCGGCGGCACTGACGCCGCCGGGAACGAGGCAGAGGAAGCAGCGGAGGCCGCCGGCCGGGGGCCCATTACGTAGCGACGACGCATTCCGCGATTTGCGAACAGGCGGCGACCTCACGCAGCCATCGCCACCGCGGCCTTGCTGAGAGAGGCGTCGGGCGCCGGCGTCCGGTCGGCGAAGACGACAATCCGCAGTAGTGCGAACCGTCCGATGCCCGCCAGCGCGGAAGCCGACAGATAGACCGTCTGCTCCACCAGGGCCGAGGGCTCGGACCGGACGGCGTACAGGCAGAGCAGCGCCCCCGTCGTGAACGCGTAGCTCACGGCGACGGTCACCCCGGACCGAAGATGGACCCCCCACCCCTTCCGATTGCTCCGGAAGGAGACCCGCCCGTGCAATTCGGTGGCGATGACCGTGGAGACGACGGTGACCAGCGCGTTGGCAATGGCCATCGGTATCCGGTCGTTGAGCAGTACGAGTACCCCGCTGGACGCCAGCCCGACACCGCCACCACACACGACGAACCGCACGAAGGCCGCGACGAGCGGATGAGGAGTGCGCGGCTGCGGACGCGAAGGGGCGGTCACGGGGGGCCTCCGTAGGCTGAGTGGAACGGTGTTCCGATTCCACCCCAGAACCTACGGACCGGGCGTCGTCCGAGCGACCGGGTTAATCCCCGACTTCATTGGGGGGTAACCCCCAGCTGCCCCCTGGGGGAAGCCCCTGGGTGTCCCCGCCGAGTTGCCGCAGGGGACTTCAGGGGAAGACAGCGGTGGTCGCTGCCGTAGCGACGGAGGGGGAGTCCGTCCGCTGCCGCGGCGGTGCCACCGGGCGCAGCGCGCGCGGAGCCGTGACGACCGCGTAGCCCGCTTTGCCGACGCGGTGGACGCCCTGGGGCAAGAGAGCCCTTGGGACGATCTGTGGTTCTACTCAAATCCCGTTTTCGTCCAGGTCCGATAGGGCCTGTTGCGAAGTAGATCTTGGTCGTAGATGATCAGGCGCCGTGGGGCGTGGGAATCTGACGAGCTGCCAGTGGGCCCGGCTGGAACGCTGGAACCGTTGCTGCCGCAGGGCATCAAGCCGGGCCGTCCACCGGTGTGGACGCGGCGGCAGCTGATAGACGCGGCATACGGTGGCGGACCCGGACCAGCGCCCCCTGGAGTGGGAGATCGAGCGGGGGGCCGACGGTCGCCTGCACAAGACGGAGGTGTTCCGCTTCGCCCCCGGAGAGATGAAGGATCCCCTGCGGGCCGCGGTGCTCGACGCGGGATGAAGGTGGGTGCAGGCCGTGGTGCACGGCCTGCACCCCCGCAGGACGCGGAACTTGGCGTGGGCGACCTTGTGTCGGGCAGCCGAACGTCCGTAGGTTGATCCGATGGGTCTTTTCGACAGACTGACCGGCACCAGGCACCCTGCCAGCGGTGTCGCACCGCGTTCCGCCGAGGAAGTCCGTGCCGCGCTGCTCGCGGTCAACGGGCCGGACGTGCCGTACCGCGTGCGCAATGCCACCCCCAAGGAGGGTGTCGGGCTGGTGGCGGAGTGGCGGATCCTGGAGCCTGCCATGCGCACGTTCTTCGTCAGTACCCGGCTGGACCGGACCGTCAAGACCCGGATGCGGCTGGTCCCGGAGAAGCGCGAGGTCCGTACGTACGACGAGCAGTGGGAGGTCGCGTGGGTCGGGGACACGCCCAGTCTGGCGGCGTCGCGCGCGTACTCCCGTGGACAGGTGACGGCGGTCTCCCGGAAGTGGGAGATCGAGCGGGGGGCCGA
Source organism: Streptomyces sp. NPDC058231 (assembly GCF_042882275.1). Classification (NCBI taxonomy): domain Bacteria; kingdom Bacillati; phylum Actinomycetota; class Actinomycetes; order Kitasatosporales; family Streptomycetaceae; genus Streptomyces; species Streptomyces sp. NPDC058231. The sequence continues at coordinate 130,500 of NZ_JBHVWN010000001.1, read as the reverse complement.
TGGCCGCCTGCACAAGACGGAGGTGTTCCGCTTCGACCCCGCAGAGATGAAGAATCCCCTGCGGGCCGCGGTCCTTGAAGCGGGATGGACATGGCGCGGAGTGCTGTTCAAGCTGTGACCGGCCTGCGAGAAACGGAGCTGGGCGAGGGCCCCAAGCACGTCAGGATTCCCTGGTTCCGGACACGCGTCAGGGACCGTCCGGAGACGGCCCCTGACCCTGTCCTGTGACCGCTGCTCGCTACCTACGCAGCTCGACCGTGAAGCCGCGGCCCGTGGAGACCGACGGTGTCCTGATCTCCGTGATCCCGGTCACGGGGTCCGTGTACCAGCCGGACGCGGCCGAGGCGAGCGCCGTCGCGGAGTCCAGTCGCTGGAGGCGGCTGCCGTTCAGGACCACCTGCGACGGTGCGTCCTTGCCATGCACGGTGAAGCGGTACGACCTGGCGGCCGGCTTTCCCTCGTAACGACCCACACTCGCACCGACCTTGACGGTCGCGGTCACCCTCCCGTGAGTGGGTGCCTGCACGCGTACCTGTTGCGTGGCCGAGGCGCCCTCCGTGAACTTCCGGGTCACGCCGTCGTCCTCGTACAGCGTGTACGTGCTCGTGCCCTGCGGGTAGAGGTCGTAGTCCAGTTCGCTCCGGTCCCGCGACTGCCAGGACGTCGTGCCCTTCGGCCACATCGGCACGACGGAGCCGCCCTTGACGAAGAGGGGCAGGGTGTCGATGGGGGCGTGGTAGCCGTTGACCGTGGTCGGGCCCTCGTACGTCTTCCCCGTCCAGTAGTCGGTCCAGGTGCCCTTGGGCAGGTAGATGCCGTTACGGGTGTCGGAGTCCTCGTAGACCGGGGCCACCAGGAAGTCGGAGCCCGCCAGGTACTCGTACTTGGCGTTCGCGCCCAGGGTCTCGGGGTCGTCCGGGTACTCCAGCCACAGCGGGCGCACCGAGCCCACGCCGGTCTTCGCTGCCTCGGCGGACAGGGTGTAGAGGTACGGCAGCAGTCGCTCCCGCAGTTGTAGGTACTTGCGGTTGATGGAGGTGTACGGCTCGCCGTCCACCCAGGGCTGTTGGTTGATCTTCTGCTTGGTGGTGAGGTCCGTCGCCCAGCCGTCCATCGTCATGATGGCCGGGAGGAACGACTTGGCCTGCAGGTCGCGGGCGTACATCTTGGCGTCGTGGCGGTAGATGCTGCCGACGTCACCGGTGTTGTACGCGATGCCGGACATGGTGGCCCCGGCGTACGTCGGGATCTGCCAGCGTACGAAGTCCCAGGACAGGGACTGGTCGCCGCTCCACAGGACGCCGCAGCGCTGCGCGCCCGCCCAGGAGACGGGGAGCCAGACGAAGCCGCGGGCGTCGCTGTTCTCCTCGATACCGGACTTGGCCTTGTCGCAGGCGTCGAGCGCCATGTCGTATCCCTGGCCGACCCAGGCGACGTCGAGCTTCGCGACCCGCTGGCCGGCCTTCACCTGGTCGGCGAGCTTGTCGAGGCCGTTCTGGGTCCAGAGCCCCAGCTGGGCGTTGTGGTCCTGGAGGCCCTTGGCGGTCTCCGGCAGGTTCTCGTAACCGCAGCCGTAGCCGTCGTTGACGAGCATCCAGCCCAGCGGCATCTGGTTCTGCGTGTAGCCGTCGGCGACCTTCAGGGCGTCCAGGGTGTGGCGCTCGCCCTGGTTGGCGTTGTGCAGATAGCAGTCGGCGTCGCCCGGTTCGAGGCCGTACACCGGCGGCATGAACGGTCTGCCGACGAGGCCGGTGTACTTGCCGATCACCTGCTTCGCGTCACCGATGAAGTAGTACGCGTCGAGGCGCCGCTCCTGCTGACCGGTCCGGACCGGGGAGCCGAAGTCGTAGACACCGGGGGCGAAGGTGTTGCGGTAGACGCCGTAGCCCGCGCTGGAGAGGTAGAAGGGCTGGGAGTTGTTGTAACCCCCCTCGTTCCAGTTGGTGTTGTTGGCGACGTAGACCGTCTTGTCACGGTGCGAGAAGCTGCCGTTCTGTTCGCCGCCGCCGAAGAACTGCTCGTCCGCGCCGCGCTCCAGGCTCTGCCGCATGCCGCCGGTGGACCAGCGCAGGGGCTTGTCCTCCTGCCAGATCCGGGTCCGGTTGTCGGCGGTGTAGAGACCGAAGCGCAGCGGCTTCTTGTAGACGCGCAGAACGGCGTCGGGGGAGCGGATGCCGTAATAGTCGCCCTTGTCGAAGGTGCTGGTGTGCTTCTGCGGGGCGGGCTGCTTGCGGACGATCGCCGAGCCGGCCGGATCGGTGAACTCACCGGAGGGAGTCGCCTGCAAGCGAAGCTGACCCCCCATCAGGAAGTCGGCCCTCGCCTTGAGCTCTCCGGCCTCGATGGAGTAGCTGCCCTTGCTCCCGCCGAAGGAGGTGAGGTTTCCCGAGTCGGTCGTCTCCGGCAGGTACGCCTTGCCGGTGAAGGAGTTGTCGGTGACGTCGTACGGCACGACGATCACGTGGTACGTCCCGTCGGCCTTGGGGATCACCGTGGCCTCGGGGTCCGCGGTCCCCGCGCTGGAGGCGACCTGCTTGCCGCCGGAGTCGTAGATGTACATGTCGAAGTCCTCGGCGGGCTTCTGCCACTCGATGGAGATCGGCACACCACCCTCCGGGTTGTCGTCCCAGTAGCCCGCGGGGGTCGACACGGTGAGGTCGAAGCGGTCGCAGACCTTGTTCTCCGGGTCTTCGGCAGCGGGCGGACAGTCGGACGGGCCGCCGACGGTCCCCTTGGGGTAGACGGGACTCTGCCAGGTCACGCTCTTGTGGGTGTCGTCGAGGACGCCACTCGCGGGGGTTGCCGCCTGGGCGGCTCCGGCCGGGGTGCCGAGCAGGGCGGCGGTCAGGGCCGCGACGATCCCCGCCGTGGCCGGAACGGCCCAGCGGGAGCGGTACGGAAGTCTTCGCACGGGATGTATCCCCTTCGAACCAAGCACTAAATGTTTGCAGATGCTTGAACATGCGTCAGATCGCGCAACTTCTCGCGCGAGGATTCACCATGGTTCAGGTGCATGTCAACGCCTGCGGGGCGGGGGGAATTCGCACCCCCTTGCAACCAAACGTGCGCGCCTGTCCGCTTCTTGTGATCGTAAAAGCGCTAAGAGCGATCGAGATTGCCAGCTAAAGCTTCACTCAACATCCCTATAGTGGTCCCGCGTTGACCGTGGGTCCGCAACGCGAAGCCGCCGCCACAGGAGTCAGTTCGATGACGCGCCCTTCTTCAGCTGTGCCCGCGCCCGAGCCGGATGCTCTCCCCGGCGGAGGCTGTCCCGTGCAACACGGCACGGCAGCCGTGCCCCTCAGCGGTCCCGAGTTCCACACCGAACCCCAGGCGCTCTACCGCGCCATGCGGCGTGACCACGGTCCCGTCGTGCCCGTCGAGCTCCCCGGCGGGTTCCCCGCCTGGCTGGTCATCGGATACCGGGAACTCCATCAGGTCACCAGCGACGGCGAGCTCTTCCCCCGGGACGTCGGGCTGTGGAACCAGTGGGAGCACATCCCCGACGACTGGCCGCTGCTCCCGATGGTCGGGCGACCCATGCCGTCGATCTACTTCACCGCCGGGGCCGAGCACCGCCGTCACGCCGAGATGGTGGGGCCCGCCCTGGAGAGCGCCGACCCCTTCGAGATCCGGCGCCACTGCGAGGAGCTGGCCGACCGGCTCGTCGACGCCGTCTGCACGCGCGGGACCGCCGACCTGGTCGCGGATTTCGCCGAGCCGCTGCCTGTCCTGGTGCTCGCCAGGCTCGTCGGCTTCCCGGATGCCGAGGGGGCGGACATCGCGCAGGTGCTCAAGGACCTCGCCGACGGCGGGCCCGAGGCGCAGAGCGCGCATCTGCGCTTCGGGGAGCACATGCAGCGGCTGGTCGCGGCCAAGCGGGCGGAGCCCGGGAACGACGTGACGTCCAGAATGCTGGCGTACCACGAGCCCTTCACCGACGAGGAGTACGTCCTCGACCTGATGGCCGTCACGGCCGCCGGCCATCTGACCACGGCCGACTGGATCAGCAACTCCCTGCGGCTGATGCTCACCGACGACCAGTTCGCCGACTCGCTCGCCGGGGGCCGGCACAGCGTGGGCGAGGCGATGAACGAGGTTCTCTGGGAGGAGAGTCCGACCCAGATCCTGGCCGGCCGCTGGGCGGCCCGGGACACCCGGATCGGCGGCCGGAACATTCGCGCCGGAGACATGCTGCTGCTCGGTCTCGGTGCGGCCAACTCCGATCCGCATGTGCGTCAGCACCTCACCACCCACGGCATGTCCGGTCAGGGCGGCAACAGTTCGCACATGGCGTTCAGTCACGGCGAGTACCGCTGTCCGTTCCCCGCCCAGGAGATCGCCGAGACCATCGCCCGTACCGGCATCGAGGTGCTTCTCGACCGGCTGCCCGATCTCGCTCTGGCAGTGCCCGCGCAGACGCTCGTCCGGCGGCAGTCCGCCTTCCTGCGGGGGATGACCTCGCTGCCCGCCCGGTTCACCCCCGTACGCATGACAGGAGACCTCTCTTGAACTGTCCTCACGCCGCTGCCCACGAGGCCACCCCCGGTGGTGGGACCGTGGTCATCGACCCCATGGTCCAGGACCTGGACGGGGAGACGGCTCGGCTTCGCGACGCGGGACCGCTCGCCAGGATAGAGCTGCTCGGGGTTCCCGCCTGGTCCGTCACCCGGCATGCCGACGCGCGTCAACTGCTCATGGACCCGCGCCTGGTGAAGGATCTCGACGCCTGGGGGCTCTGGCAGAGCGGAGCGGTGACGCACGCCTGGCCGCTGATCGGCATGATCGACGCCGGACGGTCCATGTTCACCGTGGACGGCGCCGAACACCGACGGCTGCGCACCAAGACCTCGCAGGCGCTCACGCCGCGCCGGCTGGAGGCGATCCGCCCGGCCGTCGAGAAGTTCACCGAGGAGCTGCTGGACGCCCTGGCCGAGCAGGGCAAGGACGGCGTCGTCGACCTCAAGTCCGTGTTCGCCCAGCCGCTGCCCATGCGGGTGGTCGGCATGCTGATGGGTGTGGACGAGGCCGAGTACCCCATGCTGACGAGAAGGTACAAGGCCTTCTTCTCCATGCTCACCCCGCACGAGGAGCGGATGGCCCTCCTCGCCGAACTTGACGTCTTCTACGCCCGGCTCGTCCGGGAGAAGACCGCGCACCCGACGGACGACCTCACCAGCGCGCTCATCCTGGCCGAGGAGGGCGGCGAGCCGCTCACCGAGGAGGAGGTGGTCGGCAACCTCAAGGCGATGGTCGCGGCCGGCCACGAGACCACCATCGGGCTGATCCTCAACGCGGTACGGGCGCTGCTCGCCCACCCCGGCCAGCTGCGCATGGTGCTCGACGGCGAGATCCCGTGGGAGACCGTGATCGAGGAGACACTCCGATGGGACACCCCCACCACCCATCTGCTGATGCGGTTCGCCACGGAGGACATCCAGGTCGGCGACGAGGTGATCGCCAAGGGGGAGGGGGTCGTCATCTCCTACCGGGTGATCGGCCGTGACCTCGACCACCACGGGTCGGACGCCGACGCCTTCGACATCACACGGCCGACCCCGATCCGCCACATGACGTTCGGCCACGGTCCCCACATCTGCCCAGGTGCCGCGCTCTCCCGCGTCGAGGCGGGCATCGCCCTGCCGGCGCTGTTCGGCCGCTTCCCCGGGCTGCGGCTCGCGGTGCCGGACGAGGAGATCCGCAAGCTGCCGGTGATGACCCAGAACGACATGGAGTCCTTCCCCGTGCTGCTGAACGGCTGAACGGCCGGGCGCCGGATCTGCCGGTGCGTGACATCCGGGGGAGGGCCACCTGTGCTGTTCCGGGCGGCCCTCCCCCGGATGTCACTCCGAAGGCGCGTACGGGGGCGGCGCCGAAGTCGCGTCCGTCCGGTTCGCCGAGTTCCGCGCACTTGTGAGCGCGTCGACCCATGTGCTCGCACGTCACAGTCGGCCTATCGTTGCAATGAGCCACGTCACCCCGTCACTCACCCCGTCAGCTGTGTGTGATCGCCGTGTCGAAGCGCTTCGATTGTTCCTCTGGACACGTTCTGCCAGCAGGTCTAGGCTCCTGCTGTCTGTGCACGTCATGGGCGGACGATGTGAGTCGGCAGTGAATCGAAGCGCTTCTCCTCATCGGTCGATGACTGTCCGAGCGTGTGCCGGCGCCCGCCGTCTGCCCGTTGCTGAACCACTGTCGGTCCGCTGTCGTCCTGTGATGGAGAGCTGAATGGTCACCCTTGCCGAGGTCGCCCAGCACGCCGGAGTCTCCGCGAGCACGGTGAGCTACGTCCTCAGTGGGAAGCGGTCCATCTCGGTGTCCACCCGGGAACGGGTGGAGCGGAGTATCCAGCAGCTGGGGTACCACCCCAACGCGGGCGCCCGCGCGCTCGCGAGCAGCCGGTCGAACATCATCGCGCTCATGGTGCCGTTGCGGACCGACATGTACGTGCCCGTGATGATGGAGATCGCCATCGCGGTCGCCACCACCGCACGCACCCATGGGTACGACGTCCTTCTCCTCACCGGCGAGGAAGGCCCGACGGCGGTACGGCGGATCGCGGGCAGCTCGCTCGCCGACGCCATGATCCTGATGGACGTGGAGCTGCACGACGAGCGGCTGCCGCTGCTGCGGGAGACCGGCCGGACCGCGGTGTTGATCGGTCTGCCCGCCGACACCGACGGGCTGACCTGCGTGGACCTCGACTTCGAGGCGACCGGGGCGCTCTGCGTGGAGCATCTCGCCGGGCTCGGACACCGCGAGATCGCGATGATCGGTGAGGCGGCCGCGGTGTACGAGCGGCACACCGGTTTCGCCGAGCGGACGGTGGACGGCGTGCGGGCGAAGGCGCAGGAGACCGGGGTGCGGGTGCTGCACCGGTCCTGCGAGGGCGGGTACGCGGCGATGGCCCAGACGCTGGCCCGGATCTTCGACGAACGGCCGGGCACCACCGGATTCATCGTGCAGAACGAGGCGGCGGTGGAGCCGCTGCTCAACCTGTTGCGGCAGCAGGGGCGGGCGGTGCCCGAGGATGTGTCGGTGGTGGCCATCTGCCCCGAGCAGGTCGCCTCCCAGGCCTCGGTGCGCCTTACCTCGGTCGCCATTCCGGCGCAGGAGATGGGGCGGCGCGCCGTCGAGCAGGTCGTGTCGAAACTCGGTGAGCGTGGTACCGACGAAGTCGAGTTGCTGACGCCGGAGTTGACGGTACGCGCGAGCACCGGACCGGCCCCCCTCGGCTGACTTCCGCGGGGCGACGGACGAGCCGGCCCCCGCGCGGGGGCCGGCTCCTTCCTGGTGGGGGTGCGGCTCAGCTGGACGCGACACTGAATCCGTTCGTCGTGAAGTCCAGACCGCCCGGTGACGAGGTGATCTCGTAGCCGAACTGGACGTCACCGATGGTCTCGTTGCCCCACCAGCCCTTGGTGTCCTTGATCCATTTCAGGATCGGCAGGATGTCCACGGTGCCCGAGGTGGAGTCCGAGGTCCGCAGGAACGAGAAGACCTGATTGGCTCCGTTGTCGCCCTTGTAGACGGTCCAGGTGTGACCGCCGAGCGTCACGGACCCCTGTGAGGTGCCGAGGGCGCCGACGTCTCCGTTGTAGTTGACCCAGAGCATCACCTCGTAGTCGTAGTCGGTGTCCCAGATGTCGTACGACGTGTTGTAGTCACCGGTCGAAGGGACGGTGACGTTGTAGCTGCTGGTCAGCGAGTTCAGCGAGGTGATGGACTTGCCGACGACCTTCTTGGCGTTGGGGTACGACTTGATTCCGCCGGTGTCCGGGTGGTTGGCCCACACGCCCCAGTTGCCGGACGAGTTGACCCAGATGGACTGGCTGCCCGCGCCGGAACCCCAGATGTTGTTGTAGAGGGTGTAGCCGTCGGAGGTGGTGTAGTTGCCCCACTGGTCCGAGGAGGACCAGACGGCGGCCTGGGCGGGGGCCGCGGCGAAGCCGATCAGGGCGGCCACGGCGGCTGCCGGTGCCAGTACGAACCTGCTGAGGATGCGTCGTGCCATGGTGGTCCCTTCCATGGTGGGGGGATTCGGGTGGGGGGAGGTGCTACCGCGGTCCCAGAGTGAGCACGCGGTCCACGCCGGCCGTCAGGTCCAGCAGTGCGACGGGAGTTCCGGCGGAGTTCTCGGTGGGGGCGGCCTCTGCCCCCGGGGTTCCGTCGAGCGCGAAGCCGTCGCCGGTACGCACATCGATGCGGGCGTCCCGGGTGGGGTGCAGCACCGCTGTCGCATGACCGTCGCCGGACCAGGTCAGGTCCACGCCGGCACCGAACCAGGTCTGTACGCCCCGCAGTTCGCCTGCCGGCAACGCGGCGGGTGGCGCAGGCAGCAGGACCAGCCGGCCGGGTGCCGACTGGACGAGCATCTCGACGACGGCCGCGGGCAGCGCATGGGCCGCGTCCGCGTTGTAGACGTCGCGGGACGGGTAGTGGGAGCTCATCAGTGAGTCGTGGAAGAAGTCGCCCGTCAGTACGGCGTTCAGCGCGCCGGCGGCCCGTGCGCCGTCCCGGAGCCGGGCCGCGACCAGTGCGTGGTGCAGATGGCCGTGGGCCGAGTCGTTCTCCGAGCCGCGCAGTTCCAGTGCGCGGTGCGCTGCGACCGCCAGTTCCGGGGTGTCGTACGGGTTGATCGCGGTCAGCGGCCACACCGGGTAGAGGTGGCTGAGGTGGCGGTGGTCGTACGTCTCCCGCAGGCCCGGCCATGCCCATTCGGTGAGCGCCCCGTCCTCGTTCACGAGGTAGGGCGGCAGCCGGTCGGCGAGGGTGCGCCAGCGTGCGGCGTCCGGGTGCCCGGGGGAGAGTTCGGCCGCGGTGGTCAGGGCGTGCCGGGCCGCGGCGAGGTCCATCGTGGCGTTGACCGTTCCCCAGCTCGCATTGGCGGGCCGGTTCTCCGGGGAGTACGAGGGGACGAAGGCCAGGGCCCCGTCCGGGGTGCTGCGGGTCAGGAAGTCCGTGTAGAAATCGGCCACTTCGATGAGCGCGCCGGCCAGGCGCGGGTCGGTGACCCCGCAGGCCCCGGCATGTTCGAGGAGCGGTTGCAGCAGCCAGTGCGCGCCGGCCGTCCAGAGGTGCAGTGGATAGGCACGCTGGAAGTGGCGGGTGTGGCCCGACTCGCCGTCGGTGTGGGACGGTGCCACGATCCCCCGGGCGCCGAAGATCGCCCGGGCATTGTCCCGCCAGTCGGCCAACTGGCCGTACACCAGGGACGCGTGGGCCTCCGAGACCTCGGGCAGCGCGGTTGCGGCGGCCGAGGCGATCTGGAGATTGAGGTTGGCGTTGGTGGTGAACGCGCCGGACCACGCGGTGTCCCAGTCGCCCGTCCACAGCCCGGTCAGCCGCGGCGGGAGCACTCCGGAGGCCGACAGCAGATGGTAGCGGCCGGCTGCGAACAGTCGTTCGAGGAGGGTCGGACTCCCGGTCCGGCGGACCAACTCGCTCCCTGGCAGAGCGCGTTCCTCGGGATCGGTGTGGAGGGTGAGCGTGGCACGTTCGTACGCGGTGCGGTGCAGCGGCTGATGCCGGGCGAGCAGCGCGTCGAAGTCGGCGCGCGGCAGCGCGGCCCAGTCCCCGGCGAGGTCCGGGCCGCCCGCATGGCGCCGCACCCGGGTCAGCAGGAGCAGGCTTCTCGCCCCTGCGATCCGGATGCCCTCGCCGGACACCGTCACGGTGCCGCCGTCCGCCCGGACCGCGGTCACACCGGTGTAGCCCAGATCGCTGTCCGGGTAGCCCACGTGCAGCGCCAACCGGGCGCCGTCGGACGTCAGTACGGTGCTGCGGCTGATGGCGAGGTTCGGTGGCGCACCGGGCAGCGCGTGGTCCAGCGTCAGATCCGCCGTGAGCCCGAAGCAGGTGACGTACTGGACGACGACGTCGTCGGCCCGCGAGACGAAGACCCGGCTCCGCCAGTCCTCGTGCGACGCGCCGATCTCCCCGGTGGTGAAGTCGACGGTGCGGCGGTACCGCGTCACGCCGCCGGGCCGGGCGACCGGCGCCGGAGCGCGGCGGATCCGGGTCTGGAACGCGGGGTGGAAAGGCTGCACCCACACCAGCGGGTTGCCCGCCCCGAACTCCTCCGCCGCTGTGATGTCCCCGGCGAGGAGCGCGTCCTGGAGGCTGCCCAGTCCGTCGGCGAGCAGGGGTGGGCGGGTGTGCTCGCTGCCGTTGGGGCGGACCAGCGCATGGTGGTTGACGATGACCCGGTCGTCCACCGGATCTCCGTACACCATGGCGCCGTGCCGGCCGTTGCCGCTGAGGAAGGCGTCCTCCCAGCGCTCCGCGGGGCGCGGCTCCCACGTACCGTCACACCCCCGGGCCCCGGCCCGGCCGCCTCCGCTCATGGTGTGAGGTCCCGCAGCACGGCCACGCCGTAACGGCCCAACTCCACACTGCCGTCGAACTCCGTCCCGGTCAGCAGATCCACCCGCTTGCCGGGGACCGGCACGGTGACACCGCCGCGGCCGTGGTGCAGCAGGAACAGCAGTTCACCGCGGTGGACCGCTTCCACGCCCTCGGGCAGCCCGGCCAGGACCGGACCCGCCCCCGCCCGGGTCGCCACCTTGCCGAGCAGCGCGCGCAGTGCGTCCGGTTCGGGCAGTGTCGACACGTAGTACGCGCGGTCCTTGCGCACCACGGCGGGCAGCCCGTCCAGTTCGCCGCCCCGGTATGCGGAGAGGATCTCCGCACCGGGTTCCGTCTCCAGCTCCTCCGACCAGAGGCCGCCCCGGAAGCCGTCGCACTCCACCGTGGTGTCCGCGTCGAGCGGCCACCATTCGTGGAGCGTACGGATGCCGAACAGCTCGCGCAGCCGTTCGTCCATGCCTCCGGGCCTGATCCGGTCGTCCACGTCCGCGACTCCGCTGAAGAAGCCGCAGACGAGCGTTCCGCCACCGCGCACATAGGCGACGAGGTTGTCGATCGCGGCGTCCGACAGCAGATACAGCTGTGGGACGGCCACCATCCGGAAGCGGCTCAAATCACTGTCAGGGCGGGCAAATTCGGTCGCGGTCCCGGTCTCCCACAGAGCTCTGTGCCAGCTCCGTACGACTTCCGTGTAGTCGAGGAGAGCAGACGGCCGCCCCTCCTGCCCGCTCGCCCACCAGGCGTCCCAGTCGTGCAGGACCGCCACTTCGGCGGGCACCGCAGCCCCGCTCACCGCCGCCCCGATCGTGGCGAGTTCCGCGCCGAGCTGCTTCACCTCCCGGAAGGTACGGCCGTGCTCGCCCGCATGGGTGAGCATCCCGGAATGGAACTTCTCCGAGCCCTGCCGTGACTGCCGCCACTGGAAGTAGCAGACGGCGTCGGCGCCGCGCGCGACCGACTGCAGTGACCACAGCCGGTTCAGGCCGGCCGGTTTGGGGTGATTGACCCCCCGCCAGTTCACCGGGCCCGCGGCCTGTTCCATCAGCATCCACGCCCCGCCGGCCTGCGAGCGGGTCATGTCGGCGAGCATCGCGTTGTACTGGCCACCCTGCGGGTCCTTCGGGTCCGGATAGACATCGACCGAGACGATGTCCTCCTGCGCCGACCACGCCCAGGCGTCCTGCCCCGACCACAGGGGCATGAAGTTCGTGGTCACCGGGATGTGCGGGGTGTGCCGGACGACGATGTCGCGCTCGGCCGCATAGCACTCCATCAGGGCATCGGACGTGAACCGCTTGAAGTCCAGCTCCTGCGCCGGGTTCCTCATGTACTGCGCCTTGCGCGGCGGCACGACCTCCGTCCAGGCGTCGTAGCGCTGACTCCAGAACGCCGTTCCCCACGCCTCGTTGAGCGCCTCTACGGTGCCGTAGCGGCTCTCCAGCCACCGACGGAAGTGCGCGGCCGTCTCGTCGCACCAGCAGTGCGTGCAGTACTCGTTGTTGATGTGCCACACGGTGAGCGCCGGATGCCCGGCGTACCGCGCGGCCAGGTCCTCGGTGACGGCCGCCGCGTAACGCCGGTAGACGGGTGAACTCGCACAGAAGTGCTGCCGTGATCCGTACCAGACGACCGACCCGTCCTCGGTGCGCGGCAGCGTCTCGGGATGCCTCGCCCCCATCCACGGTGGCGGGGACGCGGTCGGTGTGGCGAGCACCACGCCGATGCCATGGGTGTGCATCAGATCCATCACCCGGTCCAGCCAACCGAACTCGCGGGCCCCTGGCCGCGGTTCGATCCGCGCCCAGGAGAACACCCCGAGGGTGACGGAATTGACCCCGGCCTCCTTCATCAGCCGTACGTCGTCCTCCCACACCTCCTCGGGCCACTGTTCCGGGTTGTAGTCGCCGCCGAAGAGAATGCGGCCACGTGCTGCGTCGCGCAGGGACGGCATGGGGTTCTCGTTCCTCATCGCGGGTCTGCGTACTGGATGCCGCGGCCGTTGGTGCCGAGATAGACGCGGCCGTGGACCCGCGGGTCGCCGGTGATCACCTCGCCGGTCCAGCCCCACTGGTGGCTGTCGTCGTTGATGCGGACCCAGGTGGCGCCCGCGTCGTCCGAACGCAGCACCGCCACACCGTCGAACGTGGCGGAGACCCGTCCGGTCTGGAAGACCGCGGGGTAGCCGGCACGGGCCTGACGGCGGCCGGACCCCGCCTTCCCGGCCGGCGCGGCAGCGCCGAACCCCAGGGCGTGCGAGGCCTGGCAGCCCTCGACCGCTGCGAAGGTCACTCCGCCGTCCGTCGACCGGAGGAGTCCGTTGTCCTTGGCCGACAGCCACAGGTCACCTGTGCGGCCGGGCGCGGCAGCCAGCTTGAACTGCACATCACCGGAGGGGAGTCCGGTCGCGCCGCGGGTGAAGGTCGCACCGGAGTCGGTGGAGCGGAACACCGTGCCGGTGTCCGTGTCGTACACATAGAAGCGCTGCGGGTCCAGCGGATCGGCGACGGGCGTCCCGCCCTTGGGGAAGGTGGCGACCTCGGCCCAGGTCGCGCCGTTGTCCGTGGACCGGTGCGCCGGGTACTTCGTACCGTCCCAGTGGATGAACGACCAGAGCAGCGTCGCCCCGTCCGCACCGGCCGCGACGGGCCCCGGGGCCGAGGCGGCGATCTCCGGCTGCGCGGCGAACGGCTGCCAGGTGCTGCCGCCGTCGGTGGAGTACGCGCCGGCCGCGGCCGAGCCGGACGGCCACCCCGTCCGTACGACGTAGGAGGGCTTGAGGGCCGCCAGTGCCAGACCGGTTGCGGTACCGAAGACCGGGTTCGACGCCATGCCGCGCGACGGGGACGCGGTCAGCGACTCGTGGTACATCACGCCGATGTCGCCGAGCCCGCTGAGGAGTTGGGCGTCAGGTGTCGGCGGCGCGATCAGGAACTTCACCGCGGACTCCTCCAGGCCGCGGATCCGGGGCGCCCAGTGGACGAGGTCGCGGGTGCCGAAGACGGTGGCGCCCGTGCCGAACACGATGTGCCGCGAGTCGTAGGGATCGACGGCGACCGCCTGGATCCACCAGCCGAACTTCGCCGCGTCCCCGCCCCAGCGCAGGTACGGGGTCTCCGAGACGTCGAGGACCGCCGTGTCCTTGAGGGAGGTCCAGGTGGCGCCGCCGTCCGTGGAACGGAACAGGGTGTCCACCTGCGCCCAGCGGTTGTTGGTGGTGACCACCACGGTCCCGGCGCGGCGGGCGTCGACGGCGACCCCGCCGTATCCGAAGCCGTCCCCGGAGCCGGAGTCCGGCGCCACCGGAGTGACGTCCGACCAGGTGCCGGTGACGGTGTCGAGCCGGTGCACCGAGCCGTCGGACTGCCCGTTGGGCCCGGGGGCGTCCGCGTAGGTCACGTACAGCGAATGGGAGTTCGCGTCGTACGCAGCCCGGATCGGTGTCCTCGACGCCGCGGCGTCGCCGGACGGCTGCCCGGGCACCGTCTCCCAGCCGCCGGAGCCGTCCGTGCGGTGAAGAGCCGTGGGGCCGTCGCCCCAGCCCGCGTACACCGTCCGGCCCGCGGCGACCAGGAACATGACGCCCTGCCCGCTCGCCGACGCCGTGGCGGGGAAGCCGGCATCGGCCGCCCAGGTGACGCCCCGGTCCGTGGACCGCAGCAGACCGTCGTGGCGGGTGCCGAGCCAGAGGGTCTCGCTGTCACGCGGGTCGACGAGGAGCCGCTCGCCCGCCCCCCTGCCGTCCTCGTTGGCCCCGAGCCGTACCGTCAGATCCGTACGCGCCCAGGTCGCCCCCCGGTCCTCGGACCGGAGCACCGCACCCGGCCCCGCCCACGACTGGGCGTAGGTCCCGAGCGCGAGATACAGCCGGTCCGGATGGGCCGGATCGACGGCCAGGGCCTCGACCCCGAGCAGATTCCAGTCGTCCCAGCCCAGCTGATCGGTGAGCGCGGTCCAGCGGGACTGCCTGTCGTCCCACCGGTAGGCGCCGCCGATGTCGGTACGGGCGTATGCCAGACCCCTGACGGACGGGTGGAACAGCAGTCCGGTGACAAACCCCGTGCCCCCGATCGCCGCCGTGCGCCAGCGGTGGGGCTCGGCATCCTGAGCTCCTCGCCGGCCCGCGGCATGGGCATCGGCGGGCGCCGCGACCGGCAGCGCGACGGCCGCAGCCGCGACGGCCGCTCCCGCCAGTACGGTGCGACGACTGGGCGTGGGCGCGGAGGATGCGCGCATGGCGAAGACCTTCCGGTGGAGGAAAGGGAGGAGGAGTGCGGTGCGGAACGGGGCGGGTGCCGCTGATCAGCCCTTCACGGCGCCCGTCAGCATGCCCTTCTGGAAGTGCTTCTGGACGAACGGCGACAGCACCGCGACCGGGATCAGGGCCAGCACCATGACCGCCATCTGCACGGCGAGGCTGTTGATCTGCCCGCTGCTGACGGCCGCGCCCATGGCACCCGGCGGAACCTGGTGCTGCAGGACGAGCTGGCGCAGGATCATCTGCAACGGGTACTTCTCGCTGTCCTGGATGTACAGCATCGCGTTGAACCACTGGCTCCAGTAGCCGACCGCGTAGAAGAGCGAGATCACCGCGATCACCGCACGGGACAGCGGCATGATGATCTGCAGCAGGATCCGCCACTCGCCGGCGCCGTCGATGCGGGCCGCGTCGATCAGTTCGGGCGCGGTGTCCATGAAGAAGCCGCGCAGCACCAGGATGTTGAAGACGCTGATCGCGCTCGGCAGGATCATCGACCAGTAGCTGTTGCTCAGGCCGATGCCGGTGACCAGCAGATAGGTCGGGATGAGTCCGGCGCCGAAGAACATCGTCGCCATCAGCGTCATCAGCAGCTTGCCGTGCGCGAAGGAGTCCCGCCGGCTCAGCCCGTAGGCACAGAGCACCGAGATCACCATGCTGAAGGCCGTACCCACGAGGGTCAGGCCGACGCTGACCAGAGCGGCCCGGGTGACCGCGCCGCCGCCGAGCAGTTCCTTGTACGCGACGAAGGTGACGGTCCTCGGCCAGACGACGAGACCTCCGGCGTCGTTGATCGTCCTGGTGTCGGAGAGACTGGTGACGATCACCACCCACAGGGGCACGAGGACGACCGCGCAGATCGCCACGAGACCGAAGCCCTTGAAGGCGAGTCCGGTCCTGGTCGGCTCCTCCTCCCACACGGGGCGGGGTTCGATCCGCAGTGCACGCCGGAGCGGTGACTCCTCGGGTTCCACCGAGGGCTGCTCCGTGCGGTCCCGCTGCGCGTCCGTTTCCAGAAGAGTCGTCATTTCTTGGAGTACACCCCCTGTTCGCCCAGCATGTGGGCGACCTTGTTGGCACCCAGCACCATGGCGACGCTGAACAGCCCCTTGAAGATTCCGGCGGCGGCCGCGTAGCCGAAGTCACCGGTCTTGATGCCCGTCCACCAGATGTAGGTGTCGAGGATTTCGGAGGCGCCCGGACCGACCTGGTCGCGCTGGAGCAGGATCTGCTCGAAGTCGAGATTGAGCGCACCGCCGACCCGCAGGACGAGCAGCAGTGCGATGACCGGGCGCAGCGCGGGCAGGGTGACGTGCCACATGCGGTGCCAGCGCCCCGCCCCGTCCACGGCCGCGGCCTCGTACAGATCGGTGTTGACCGCGGCGAGCGCGGCGAGGAACACGATGATGCCCCAGCCCGCGTCCTTCCATACGGCCTGGGCGGTGACCAGGAACTTGAAGAAGCTCGCATTGGTCATCAGGTCGAAGCCCTCGTGCCCGTGTTCGCGCATCCACTGCGCGACGAGGCCGGCCCCGCCGAACATCTGCTGGAAGACGGTGACGACGAGCACCCATGAGAAGAAGTGCGGCAGATAGACGACGGCCTGGACCCAGGCCCGTACCCGTGCGCTCATGATCGTGTTGAGCAGCAGGGCGACGGCTATCGGGATGGGGAAGAAGAGGAGCAGCTGGGTCAGGAAGATGACCAACGTGTTGATCAGGACTTGCCAGAAACGGTAGTCCTCGAAGATCCGGGCGAAGTTGTCGAAGCCGACGAAGGGGCTGCCGGTGATGCCCAGGTCGTACACGTCGTAGTCCTGGAAGGCCACGATGTTCCCGAGCAGCGGGATGTAGTTGAAGATCAGCAGCAGGGCGATGGCGGGCAGCGTCATCAGGACGAGCGTGCGGTCCCGGCGCAGACGCAGCCGCCAGGTGATGCCGCCGGCCGGTGGCGTGGTCCCGGCCCGGCGTGCGCTTCTCCGGCCGCCGGCGCTCCTTCCGCCGTCGTCGCCCGCGCTCTTCCCGCCGTCGCTGCTCCCGCCGCCGGCCGGGCCCGTCGCGTCGGCCGCGAGATCCGTCCCGGCCGCAACCGTGGCCCTTGGCTTCACCGTGTGCTCCCCATGTCGTGCTCTCCGCCCTGGCCGCCGGGCACTCTGCGCCCGGCGGCCGTCTCGCTGTCGTCCGTACGGTTCGGTCCCGCCGTACGGGTCAGTTGCCGGAGCCGTTCTTGTCGAGAATTTCCTGGTACCAGTCGCGCAGCTTGTCGCCGCCGCTGTTCTTCCACGTCGTCACCGCGGCGTCGACGTCCCCGACCTTCTTGCGGCCGCGCCGGATGTCCTTCTGCAGGTCGTCGAAGGGCGTGTACAGGGAGGCGTACCGCTGCGGTTCGACGATCTGCATGCCGAAGAAGAGCGGCTTCTTGATGAACGGGGCCTGGCGGGCCATCCAGCCGGCGTAGTCCTTCACCAGCTGCGGCTCGTCCGGGAAGGCGATGGTGTGCGGGGGTGAGGCCAGGAACAGGAACGTGGAGGGCTGGGCCTCCTGGATGCCCTGCGGGGTGAAGGTCGGCACCCCGTCCTTGACCGTGTAATGGGTGTCCTGCACACCGTAGTTGGTGAGCATGAACTCCTTGGTGCCGTACGGCGCCGCGGCGTAGTCGGCGATGCCGAGGAATTCCTCGATCTTCGCCTTCGGCAGCGTCTTGCTGAGGAAGGTGAAGATGCCGGCCGGGTCGTCCTGCCACAGGACCGGCTTACCGCCGTCCTGGTCGAAGAAGTCCAGCGCCTGCATGTCGAACTTCGGGTTGGCGGTGGCCTGCTCGGTGACCATGCCCTTCCAGCCACCGGTGCCGTCGTTGTACATGAGGACATGGCCGCCGGTGAAGCGGATCTTGGAGTCGGCGTCCTTGCCGGCTTCGGCGTCCGGGTGGACGTACCCGCCGTCGTGGAGCTTGCGGGCGAAGGCGAGCGCCTCGCGGTACTCCTGCGTCTCGATCTTGTGGACGAGCTTGCCGTTCTCCAGCTTCCAGTAGTGCGGAGCGTCGGGAAGAAGGCCGAATATCTTCTGGATGCAGGTCCACAGGTCGTCGAAGGCCCAGACCTTCTTCTTCGCGTCGGTGTACTCCTTGCCGAAGGCCAGCAGGTCGTCGGCGCTCGCGGGCACGGCCCCCGAGCCGACCAGGTCCTTGCGGTAGAAGATCGCGTTGCCGAGGATCGGCTGCGGCATGGGCAGACCGCGGAGCTTGCCGCCGAAGACGGAGTACTGCCAGGCGCCGGTCGGGATGTTCGCCAGGTTCGGGTACTTCTTGATCACGTCACCGGCCAGGTACGGACTCAGGTCGGCGAACTTGGCGGTGATCGCGTTGCGGATCTGGCCCTGCATGTTCCAGCCGGGGATGGTCATGACGTCCGGGAGATCGGAACCGGCCAGGACCGCGCCGATCTTGTCCTGGTACGTGTTGCCGTCCTGCGGGTCGAAGTTGAGCGTCGCGCCGACCGCCTTGTTCACGGCCGTGTAGTACGGGTTGTCCTTCTTCGGGACGGTGCCCCACAGCGGGGTCATGATCCGGAAGGAGGAGCCCTTGCCCGGTACCGACTTCACCGAGGTGGCCAGCGGGTCGGGCAACTTGGTGAAGCCGGGGCTCGATCCGTTGACGCTTGCCACGTCGGGCTGGACCAGGTTCGACGGTATGTAGTTCGGCAGGACCTTCTTGAGCGCCTTGCCCGTCGTCGTGCCCTCCTTGCTCCCGGATCCGGAGCCGCCGCCGCACGCGGCGAGCAGCGGTACTCCGCCGGCCACGGCGACCGCGGCCACGGCGCTGGAAGCGAGGAAGCTTCTCCGGCTCGGAGCGGTGGAGGCGGGGGAGGAATTCGGCGTCATTGCGTCAACCCTTCGAGGCGCACCAGGACGACACACGGCGGGCGACCGCCGTTCGGCTCCTGTGTCTGAGGTGGGGCGTTACTGGCTGAGCCGGGCGGGCCGGAGGAACCGGCCGAACCGGCCGAGGTGAAGCGGTTCAACAAGGAGGTGGCAGAACGTGTCACCGTCCTGGGAAGTCAAAGGCGGCAGGCACTCCATCGAAGTGCGGTCGGCGGTGCGTCGAAGCGCTTCGATGTTGCAGCGAGGTTAAGTGAAGCGCCCCGGCCGCACAAGAGTCCGTTTCCAGATTCCTCCGACCTGTTTCCGAACCGTTTCCCCGCGCCGCAGGGCTTTGTTGTGGGCGAATGGCGAAGGTGTGCCCTTGACACCTGCCGGGTTGGGCACAGAGCATCGAAGCGCTTCGAAAGATCTTCCGAGGACTGGGCGGATCCTTCGCGGCCCGGCCGGCACATTCCCGGCACGGACACCCGGAAGACCTCCCACCTTTCCAAGGGGACCCGCACGTGACGGAACAACCAGAGCCCTTCCGCGACCCGGAGCTGCCCTTCACCCGGCGCGTCGACGACCTGGTCGGGCGGCTGACCCTCGACGAGCGGATCGCGATGCTGCACCAGTTCGCGCCCGCGGTGGACCGGCTCGGGCTCGGCGCCTTCCGTACCGGACAGGAGGCCCTGCACGGTGTCGCCTGGATGGGTCCCGCGACCGTCTTCCCGCAGGCCGTCGGATTGGGAGCCACCTGGAACGACGACCTGGTACGCCGGGTCGGTGAGGCCGTCGGCAACGAAGTCCGGGCCAAGCGGGCCAAGGATGACCGGGTCGGCCTCAACGTCTGGGCCCCCACGGTGAATCTGCTGCGCCATCCGCTCTGGGGGCGCGGCGAGGAGGGATACGCGGAGGACGCCGCGCTCACCTCCGCCATCGCCGTCGCCTACACCCGGGGACTGCGCGGCGACCACCCGCAGTACTGGCGGACCGCCCCCGTGCTCAAGCACTGGCTCGCCCACAACAACGAGACCGACCGCGACACCTCCTCCTCGTCGGTCCGCCCCAGGGTCCTGCACGAATACGACCTCCGGGCGTTCCGCGGCGCCGTGCAGGCGGGTGCGGTGGCCGGCGTCATGCCCGCGTACAACCTGGTCAACGGGCGGCCCAACCACGTCTCGCCGCTCCTGGCCCAGCAGCTGCGGAGCTGGACCGACCGGCCGCTCGTGGTCTGCTCGGACGCCGGGGCGCCGTCCAACCTGGTCGACTCCGAGCACTACTTCGACACCCATGAGGAGGCCACGGCCGCCGCGCTGAAGGCGGGGGTCGACAGTTTCACCGACCACGGTCAGGACTCCACCGTCATGACCGGACGCATCCGCCGCGCGCTGGAACAAGGGCTCCTCGACGAGCGCGACATCGACACCGCGGTCCGTCGGCTGCTCGAACTGCGCTGCTCGCTCGGGGAATTCGATCCCGGGCTCGACCCGTACGCGAACATCGCGGCGTTCGACACGGCCGAGCACCGGGCGCTCGCCCAGGAGGCCGCCGAACAGGCGGTCGTCCTGCTGAAGAACGACGGACTGCTGCCGCTCGACCCCGGGGCGGGTGGAACGGTCGCCGTCGTCGGGCTGCTCGCGGACTCCTGCAAGCTCGACTGGTACAGCGGCACGCTGATCCACCGCTCCACGCCGCTCGACGGGCTCCGGGCCCGGTTCGGCGCGGACCGGGTCACCTTCGCCGAGGGCGCCGACCTGGTCCGTCTGAAGTGCGCCGACGGCTGGCTGCGGATCCCCGAGACCGAGCACGGCGACGACGCCGGGCGCGGCGCCGAGGGTGCCCTCGACCCGGCCCTTCTGGCGGGACGCACCGACCTGCCGCCGCTGACCTGCGGCGACACCCCGTCCGAGCTGGCGCTCGTCGACTGGGGCGATGGCGTGATCACTCTGCGGGACCCCGCAGGCCGCTATCTCTCGGTCGCCGACGACGGCTACGTGCGCGCGTCCGCGGACGAGCCGGGCGGCTGGATCGTGCAGGAGACATTCCGGTGGGAGGAGGCGGAGGAGCACGCCGGAGGTCACCGCCTTCTGCACATCGGAACGGGTAGGCATGTCTCTGTTGCCGCCGACGGCGTAAAGGTTGCCGGTCAGGACGAGGAGATTTCCCGCAGCGCCGCGGCGGACGCCGCCACCGTCTTCGAGATCGAGGTGACCGCCCGCGGGGAGGACGCCGTGGCACGCGCCGCCGCCGCCGCGGACACGGTGATCGTGGTGGTCGGCAACGACGCACACATCAACGGCCGTGAGACCGAGGACCGCACCACCCTCGACCTCCCCGCCCACCAGGAGCGGCTGTGGCGCGCCGCGCATACCGCGAACCCACGTACTGTCCTCGCCGTCACCTCCGCCTACCCGTACGCACTCGCCGAGGCCCAGGCCGCACTGCCCGCCCTGCTCTGGACGGCGCACGGCGGCCAGGCCGCCGGAACCGCGCTCGCCCGGATCCTTTCCGGCGACGTCTCCCCGGCGGGCAGGCTCCCGCAGACCTGGTACACCTCCGACGCGGAGCTGCCCGGCCTGCTGGACTACGACATCATCGGGTCCCGGCAGACGTACCTGTACTACGAGGGGACGCCGCTGTACCCGTTCGGTCACGGCCTGTCGTACGCGGCCTTCACGTACTCGGCACTGACCGCCGAGATCGACGGGGACCTGCTCCGGGTCTCGCTGACCGTCAGCAACACCGGCGAAGTCGCCGCCGACGAGGTCGCCCAGCTCTACGTACGGGCGGTCTCGCCGTCCGTCGTCCGGCCGCTGCGGCAGCTCGTCGGACACCGGCGGCTGCACCTCGCGCCGGGCGCGGGGCGGCGCGTCGACTTCGAAATCCCGGTGATCGAGCTCGGCCACTGGGATGTGGCGCACGGCCGCTTGACCGTCGAGCCCGGTCCGTACGAGGTCGGGGCCGGGGCCTCCAGTTCCGACATCAGACTCACCGCCGCTGTCACCGTCGACGGCGAACGGCCCGGTCCGCGCCCCGTCCTGCGCCGGGGCCTGGAGGCCGCCGACTACGACGAGCAGCGCGCAACCGAGATCGTCGACCGCACCAGGACGGACGGCGACGCCGTGACCGCCACCGGGCCGGGGAACGAACTCCTCTTCCAGCGCTGCGACTTCGCGGACGGCATCCGTACCGTCACGGCCTCCGCGGCCGGGGAGGGCTCCGTGGAGATAACCGTCGACGGCCGCACGGCGGTCATCGGCGTCCCCGCCACCGAAGGGCGCTACGACTACCGCACGTGCTGCGCCCCACTGACCGCCTCCGGCGTCCAGGACGTGCGCGTCACCCTGCGCGGGACCGTGCGTCTCGCCGCACTCTCCTTCGCCGGAGACGGCCGGTGACCGCATCCGCCCGCCGAACCACCTTCACTCACAGTCCAGTTGTCCCCGGCAAGGAGTCCGCATGAAGTTCACCGACGGCTTCTGGCTCATGCGTGAGGGCGTCCGCGCCAGTTACGCCACCGAGATCCGCGACCTGCGTGTCGACGCCGACCGGTTCACCGCCTACGCGGCGGTCAAGCATGTCGCCCAGCGCGGCGACACCCTCAACACCCCGCTGATCACCGTGGACTGCTTCTCCCCGGCGGAAGGCGTCATCGGCGTACGCATCACCCATCACGCCGGAAAGGCCCACCACGGACCGGACTTCGAGCTCACCGGCGCCGACTCCGCGGCCGTCGGCGCCGGCACCCGCCGGGACGGCGCCGTCACCGAACTGACCAGCGGCCCGCTGACCCTGCGCATGGACGGCGACGGACCGTGGGGCATGACCTTCCTCGACGCCGGGGGCCGCCGTCTCACCGGCACCGGCACCAAGGGCGCCGCCTTCGCCACCACCCCTGACGGTGCGCACCACATGGTCGCCCAACTCGGCCTGGAGGTAGGGGAGAACGTCTACGGGCTCGGCGAGCGCTTCACCCCGTACGTGAAGAACGGCCAGACCGTCGACATCTGGCAGGCGGACGGCGGCACCAGCAGCGAGCAGGCGTACAAGAACATCCCGTTCTACCTCTCCTCGCGCGGGTACGGCGTCTTCGTCAACCACCCCGGCAAGGTGTCGTTCGAGATCGGCTCGGAATCGGTCGGCCAGGTGCAGTTCAGCGTCGAGGACCAGTCGCTGGAGTACTACATCGTCGCCGGACCGACACCGAAGGAGGTGCTCACCCGCTACACCGCACTGACCGGCCGTCCCGCGCTCCCGCCCGCCTGGTCCTTCGGCCTCTGGCTGACCACGTCGTTCTGCACCTCGTACGACGAGGAGACCGTCACCGCGTTCGTCGACGGCATGGCCGAACGCGACATCCCCCTCTCGGTCTTCCACTTCGACTGCTTCTGGATGCGCGAGTACCAGTGGTCCGACTTCCAGTGGGACCCGGACGTCTTCCCGGACCCGGAGGCCATGCTGGCCAGGCTCAAGGAACGCGGCCTGCGCATCAGCATGTGGATCAACCCGTACATCGCCCAGAAGTCACCCCTGTTCGCGGAGGGCGCCGAGCACGGATATCTGGTGCGCCGGCCGAACGGCGACATCTGGCAGTGGGACCTGTGGCAGCCCGGCATGGCTCTTGTCGACTTCACCAACCCGGCCGCCCGGGAGTGGTACAACGCCAAGCTGCGGGTCCTCCTCGATCAGGGTGTGGACTGCTTCAAGACGGACTTCGGCGAACGGGTGCCGACCGACGTCGTCTGGCACGACGGCTCCGACCCGGAGCGGATGCACAACTACTACGCGCAGATCTACAACCGCACGGTCTTCGAACTGCTGGAGAAGGAGCGCGGGCACGGCGAGGCGGTGCTCTTCGCCCGCTCGGCGACGGCGGGCGGCCAGCAGTTCCCGGTCCACTGGGGCGGCGACTGCTTCGCCTCCTTCACCGCAATGGCCGAGTCGCTGCGCGGCGGTCTCTCCCTGTCCCTGTCCGGGTTCGGCTTCTGGAGCCACGACATCGGCGGCTTCGAAGGCACACCCGACCCGGCGGTCTTCAAGCGGTGGCTCGCCTTCGGCCTGCTCTCCTCACACAGCCGCCTGCACGGCAACGTGTCCTACCGCGTGCCGTGGGCGTTCGGCGAAGAGGCGGTGGACGTGGCCCGGAAGTTCACGCTCCTCAAGCACCGTCTGATGCCGTACCTGTACGGGGCCGCCGCCGAGGCCCACCGCACGGGCATCCCGATGATGCGCCCGATGCTGCTGGAGTTCCCCGGTGACCCCACGACCCGGATGCTGGACCGCCAGTACATGCTCGGCCCGGACCTCCTGGTCGCCCCGGTCTTCACGGAGGACGGCCAGGTCGAGTACTACGTCCCCGAAGGCACCTGGACCCATCTGCTGACCGGGGAGACGGTCACCGGTCCGGTCTGGCGCCACGAGACGCACGGCTTCGACAGCCTGCCGGTCCTGGTCAGGCCCGGCGCGGTGATCCCCTGGGGCGCGGACGAGCGGCGTCCCGACGGCGACTGGCTGGACGGAGCGACCCTGCGGGTGTTCGGACCGGCCGGGCCGGCGGCCGGGACGCAGGTCACGGTGGTGGACCTGGCGGGCATCCCGGCGGCGACCTTCCACGTGACACGTGACGGGGGCGCGGTGCGGGTGACGGCCGACGGGACGGACCGGCCGTACCGGGTGGTGCTGGAGGAGACCGGGGCGACGGCGGAGGGGACGGGCACGGTGACGGTGGCGCCGGTCTGACCGCCGTCCGCGGCTCACGATCCCGCCCGGCAGCCCGCTACCACGCGCTGCCGGGCGGTGCCACTGTCCGGAGGGTCAGCGCGTGCCGCGGGCCAGCGCGGCGTCGGCGGCGGCTGCGGACCGCTGCCAGAGCGTGGTGACCGGCTCCCAGACACGGATCCCGCGGGCCATGCCCACGGAGGCCGCGCCGAACGTGACCCCGTAGTGCGACGGGTCGGCGGCCACACTCAGACTGCCGACCACATGCCCCTCGGTACCCGCCGGATCGGCGGTGCGGAGCGCGGCGTACGCCCGCTCGCCGCTCGGGAGGAGATAGGGGGCGCTCTGCGCGGGCGGCACGGCCTGGGCGGAGCCGTCCAGCCCCCTGAAGGTGATCGACGGGATCCGGTCGACGACGCAGCTCCGGCTCCCGCGGTTGGTGACGCCGATGCGCACCACGTTCGGCCGGCCGCCGGGCGCGGCCTGCAGGCGGAGGAACTTCTCCGGGCACACGCCGGGACGGGAGGCCACCGCGCGTGCGGAGGGCGCTGTGCCGGCGGCGGCTGCGCCGGTCGCGACGAGCACCAGGGCGGAGGCGGCGGCGACCGGGACGGTGAACGCGGAAGCGAGGGTGGAGCGGAGTCGCATGGTGTCTCTCCCGGATGCTCGACGGCCTGTGATCGCGGCAGGGTGGCCGGTCGTCCGCCCTTGCGCGGAGCTGGTGCGGACGGACCAGATCAGTATCTGCCGTCCGGTTGCGACCTGCCCATCGTGACGGATATGAACCTTCTGCCGGTGCGGCGGGGAGAAGCGGAGAGCGGGGCACGCGAGCGCGCCCCGCACCCGGTCAGTCGATGGCGGCGAAGGTGATCGTCACCGGGGTCTGCTGGATGCCGCTGTTGTTGCCGACCTGGAAGCTGTGGCCGAGGAAGGCCGAATCGGCGATGCTGTTGCCGCTGATCGTCTGCGTGGCGGTCGTGCCGTCACCGTTTCCGTTGCCGACGTCACCGTCGGCGGCGGCGGTGCCGGCCATGCCCAGGAGGGCGACGATGGCGACAGCGGGCACGGTGAGAGCAGTGCGGATGCGCATGAATGCTTCCTTCGACGAGGGGAGGAGCTGGCTCGCCCAGCAAATCGACCGCCCCTGCGACACGCCCCGATTCACCCGTACATTGGCGTGCCGCGGCCTGCGTGATCCGCTCGCGGTGCCATGCGTCATCGGACGGCCGGGGCACAGCCGTCCGGCTGCCCGCCGTGCTGTACGCGGGGTCCGTCAACGGGTGAAGCGTGGCAGCCACTTCGCCTGGTAGTCGGGATGGCCGGCGTCCTCCGCCGCCATCTGTCTGACGACGAATCCGAGCCCGACCGCGCGGCCGGAGGTGAAGTCCTGCTGAGGACGGTCGGTGTCCAGGGCGGCCACCTCCTCGTACTCGTCCAGGAGAACCCTGCTCGTCTCGATGCGACGCAGCGTGCGCGCGGGATCCTGCAGGGCGATGTGATCGTCGTAGCCGTGCGTGCGCAGCGTGAACGCGATGGCGCCGGTCCGGTCGTGGATCTCGCCCGGTGCCTCGGCCGGGCACCGCCATCGCTCGCCGCCGGCTGCTCGCGCGACCTGTTCCTCCTCGGTCAGGCGCGCCCGGACGAAGGCCACCATGTCGGAGTTGTCAGTCATCGGGTTCCGCATCCTCCACCGTCGGGTACGGCCCCGGAGTGGCAAGGTCACTTGCCGCTCCGGGGCCGGGCTGGTCGTTCAGCACGAGGATGCCGTACGGCGGAAGGCGAGGACACATCGCGTCCGGGCGCGTTCCGCCATCCGGACAGGGCTGCCTGCCGTGCTACCGGGCCCGCACCGTCGCCAGCACCTCCCGGTCCGGCTGAAGAGTCAGTGTCGGTACGGGGTTGACGTCCCCCGGGTCCACGTCCAGTTCGAACCGGCGCCCGAGCACCGCCAGGACCAGCACCGCCTCGACCATCGCGAACCGCGTACCGAGGCAGGCGCGGGGCCCGCCGCCGAACGGGAACCACGCGTACTCCGCGATGTCGTCGCCGTGTTCGGCGTCCCAGCGCTCCGGGCGGAACGCCTCCGGCTCCGGGAACCACCGCTCGTCGCGGTGGGTCGCCCACTGGCTGCTCCACACCCTCGTGCCCTCGGGCATGTCCACCCCGCCGATCCGCGCCCCCTCCTTCGCGACACCGGTCACCAGCCAGATCGTCGGGTAGAGCCGCAGCGTCTCCTTGACGACCGCCTGGGTGTACGTGAGTCGCGCGTAGTCGTCGAACTCCGGTTCCCGGCCGCCTTCCAGGACGCGGTCCAGTTCCTCGGCGAGCGCCGCGCGCGCCCCCGGATTGCGCGACAGCAGGTACCACGCCCACACCAGGGTGGAACTGGTCGTCTCGTGACCGCCGATGTACAGGGTGACGGTCTCGTCGCGGATCTCCTCGTCCGTGAGGTGCGCGCCGGTCTCGTCCACCGCCGTCAGCAGCCTGCTCAGCAGATCGGGACGCTCACCGTCACCGCCGCGATGGCGGGCCGCGACCCTGCCCACCTCGGCGTCGATGACCGCTGCGGCCTTTCTGATCCTGGTCCGGCCGGGCGTCGGCACCCAGTCGGGGAGCAGGGCGCCGATGCCGCTGAACTCCTTGCCGATCTCCTGCTGGGCGACGTCCATCGCCCGGCCCATCGCTTCGGCGTCCGCCGGGGTGTCCACCCCGAAGATCGTGCGGACGGCGATCTTCTGGGTGAGGGCGGCCATCTCCCGCTTGATGTCGATGCGGTCACCTCCGGACCAGGTGTCCGCCAGGTCCACCGCGCTGCCCGCCATCGTCGCCGCGTACGACCGCACCTGCTTCGGCCGTACCGACGGCTGCACCAGCGACCGCTTCCGCCGCCAGTCCGTCCCCCGTGCGACCACCACGCCGTTGCCCATCACGGTACGGAACGCGATGCCCAGCGCCGGCTGGTCGAAGGTCCGCTCCGTCTCGGTCAGAAGTTCGCCTATGCACTCCGGATCTGCCAGAAACACACAGGGGTTGGGTCCGAACTGCCAGCGCACCATGTCGCCGCATCCGCGAAGCCGCTCGAAGAACGCCAGCGGGTCCTTCCCGAACTGCGGAAGATTTCCGAGGAACGGCAGCCCTTTCGGGCCCGGTACGGGTAGGTGGCCGTGCGGCTCGGCATCGACGGCCGGACCGGTTTCCGTGGACATGAAGGGTCTCCGCTCCCTGCTGGCGCACCGGCGTCCGGTGCGCGGCGACATGGCTGGACTCCTGGGTGCCGGCTGGGCCGGGATACCCGTCGGCCTTGTGGGGCAGTCGAGTTGACGAGACTGTCCGGTTCACGTTACGGGAGCGCCTGCGGCGCGGCGGCGCAGTGGAGCGGCTCCCGGGCGCCACCGGACCGGGAGACGGAGCGAAATGGGTTGCCGGGGGAATGGGTGGTAGCGGGACTTTCGTGATCCGTTCATTTCTCTGACCGTGGAGCAAGTCCGACAAGGGAAAAGGAGTTCGGCCGGTGATCCTGGGCCCGTGCGGAGAGATGTGGCCACCGGGGAAGGCTCCAGCAAAGTCACCTGCTGCCTGCGGTGGAGCTGCACAGTGAATTGCGACCCCCGGGTCGATTCGTCTCCCGGGCCGGTGGGTGACGTGGCCGGCAAGGTTTCCGATTCGCGGCTGCGGCGGAGCCCTGAGCGGTTCCGAACGGAGGCCGCGACGCCCATGACCGTGTTCGCATCCCCGTCCGAGGGTGTCGCCGGTGGAGGCGAGGGTGTCGACGGATTCGAGCAACAAGGCGGCAGGTGTGGGGAGTTGATGTATGACGTACCTCACATTCCCCGTACCTAGCGTCACTTGCACGACGGAGGACTCCATTGCGCGTAGGTGTATTTAGACACATCTAGAGGTCGCCCAACGCCGGATCGATTACGCATGGTGCGCGGTACTCAAAGTTCCGTTTAGGGGCATGGGTGACCGCTGGGAAAGGTGTGGCTACTGTTCCCTAGCCTCCATGTCTCCCTTGCGGTGAGCGCCTGGAGGTCTGGCGCCACGGCCAGGAAAAGCGGGAATCAGTCGCAGGGGGAACCATGTTCGACGTGAAAAGCGTTTTCGGTAGTTGTGCCGTCGCCGGGAGCGGTGACTTCCGCTCCGGCCGCAATGGTGCCGGCCGCCTCTGCGGACATGGGTCCGTCAGCTCCTGACGCGTCGGCCGATGCCTGATGACTCCATCCTGGGTGCGCGTTCACAGTTGTCATGAACGCGTCCTGTCGGGCGGCGTGGGTGCCCTGATCCCATCGCGCAGGGGTGGGCCGGGGCGCTGCCCCCGCCCCGGGCGGCACCAGACCATTGCTTGCTCGGCGACTGAACCGCGGTCACCCGGGGTCGGGTGACCGCCTGTGATGCGTCAACTGCCACAGGCGTAGCCGCCATGCCTCCGTCCTCTCCAGATCCCGTCCACCGGGCCCGGCGGCCCGGTCCGTTCGGCGCCGCAGTGCTCGCCGAACGCCTCACATCTCCCGTTGACCTCGCCGGTGCGTCGGTGTGGCCGGCAGTCAACGGGTCGGCTCCGTGCACCGACCGGGCGCGGGGTGTCCCTCCAAGGAAGTCGGGAAACAACTCTCTTGAGATCCAGAACAGCCAGAAGAAGAACGTACTTACCCATCGCGGTGGCCGCCTGTACCGCGCTGGCCGGTGGCCTTCTGCAGGCCAGTCCCGTCACCGCGGCCCCGAAGCCGAGCCCCAGCAGCAGTGGCCCCGCGGCGCAGTCGCCCGGCCGGGTCACGGATCCGGACACAAAGTTCGGCAAGGGCTGGAAGACCTCTCCGGACCGTGCCGTCACCGCTGCGGCAGACACCGGCGGTCTGGACATCCTGGTCGCGGACAGCGCGAAGGCGTACGCGTGGAAGAGTGTGGCCACGCTGGCGGAGCCGGGCGTGCCCGCGGACTCGTGGATCGGCAACCAGTGCGTCATGGACGCCGATCACATCGCTGCCGTGTACGCGCCACGAGCCTTCACCAACAAGCCCGACCTGATGCAGGGCGGCGCGTTCGCCGCCATCGTCAACACCGGTACCGGCAAAGTGGTGAAGCTGCCGTTCACGGCATCGCTCGCCTACTTCGACCCGTCCTGCAACACGCGCACCCACACGGCCGCGTTCACCGCCTACCGCGGGATGAACGACCCGAAGAAGATGCAGACGCGCATCGTGACGGTCGATACGGCCGGAAAGCAGACCGGTTCGTCCGCGACAGCGGGTGAGGTCACCAGCGCGGTGCCGGTTCAGGACGGCGCGATCGGCGGACGCGGGCGCGACCTGGTCCACGTCGGCAGGACCGGCAAGGTGACGACCCTCGCCTCCGCCGACAGCACGCCGTTCGACATCCGGCCCACCTCGCGCGGGCAGATCGCCTTCGTCGACCGCAAGGGTGACTCCGGCGCACACGCCAAGCTGTGGCGCGGGAGCGGCGAACCGTCCGTGATCGCCTCCGGCAAGCTCGGCGACCTCAGCCTGCACCAGGGCACCGAGGGACGGGTGTTCCTCACCGGCAAGCCCACGAGCGCGCACACGGAGAGCACAGGCGTCACCCGTCTGGACGCACCCGCGGATCGTGACGTCTCGACGTTGGGCCGCCTGGCCGTCGAACCGGTCCTCACACCCGGCGTCCGCCGTGGCCTGAGCCGGATCAAGGACGCGGGCAAGAACTTCAAGAACGCCGACCCCGGTCCGGAAGCCGGCTCGGCAGGCGCGCCGGACACCGAGGACCCGGATCAGCCGGTCACGGTGACCTCCACCGCCACCACCACTGGGAAGAAGATCACCCAGACCGTGGAGAGCATCAGCGCGGCCAGCGGCAACGGGACATTCTCGCCCGCATTGACGGACGCCGCAGTCCCGGCGGTGGCGCCCCGCGCCGGTACCGTCACCGCCGCGCCCTCGGCGCACGACCCGGTCGACACCGACCGCTGGTGCTCCGTACCCCGCAACGACGTCAAGTCCCAGGCCCTGCAGCCGACACCGAATCAGGTCGAGTGGGCTGTCGACATGGCGGTGCGCGGCGAACTCCGCTCGCAGTACATCACCCAGGGCGGCTGGCGCGACCAGGCGGGGCTGGGAACCGTCGACCCGCAAGGCCTCTTCCCCCGCCCCTCGTTGACCGGCGGCGGCCGCATACCCGCCAACGTGCTGCTGGGAGTGATGGCGCAGGAGTCCAACCTCTGGCAGGCCGAGCCGGGCTCGATCCCCGGCCAGATGGGTAACCCCCTGGCCTCCTACGCCGGCTTCTACGGGCACGAGGGCACCGAACCCGCCGGCTACTGGAAGATCCACTGGAACCTGTCCGACTGTGGGTACGGCGTGGGGCAGGTCACCGACGGCATGCGGCTCGCAGGCTTCGAGAAGGAGGGCGAGACGGCTCTGCCCCCGGCCAAGCAGCGTGCCGTCGCCCTGGACTACTCGGTGAACGTCGCCGCCTCCCTCTACATCCTCGCCGACAAGTGGAACGAGGTTCATGAGTCGGGGCAGACGATCACCGTCAACAACGACGACCCCTCTCGCGTCGAGAACTGGTTCGCCGCTCTGTGGAACTACAACCTCGGCTTCAACCCTCGCTCCGAGGAGGGGACGAACGGCAACTGGGGTCTGGGCTGGTACAACAACCCCGCCAACCCGATCTACCCGGCGGACCGCGACCCCTTCATGGACATGAACGCGGACCCGGAGAACTGGCCCTGGGACGCCTCCCACCCGCAGTACTGGCCGTACGAGGAGAAGGTGATGGGCTGGGCCGCCTGGTCCATCGACACCGGCTTCTCCTACGCCACATCCGGCCGCCAGGACTGGCCGGGCGACTCCGGCTACTCCTCGGCCGGTTTCCGTCCGGCGTGGTGGACCACGGTCGAGGCGCGCACCGCGATCAAGCCGCCACTGGACACCTTCTGCAACACGCACAACAACTGTGACACCTCCAACCCTCCGGACTGTCCCACCGAGGAGTGCTACACGCAGTACTGGTGGCACGAGGCGAACGTGACGTGGAAGGCCGACTGCGCCACGACGTGCGGTAACGAGAACATCAAGTACGAGTCACTGGTCTCGGAACCGGGGCGCGGCACCCGGCTGCAGAACGGCACGCCCACCTGCGCGAACGAGGTCAGTACGCCCCCGGACTCGCTGATCGTGCACTCCATGCCCGACCAGACGGACACCTACAGCTCATGCGGCAACACCGGCACCGACTCCGGAAGTTTCCAGTTCACCTTCAACCCCGACCCCTCCGCTACCGGGCCCGGCCTGGGCCCGTACGAGGGCAAGGCCGATCTGGCCCAGGTCGGCGGCGGCTTCGACGGCCACTTCTGGTACGCCCACACCCGTGACACCGCCCACCTGGGCGGTCCGAGCGGACTGATGACCGTCACGGGCACCTGGACGCTGGAGAAGAGCGTCTCCTGGGCGCGTGTCATGGTGCACGTGCCCGACACGGGGGCGCACACCCGGCAGGCCGCCTATGTGGTGAGTGGTTCCGACAGCACCTCCAAGACCCGGATCGTCGAACAGCGAGCGAACCGCTGGGTCAGTATCGGCGCCTTCCACTTCACCGGCACCCCCCAGGTCACCCTCACCAACGCCACCCCCGACGGCACAGGGGACGAGGACGTCGCCTGGGACGCCGTCGCCTTCCAACCGCTTCCGGGCAAGCCCAAGAACATCGAGGTCGCCATGGGCGACTCGTACAGTTCGGGTGAGGGCGCCTCGGACCCGGGCGGCGACGACTACTTCCCCGAGTCGGACTACGTCAGCAAGGTCGGGGGTGACAAGGTCAGGGACGACTGTCACCGCTCCTGGCACGCATGGTCCCGCCGTGCGGTTCTCCCGGGGGAGACCCAGTCGACGGGAGACCTGGCCGACTCGTGGAGCACACGTCAGGAGTACAGCTTCATCGCCTGCTCCGGCGCCCGCCACTTCAACATCCTCAACATCCCCAAGGGCGGGGAGCTGCCGCAGATAGATCAGGGATATCTGGACCAGAACACGACTCTCGTCTCCCTGTCGATCGGCGGGAACGACATGCAGTTCGCCGACATCATCAAGAAATGCATCACGGAACTGCTCGGTGCCTGCCCGAACTCCTCGATCAACGAGCGTGACCCGGACACCGGCGAGGAGACCGGAGGCAAGACGCCTGCCCTCAAGGACTGGGCTCCGGTGTGGGCCCACGACACGGTCCGGCCGCGGCTGGTGAAGACATTGCAGGCCATCCACGCCAAGGCCCAGAACGCAAAGATCGTCCTCATGGGATATCCGAGGCTGTTCGAGAAGGACGGTCAGTGTGCGGGTGCGACCGGCATCGGCACCGAAGAAGGACCCTGGCTGAACGAAATGGCCGACAATCTGGCGGAGGAGATGAAGGGGGCGGTCACGGACACGGGTTCCTACGCCGTCTTCGCCGACCCGCGTGAGGCATTCGCGGGGGAGGCGGTCTGCGGGGACACGGAGACCGTCAACGGCATCGTCCTGAGCGGTTACGCCAAGGCGGACGCGACTCCGCCCCAGCCGTCCATGAAGTCCTTCCACCCGAAGGTCTCCGGGACGGCCCACTACGCCGAGGCGTTCGAGGACGCTCTCGCGCAGTAGTGTGCTCCACCATCCATGAGACCGGGGGCGTCCCACGCACGCCGGGGCGCCCCCCGGTTCTTCGAGTACCTGTACGGACGGCCCGCCCACGTCTCGGGGAGGAACACCGTGGTCATGCGCCCCTACCTCATGCGCGGTACGAAAACGGCAGTCGTGGCAGCCCTCGCCACCGTGGTCGCGTGGAAGTCGTCCGAGTGGCTGAACGCCTGGGCCGATCACTCCGCCGGCGCCCAGGTCGCCTCCGGAGAATCGGAGTGGACGGCAGGCTTCATCCAGTATGTCGTCGCCGGCGCCGCGGGCGTCCTGGTCCTGCCGCTCGCCGTCTGGCTGGGGTTGCGCCTGACCGGGGTCAAGGGCAACCATCTGGCTGTGGTCGTCCCGGGCTTCACCTGGTTCGCCGTCGTCGGCGCCCACCTCGTCGACGCCCGCCCCGGTTGGGGCACGGTCCTCTGGTCCGTGACGGCTGAAGCCGCGGTTGCCGCGGCGGCCGCGACCCTGCAGGGCGCACTCCGTACGTCGGAGCATGCGTGAGTCCGCGTCGGTGGGCACGGCAGGCCGCGCTGCGCGTGGGGAGGGCGCTGGCCACCACCGGCATCGTCCTCCTCGCGCACGGCTACGACCTCGTGATGAAACCGAGTCCGAGGACGGTACGCAGACTGGCGGGGAGCCGCGCGGCGCGGACGGCGCGTGAGGCGGCCGAACGACAGGTACGGGACGTCGTCCGGACCTACGCCGCGCTCCCCTTCCTCGAACTGCGCCTGCTGGCGCTGGAGGACACCTGTTCGGGCGGCGGCGGCTGGGGCTTCGACACCGGCGAGCAGCACAGAATCTCCTGCACCCTGCGTGCCGCCGCCTATTACACCGTCTCCCCGGACGTCGGCACGGCTCTCGAAGACCTTCCGTTCGTCATCGGGCGGACCCTGACCTGGGACACCCCGGACGGGACCGCGGTGGACGAAGTGCGCACGTGCACAAGGAAGAACGATCCGCCGGTCCACCGGTGCCTGCGTGAGGGCGAACTCCTGACCGTGAACGAGCTCCGCAGCACGTACGGCCCCGTCCTGCGGCTCACGCTCCACCCGGTCACCTACTTCCGCAAGGGCCGCTGACCGACGGAAGGCCGACCGCCGCCGCCGTTCCCCCGCTCACCACGCGGGCCACGGCCTCGCCGCGGGATGCGGCGCGGCGCCCCCGCCCCACCGGTGTGGGGCGAAGGCGCCGCGTGCGGGGCCGGTCGGCGGACCGGCGCGGGTCAGACGCCCGGCGGGACCCTGGACGGTCGGCCGTTGCCCCGGG
This sequence comes from Streptomyces sp. NPDC058231, assembly GCF_042882275.1. Classification (NCBI taxonomy): domain Bacteria; kingdom Bacillati; phylum Actinomycetota; class Actinomycetes; order Kitasatosporales; family Streptomycetaceae; genus Streptomyces; species Streptomyces sp. NPDC058231. The sequence goes on along the minus strand of NZ_JBHVWN010000001.1, from coordinate 96,379 downwards.
TCAGGGAGTAGCCGAACACGGCGGCGAGCGCACCGAGTACGCCACCGCCCACGGTCCAGATCCAGCGATCCGTCCACCAGCCGGAAGCCCAGCCGTCGTCGGGCTCGCTGCCGAGCGGGACCCGGGCCGTGGACCCGTCTTCCGACGAGGTGCCGTCCGCCGTCTGCTGAACCGATGACACTCCCGGCACCAGCGGCTCGCCCAGCGTCCCGTCGACGTCGTGCGCGCCGCCCTCGTCCGACGACGTCACCTCGACCTCGGTCCGCACCGGCTGTCCGAGGTCGGCCGACGGCAGATCGACGACCGTCAGACGTACGTAGTAGCTGCCCGGCAGCGGATCGTTCGCCCACGGCTCGGACCAGGCCCGGACGGTCCGCAGGACGCAGGAGAGTTCGGCCTTCGACGCGTCGGCGGCCGCCGTCACGGTCTGGTGGCCGTACATGCAGGCCTGCCGGCGCCGCAGCCCGTCGTACACGTCGACCTGCCAGGTCGACGCACCGTGTCGGGTGGCGCTCTCGGGCAGCGTGACCGTCGCCTTCACCGTGGCCCGCTGGCCGGCGTCGGCGGGGAACACCCAGTACAGGTAGTCACCCGTGGACGCCCCGGCGGTGGCGCGCTGGTCCTGCTGGACCGCCGTCGCGGTACGGAAGGTGGTGCCCGCCTCGGTGGGGCCCGCGGCGCCGTCCGAGGCACTCGGGCTCGGGCTCGCCGACGGATCGTCGGCCGCGGCTGCCCCCGTCGGGGTCAGCAGGGCGATCCCGGTCAGCAACGCTCCCGCGAATATCCGTCGTGTACGCACCATCAGTTGGTCCTCCATACGGCGATGCGCCAGCGCGAGATCCAGCCGAAGACCAGACCCGCGACCAGACCGGTCAGGACGAGCACGCCCAGCAGCCACCAGCCGCGGCCGAGACCGAAGGCGGCTGCGTCCGCGGCGTCGTCCGGCGCGTCCACCACGTCGACGGTCAGCTCGACCGGCATGCCCGGCGAGGTCTTCACCGAGGCGGGAGCGGAGAAGGAGTTGCTGAGCTGGAGGCAGACGGTCTCGGCGGGCGGCGTCTCCTCGCCGTCCCGCGCGTCCTGTTCGGGCTTGGGGTAGCGCAGTCCGGACGAGATCGCGTCGGTACGGCCGGTGCCGGACTCGGATCCTCTGACGATTTCGCGGCCGTGCACGGTCACCGCGCGCAGCAGCACCCCGTAGTCGTTGTCGACGGCGCGGTCGGCCGACACGCTCGCCGAGGCGCGCAGCTCCTGGCCCGGCTTCACGTCCACCCGGTACCAGCGGTGCTCGCCGATCTTCTCCCGGTCGGTGTAGAGGCCCGCCTTGAGCTGCGGGGCGGCGGAGCAGCTGTCCGCGCCCTCGGTCGCCACCGGGGTGACGACAGGTTCGGCCGCCCGGTCCACCAACTGCGTGACTCGCCCGGAGAGTTCATCGGTGTGCTGGACTGCGGTGTAGGTGCCGCCGGTCGCCTCGGCGATGCAGGTCAGCTGCTCGCGGATCTTGGCGTTCGGGACCAGGCCGAGCGTGTCGATGACGAGGTGGATGCCGCGGGCCGCGATGTCGCGCGCGACCTCGCACGGGTCGAGCGGACCGCAGGTGTCCTCGCCGTCGCTGATCAGCACGATCCGGCGGGTGGCGTCGCCGCCTTCGAGATCGTCGGCGGCGCCCAGCAGGGCCGGTCCGATCGGGGTCCAGCCGGTGGGGGCCAGCGTGGCGACGGCGGTCTTCGCCTCGGTGCGGTCGAGCGGCCCGACCGGGTACAGCTGCTTGGTGTCCTTGCAGCCGACCTTCCGGTCGTTGCCCGGGTAGTCGGCCCCGAGGGTGCGGATGCCGAGCTGCACCTCTTCCGGCACCGCGTCCAGGACCTCGTTGAACGCTTGCTTGGCCGCGGACATCCGGGACTGGCCGTCGATGTCGCGGGTCCGCATGGAACCGCTGACGTCAAGCACCAGCTCGACCTTGGGGGAGGCTTTGGTGGGGGCTTCGTCGGCGGCGGCCGGGAGCGCCGTGCCGAGCCCGGCGGTCAGGGTGGCGAGCAGAATGCCCACCCCGACCGTCAGCCTTCTTCTTATGATCATCGCCGGATACTAGTGAAGATCACATGCCATTCCCAAACCGGTCCGGAGCTGCCCGGGACACCGATGTCCCGGGCAGTGCGGAGCGCGTGACAGCCAGTCAGTGACTGTTGCAGGACGTGGTGGGTGCGGCGGCTACCGCTCCCCGCCGAGCAGCGGTGCCGCGGCCCGCTCCAGCACCGAGTTGACCCGGTCCCAGGTGTCCATGTCCCGCGTGACGGGCGGCAGTTCGGTGTCGGCTTCGCCGCCGGCGTTCCACCCGGTGACGGTCGCGACCGGGTCCTCTCCGGTGGCCGCCGCGGCGGCGAGCGCGGCGGCGCCCAGCGCCACCAGTTCGCCGCTGCCGGGCACGATCACGGGCCGCCCCGACAGTCGTCGCACCGTCTCCACCCAGGTGTGGCCCTGCGCGCCGCCGCCGATCAGGCGCAGCGGGCGGGCGGCGACCTCGGGGTCGGCGGGGTCGAGACCGCAGGCCCGCAGCAGTTCGTCGAGGGCGCGCAGCACCGTGACGACCGCGCCCTCGTAGGCGGCGCCGAGGAGTTGCTGCGCGGTCGTGTCGTGCCGGAGCCCGGTGAGCAGACCGGAGGCGGTCGGCAGGTCGGGGGTGCGCTCGCCGTCGAGGTAGGGGAGGATCACCGCCTCGCCGCCGGGCGCCGCGTCGTTGCGGTCCAGGCCGAGCAGGGCGGCGACCTTGTCCACGGCGAGCGTGCAGTTGAGCGTGCAGGCCAGCGGGAGGTACGTGCCGTCCGCCGCGGCGAATCCGGAGAGCGCCGGTGACGCGGGCCGGGTGCGGGACGCGGCGAAGACCGTGCCCGACGTGCCGAGGCTGAGGACGGGGTGGTCGAGGAGCCCGGCGCCGCCGAGTCCGAGGCCGACGGCGGCACTCATGTTGTCGCCGGTGCCCGCCGCGACGGCGATTCCGGCAGGCAGGCCGAGCGCCGCGGCGGCCTCGTCGGTGAGCGAACCGGCGCGTGCCGCTCCGCTCTGCGCCACCTCGGGCAGCAACGCGGCGTCCAGGCCGAGCAGTTCGAGCAGCTCGGGGTCGTAGGCACCGGTCGCGGTGGAGTACCAGCAGGTGCCCGACGCGTCGCCGGGGTCGGTGACGGCGGTGCCCGCGAGCCGTTCGGTGAGGAAGTCGTGGGGCAGTCGGACGGCGGCGGTCGCGGCGGCGGTCTCCGGCTCGTTCTCGCGCAGCCACTGCCACTTCGACGCGGTCATCGCGGCCACCGGGACCGATCCGGTGCGGGCGGTCCAGGCGTCCGGACCGCCCAGCGCGGCCGTGAGGGCGGCGGCCTGCGGGGCGGACCGGGTGTCGTTCCACAGCAGGGCGGGGCGGAGCGGGCGGCCGGTCCGGTCGAGGACGACCAGACCGTGCTGCTGGCCGGCCACCGCGATGCCGGTGACGGATTCGGCCGGGACGCCCGCTTCCTTGAGTCCTGCGGCGACGGCGTCACGGAGCGCCTGCCACCACACCTCGGGGTCGGTCTCGCGGGCTCCCGCCTCGCCGGTGACGACGTGCGGGGCGCGCCCGACGGCGAGCAGCCGCCCGGTACCGGCGTCGACGAAGGCCGCCTTGGTGGACTGGGTGGAGCTGTCCACGCCGATGACGACGTTACGCGGCGGCATGGGTTACCTCATTCTCACGGTGCAGGGGCCGCAGGGGCCGGTGGGCCCGGCGGCGATCTATTTGGTCGTGCAGAAAACAAATTACGTGATGGAGCCCGTGCGGAACAGGGGGCGCTTCGGATTTTCCGTGATGGGGGGTTTACGTCCCCGGGGGAGTGCGTGCATGATTAGTCATGACACTGAACAAATAGGAGTTCGAGGCCGCCACCGGCCGCGGGCCCGACTGCACCGAAGGTGGTCAGACAATGACGGAACGCTTCAAGCCCACCCCGGGGGACAAGTTCACCTTCGGCCTGTGGACCGTGGGCTGGCAGGGTCGCGACCCGTTCGGCGACGCGACCCGCGCCGCGATCGACCCCGTCGAGACCGTGCAGCGCCTGGCCGAGCTGGGTGCCTACGGCGTGACCTTCCACGACGACGACCTGATCCCGTTCGGCTCGTCGGACACCGAGCGCGAGAGCATCGTGAAGCGGTTCCGGCAGACGCTGGACGCGGCCGGCCTCGTCGTGCCCATGGCGACGACGAACCTCTTCACCCACCCCGTCTTCAAGGACGGTGGCTTCACCGCCAACGACCGGGACGTCCGTCGGTACGCCCTGCGCAAGACCATCCGCAACATCGACCTCGCCGTCGAGCTCGGCGCCACCACCTACGTGGCGTGGGGCGGCCGTGAAGGAGCCGAGTCGGGCGGCGCGAAGGACGTACAGGTCGCGCTGGACCGGATGAAGGAAGCCTTCGACCTGCTCGGCGACTACGTCACCGAGCAGGGCTACGACCTCAAGTTCGCCATCGAGCCCAAGCCGAACGAGCCGCGCGGCGACATCCTGCTGCCGACCATCGGCCACGCCCTCGCGTTCATCGAGCGCCTGGAGCGCCCGGAGCTCGTGGGCGTCAACCCGGAGACCGGTCACGAGCAGATGGCCGGGCTGAACTTCCCGCACGGCATCGCGCAGGCCCTCTGGGCGGGCAAGCTCTTCCACATCGACCTCAACGGTCAGTCCGGCATCAAGTACGACCAGGACCTGCGCTTCGGCGCCGGTGACCTGCGTCAGGCGTTCTGGCTCGTCGACCTGCTGGAGACCTCCGGTTACGCGGGCCCGCGCCACTTCGACTTCAAGCCGCCGCGCACCGAGGACTTCGACGGCGTCTGGGCGTCGGCCGCGGGCTGCATGCGCAACTACCTGATCCTCAAGGAGCGCGCTGCCGCCTTCCGCGCGGACCCGGCGGTCCAGGACGCGCTGCGCGCTTCCCGGCTCGACGAGCTGGCCCGGCCCACCGCCGAGGACGGCGTGGCCGGACTGCTGGCCGACCGCTCGGCGTTCGAGGACTTCGACGTCGACGCCGCGGCCGAGCGCGGCATGGCGTTCGAGGTGCTGGACCAGCTGGCGATGGACCACCTGCTCGGCGTCCGCTGACGTCTGCCCGTACAAGGTGGGGCCGTACCTGCGCGAGCGCGGGTACGGCCCCGCTTCCGTTGCGGCCGGTACGGGCCGGCGGGGGCGGGTACGGACCCAGCCCCCGGTGCAGCCGGCTCGTACCCGGGCACCCGGGTACGAGCCGGCTCCTTCTCAGCCGGCGACCCGCGTCGTGTACGCCACCGGGTCGACCAGCACGTCCTGCATCACCAGCGCCGCCGCGCCCCGCGCCGCGTCGCCCGCGACCGACGAGGCCCGCAGCCGGCCGCCGCCCCGGGACCACAGCCCCGAGACGACCCGGCCCGTCAGCTCCTCGTCGACGGGCGGCGACAGCCACGGCATCAGGCCCCGGTATATCCCGCCGAGCACCACCGCATCGGGGTCGAGCAGATTCACCGCCCCGGACAGCACCCGTCCGAGCATCCGGCCGGCCGCGGCGACCGCGGCCACCGCCCGCTCGTCGCCCGCGCGAGTGCGCCGCGCCAGCTCGGCAACCCCGACGCCGCTGCCGGTCTCCTCGATGCCGGCCGCCCGCAGGAGCGCCGCCTGTCCCGCGTACTGCTCCAGACAGCCGCGTGAACCGCAACGGCACTCCGGCCCCTCGGCGTCCACCACCACATGCCCGATCTCCCCGGCGAACCCGTGCGCACCGCGCAGCAGTTCGCCGTCGATGACCAGGGCGCCGCCGACACCGATCTCACCCGTCAGGTACAGGAAGCTGCGGATCTCGTCGAGCCCGCCGAACCAGAGCTCGGCCAGTGCCGCCAGATTGGCCTCGTTCTCCGAACTCACCGGAAGTCGGGTGCGGCCGGGGCGCCGCGCGGCGAGCGAAGCGGCGAAGAGCTCCTCCGCCGGTACCTGGTTCCAGCCCAGGTTGGGTGCCTGGCGCACCGCACCGCCGGACACCAGACCGGGCAGCGCCAGCGCCACCCCGACCGGGAACAGCTCCTGCTCGGCCGCCGAGTCCAGGGTGCGTGCCGCGATGCCGGCCGCCCGCGCGAGCACCTCCTCGGGCGGCGCCCCCCGGTTGTCGAGATGCTCGGTCAGCCGGACCCGGCCGGTGCCGGCCAGGTCGACGACACACACCGACACATAGTCGATGTTGACCTCGACGCCGAGCCCTGCGGGCCCGGTCCGCGCCACCTTGAGTGCCGTGCCGGGGCGTCCGGCCTGCCCGCTGAACGTCTTGCCGGACTCGGTGAGGAACCCGCCGTCGATCAGCTGCTCGACCAGCGAGGAGACGGCGGCACGGGTCAGTCCCACGCGTGCGGCCACCCCGGCCCTCGTCGCCTCGCGCTCACCCTCGTCACGGACGGCCCGCAGTACCAGACTGAGGTTGCTCCGTCGGACGGTGTCCTTGTCGGCCTTGGGCCCCAGCGTCGTGAGGTTGCTCTTCATATCACTGCTGAGCCTATGCGATACCGCACGTCAGTACGGTCTTGAGGCCGCATCGGTTTCTCGTCGTCCCGCTCGGCCGGGAGTCGCCCGGCGGCCCGGGCGGCGGGCACCGTGGCAGCGGCCCGCCGAACTCGTGGGGCCGGCCGCCGAGTCCGGGCCCAGGTGCGGCGACCGGGGCCGGGAACGGCTGCTGCGCGGGCGCCGTCGCGTCGTCGGACTGCACGCCGTATCCGCGGCTCCCGGCGGCGCGCGGGCTCCGACGGCTCCGGGATCGCTGTGAATGTGAAGAACCGGGGGTTGCCCCACCGGGTCGGCGGGATAGTGTGCCCCGGTGACAACGCAATCGAACGTATCTGCTGGTTGGTATCCGGATCCGCACGGCGCACCTCAGCTGCTGCGCTACTGGGACGGTGCCCGGTGGACCGAGCACACGAACCCGGCCGGCGGCCCGCAGCCCCAGGCGCCGGTCCAGGCGCAGGCCCATGCCCAGGCGCAGGTGCCTCAGCAGCAGACCGCCCCTCAGCACCAGCAGGGCGCGGCCCCGAGTGGCGCCACGCTCTTCAACCAGCAGGTCCTGGTCGTGAACCAGAAGGCCAAGCTGATCGAGGTGACGAACGAGTACCGCGTCTTCGATCAGCAGGGAAACACGATCGGCTCGGTCATCCAGGTCGGCCAGAGTGCACTGCGCAAGGTGCTGCGGTTCGTCTCCAGCATCGACCAGTACCTGACCCACAAGCTCGAGATCCGTGACGCGTACGGGCAGCCGCAGCTTCTGCTGACCCGCCCGGCGAAGTTCATCAAGTCCCGCGTCATCGTGCAGCGTCCGGACGGACAGCCGGTCGGCGAGATCGTGCAGCAGAACGCCATTGGCAAGATCAACTTCGCCATCATGGTCGATGGCCAGCGGGTCGGCGCCATCAAGGCGGAGAACTGGCGCGCCTGGAACTTCGCGATCGTCGACCACAACGACGCCGAGATCGCCCGGATCACCAAGACCTGGGAAGGTCTTGCGAAGACGCTGTTCACCACGGCGGACAACTACGTGCTGCAGATCCACTACCAGCTGCCCGAGCCGCTGCTGAGCCTTGTCGTGGCGACGGCACTGACTGTGGACACGGCCCTCAAGCAGGACGCCCGCGGTCTCGGCTGACGAGCCCCCGCCGCACACGGCGGCCCTGTCCCACCGGCGGAGATGAGACCCGCTCGGCCCGCACGAGATATGCGGACCGAGCGGGTTTTCTGTGTGTTCGCCCGGGCGGGGCCGATCCGGTTTCCCCGCTCCCGGCCGTGCGCGATGATCCATTCATCTGGTATACCGAATACCGATATGAAGATCCCGGGACTTCCGGAGACGCGCAGGGAGTACGTCGATGAGCAGCAGCCGAACCGCCGGGGCGCCGGCCGGTGACACGATCGGTGGTGCGCACAAGTCGCTGCGCGACCAGGTGTATCTGGAGGTACGCGAGCGGATCATCGACGGCCGGTACCCCTCGGGGCAGCGGGTCGTGGAGCGGGAGCTCGCGGTCGAGCTGGGCGTCTCCCGCATCCCGGTGCGCGAGGCGCTCCAGCGGCTGGAGACCGAGGGTTTCATCGCCGTGCAGGCCCGCAGGGGCGCGTTCGTCGCGCCGCTCGGACCCGCGGAGGCCGCGGACTTCTTCGACATCCGTGAACACCTGGAGGCGCTCGCCGCTTCCCTGGCGGCCCGCCGCGCCGACCGCGACGGGCTGCGCACCCTGGAGAAGCTCCTGGAGCGGGCCCGGCGGGCCGCCGGTTCACCCCGCAGGGCCAGGGAACTCAGCACCGTCCACGCCGACTTCCACCGCCAGATCGTCGTCATGTCCGGCAACCCGCTGCTCCAGGACCTGATGGCGCCCCTCGACGGGCGTCTGCGGCGGTTGTTCGGTCTCACCTCCGTGCCCGCCGACGGCCCGGTGATGTGCGGTGAGCACGAGCAGTTGTACGCGGCGATCCGCGACGGCGACGCGGACGCGGCTGAGCGCATCGCCCGCCGACATGTGGCCGGTACCCGCGCCACCACGATGCGGATCCTCACCGCCACCGCCGATGCCGCCGAACAGCCGGACACCGCGCAGAAGACCTGAGTACGAACCGCACCGTCCCGAAGGAGATCCCGCCCGATGGCTACCGCCGCCCGTGCCCACGTCCTGTTCACCGCCGTCCGCACCGCCGACGGACACACCCGTGACCTGCTGGTCTCCGACGGCCTGATCGCCGCCCACGACCCGGCGGGACTCCCCGACGGCTGCCCGACCGTGGACGCCGCCGGAGTCCTCGCCCTGCCCTCGCCCGTGGACGCGCACATCCACGTCGACAAGACGACCTGGGGGCAGGAGTGGCTGAGCCGTGAACCGACCGCTTCCCTGCGCGATCTGATCGAAGCGGACGTGCGTGCCAGGTCCCGGTTCACGGCCTCCGTCGAGGAGCGGGCCGGGGCGCTGATGGACCAGGCGATCGCCCATGGCACGCGGGCCATGCGGGCGCATGCCGATGTCGCACCCGTGCACGGCCTCGCCGGAGTCCAGGGCGTACGGGCGGCGGCGGACGCGCGCAAGGACCTCCTGGACGTCCAGATCGTCGCTTTCCCGCAGGTGGGCCTGGTGTGCGAGCCCGGCACCACCGAACTCGTCGAAGAGGCGATGTCCGCGGGCGCCGACGTCATCGGCGGCCTGGACCCGATCGGCTACGACGGCGACATGGAAGGGCAGTTGGACTTCCTCTTCGGCCTGGCCGGCCGGACGGGCGCGCCGATCGACATCCACCTGCACGACCGCGGCGTCACGGGCATACGGCAGGTCACCGAGGTCGCCCGCCGCACGGTCGAGGCCGGCATGCAGGGGCGCGTCACGCTCAGCCACGCATTCGCCGTGTCCGAGCTGACCGGCGACGAACTCGCCCGCACCGCGGCCCTGCTGGCGGATTCGGGCGTCTCGCTCGTGACCTGCGCAGGCGGTGGTGGACCGGCCATGCCGACCGCACGGCTCACCGCGAGCGGGGTGCTCGTCGCCGCCGGATCCGACGGGGTGCGCGACGCGTGGACCCCGTTCGGCGACGGCTCCATGATCACCCGGGCGCATCTGCTCGCGTACCGTACCGGCGCCCGCACCGATGCCCAACTCGCCGCCTGCTACGAGGTCGTGGCCCGGGGCGGCGCGGACCTGCTCGGTCTGCCCGCCTCCAGGCTGGAGGTCGGCGACCCGGCCGACTTCGTGCTGCTGGCCGCCGGTTCACTGCCGGAGGCCGTCGTGGACCGGCCGGTCCCGGCCGCGGTGGTGCGGGGCGGCCGGGTCATCGCCCGCGACGGCCGGCTGATCTGAGGAGGATGCCGGGTGACCGGGGCATCACCGGCGGTCCAGCGCGCGGTCGGTGAGCCTGCCCGCCGATCCGGTGTACCGGGTGGGGTCGGTCAGTTCGGCCAGATCGAGACCGGCGAGTTCCGGTTCCTCGTTCAGGACGTCGAAGAGGACGTCGGAGAGGTCTGCCGTCTCGGATCGCGCCCGGGCGGCGGCGCCCGCCAGGACCTCCTCGGCGCGCACCCGGCCGATCCGTCCGGCGAACACCGCGACCAGCCGCTCCGAGACGATCAGGCCGTCGGTGAGGTGCAGGTTCTCCAGCATGGCGTAGGGGGCGACCCGTAGTTCCGCCACGAGTTCTGCGGCGTCGCGCGCGGCGCCGCCGACGAGCCTCAGCAGATCGCGCAGTGGCTCCCACTCGGCGTGCCATGCCCCGGCCGGACGCTCGTCCTCGGCGGCCAGCGAGCCGTACAGGGTGGCTGCCAGGCCGGGCGCCCGGCGGGCGGCGGCGGCAATCAGCGTGGCGCGCACCGGATCGGTCTTGTGCCGCCTGGCGGACGAGCCGCCCCCCTGGCCCTCCTCGGCCTCGCCGATCTCGGTACGGGACATCGTGAGCACGTCGGCCGCCGCCTTGCCGAGCGCGCCCGCGGTGAAAGCGAGCGCTCCGGTCAGATCCGCGATCGGCGTACGCAGCGAGTGCCAGGGCAACGCGGGCTCCATCAGGCCGAGTTCACGGGCGTACACGGCGACCAGGGCGGGACCGTCCACGTCGTCCGGGGCGGCCGAGAATGCCGAGAATGCCGCCAAGGTGCCTGCCACACCGCCGAGTTGGACCGGCAGCGAATCCCGTACCACCGCCAGCCGGTCCCGTGCGTCGAGGGCGAGGGCTCGCCACCCCGCCGCCTTCAGCCCGAAGGTGGTCGGTACGGCGTGCTGGGACAGCGTGCGGGCCGCCATGGGAGTGTCGCGGTGCATGGCCGCGTGCCGTGCCAGTTCGGCCGCCACCCGCTCAAGATCGGCAAGCACCGCCACCAGTGTCCGTGAGGCGACGAGCATCGTGGCCGTGTCGAGAATGTCCTGGCTGGTCGCCCCCCGGTGCACGTACGGCCGTGCCTCCTCCGGTACGGCCGACGTGAGGTCCGCGACCAGGGGGACGACCGGATTGCCGTCGGAGCGCGCCCGCAGCGCCAGGTCCCGCACGTCGAAGCGGTCGGCGTCCGCCGCCTCCGTCACCGCCGGTCCGGCCCCGGCCGGGGCGAGCCCGGCCGTGGACTGTGCTCGGGTCAGGGCCGCCTCGGCGTCGAGCATCGCCTGAAGGAAGGCGCTGTCGCCGGTGGCCGTCTCGGCGGGGGAGCCGGCCCACCCGGGGGCGAGCAGACCGGCATCGCTCTCGTGCATCAGCTGAACTCCATGAGGACCGTTGTGCCGGCGCCCGGCGGGGGACGGCGGACCGGAGGGTGCGCCGGTCCACGGGCGTCGCGATCAGTGTGGCCCGGCGCTCCGCGTCCAGCGACTCCAGCGGACGACGGCGCCCGGCCGGGGGAGCGCCCGGCCGGAGGGCCGCACCTGCTCTTCCCGGCGCCGGTTCCGGGCGCGGCCGGCGGTGTTCCGCACCGCCGGGCAGCCCCCGGCGGCCCTCAGCCCTCCTCGCCCGCCCTGTGGATGCCGAAGACCGCGCCCTGGGGATCACGTACCACCGCGATCCGTGGCCCGTCCGGGACGCTCGTCGGCGGCATCATCAGCTCGCCGCCCGCGCCCTGCGCGGTGGCGGCGGCCGCGTCGACGTCCGGCACGGCGAAGTACGGCAGCCAGTTCGGCGGGGCCTCGGGCGGGAACCTGTCGTCCATCACCAGCATGCCGCCGAAGTCCTCGCCGTCCACACCCCACTGGGGGTAGGTCTCGGACGCGCCGACCGTCCAGCCGAACACCGACGGGTAGAAGGCGAGCGCGGGATCGGCCTCGTGGGTGACGAGCTCGACCCAGCCGAGCGCGCCCGGGGCGTTGAAGCGCTCGGCGCCGGCGAAGGCCCGGCCCTGCCAGAGCGAGAACACCGCGCCGGACGGGTCGGCGACCACCGCGAACCTCCCCTGGTCGAACACGTCCATCGGTCCGGCCAGCAGCGCCCCGCCCGCCGACGTGACCTTCTCGATCGTCGCGTCCACGTCATCGGTGGCGAACGAGACGGTCCAGGCGGGCAGCTGCCCCGGCTGGTGGACCGGGCTGAGCGCGGCGACGCGCGCCTCCCCGAGATGCGCCATCGTGTAGCCGCCGGCCTCCTCGCGCGGATCGGTCTCGGACCGCCAGCCGAAGAGCGCCGCGTAGAACGACTTGGCCGCTGGGATGTCGGGGGTGCTCAGCTCGAGCCAGCAGGGACCGCCGGGCACCGGTGCGGAGAGCTTCATTCGTTCCCTCTGTTTCTCCGTGGACGCGTGCGTGTCCTGGTGTTCTCGCAACCTACGACCCGCCGGGAGACCGAGCCATCGGGGCGGCTGCAGCGGGGCGGCGCCGTGGCCGGGCGGAGGAGCCGCCCGGGCCTGGACCGGGAAAAGTGTTTTACGGGTGTAATACCTGTTAAAGTAGTGGGGTGAGTGATACAACCATCGGAATCCGGCAGCCCTCGGTCCGCAAACTCCCGCTGGCGGGCGTCCTGCGCCTGGCCCGTCCCTCGGACATGTGGTTCAAGCCGGCACTGAGCGTGGTCGTCGCCTCCGCCGTACCCGACCTGGCGCTCCATGCCTTCGGCCGGCTCGACCTCGTCATGTACACGATGGCCGGGTCGCTCTGTGCGCTGTACGGCCACAGCCTCCCGTACGCCCGCCGCGCGCGAACCGTCGCCATGGTCGTCCTCGGCATGCTCGCCGGCTTCGCGATCTCCCTGCTGACGGCCTCGCTCACCGACTCGACCGCGGTGCTGATCGCGGTCGGCGCCGTTCTCGCCGCCGCGCAGAAGGCGCTCTGCGACGCCACCCGGATCGGGCCGCCCGGGCATGTGATCTTCACGTTCGTCACCTCGGCCGCGCTCTTCGCCCCGCAGCACCTCGGTCAGCTGCCCGGGCATCTCGCGCTCACCGTGGCCGCGGGCGCGGTGGCCTGGCTGGTCACCGTCGGCCCCGCGCTGATCCGCCGGGAGGGCCCGGAGCGCCGAGCCACCGCCCGCGCGCTGAAGGCCGCCGCCGCGTACGCCGACCACCCCGGCCACCGCACCCGGCACGCCGCGGCCGCCGCCGTGCACGCCGGCTGGCAGACACTGCTCGCCGCCGGGCGCCCCACCCCCGTACGCAGGGAGCTGGAGCGGCTCCTCGTGCACGCCGAAGCCGCACTCGCCGAAGCCGCCCTCGGGGGCCGTGCCGCCGACCCCGCACGGCTGCGCGACTGGGCCCGGCAGGTCCTGGCCCGCGGGCCCGTCCCCGCCCCGCCGGCCGCCCCCGGCACCACCGAGGAGCTCTTCGGGATCCAGGCCGAACGGGCCGCCCACCGGGCCGGCAGCCGTCGCGACACCCTGCGTGCGCCGTTGCGCGCGCTTGCCCCCGGCTCCCCGTTGCTGCCCATCGCCGTCCGCACCCTGATCGGCTGCGCCCTGGCCGGATACGTCTCCATGCTGCTCGGCGTCGGCCGCCCCTACTGGGCGATCGTCACCGCCGCCTCGCTCTATCAGGCCAATGTCACGCTGTCCTGGAACCGCGCGCTGCAGCGCACCCTCGGAAACCTCCTCGGTGTGCTCGTCTTCGCCGCCGTCCTCCCCGTCACCCGGACGAGTCCGCTGGCGCTCATCGGATGCTGCCTCTTCTTCAACTTCGCCGCCGAGGCCCTGATCACCCGGAACTACTGGCTCGGCTCCGTCGCCGTGACCCCGATGGCACTCCTCGTCATCGAGTTCGGCGGTACCCATCCGGCCGGCGAACTCATCGGTGACCGGGCTCTGGACACCGTCATCGGCGCGGCCGTCGGCCTGCTCGCCGCCATGGCCGTCACCAACCGCCGGGCCGCCGGGCGCCTGGAACGGGCGCTCGCCGCCACCGAGCGGGCCCGCGCCCACGCCGTACAGACCATCGCCGTCCCGGTGCCCGCCCCCGCCGCCCTAGACGCGGCGCGGCGCAGGCTGACGGGATCGCTCGTGGAACTGCGCGAGGCCGGCGACACGGCAGCGGGCGAATGGTGGCAACGCGCGCTGCCGGTGGAACAGGTCCTCGCGGCGGAGCAGGCAGGACACCGTACGCTCGCGGCGACAGCAAGACGGCGGGGGCTGATCGCCCCCGTACTGGAGAACGGAGCGGTGTGACCGACGACATCGTCGCCTCGGTGGTACGGCAGTGGCAGGCCGTCAACCCGGAGCTGGACACCGGACCGATGGAACTCATCGGCCGCATCAACCGCTGTGCCGCCCTGCTCCAGCAGGCGGAGGACGCCCCGTTGCGCTCCGCGGGACTCACCCGCGCCGAGTTCGACCTGCTCGGCGCCGTGCGCCGCACCGACCGCGAACTGACCCCCGGTGAACTGGCCAGGGAGACGTTCTCCTCCGGTGCCGCCGTCACGAAGCGGCTACGCGTGCTCCAGGAGCGCGGCCTGGTCGACCGCCGCAGCGATGCCCGGGACCGCCGCGTCGCGCACGTCCGGCTCACCGAGGAGGGGCGCGCGCTGGTCGACCGGTTGCTGCCCAGGCAACTGGCGTACGAACGCACCGTGCTGTCCGGCCTCGACGAGCGGACCCGCGGCCGGCTCAGCTCGCAGCTCAGCGAATTGCTGGTGCAGCTCGAGGGACGGCTCGGCGGGGCGCGGCGCTGAGCCGAGCACCGGACCCGCCTCACGCGGTGGGCCTCAGTCAGGCGTCCACCTGCCGGCGCGCGGCCGGCACCGGACCGCACGCCGCCGTGTCGCCGACAGCGCCGTCTGCGCCGGAACGCGGGACGGCTCAGGGGCGGCGCCGCCCCTGAGCCCCGTCGTCAGGAGCGGTGCGGGGCCGGTGCCGTAGGGGTTCCGCCGGACCGCCGCGCCGGGCCGAGCACCGCGGCGGCCCGGCGCAGCCCCGCGGCCCTGCGGATGAGCACCGCCTCGTCGCTCCGGTCGGTGGGCGCCGATGCCACGAGGGCGAGCCGGTCGCGCCGGCTGGACCCGGCCAGTGGTACGGCGACGCATTCATGCCCCGTGCCGACTCCCCGAGGCTGGGCGCGCATCCGCGTTCGCGGATCCCGGCGAGCTCCGCGAGCAGGGCGGACCGGGACGTGAGGGCAGGGCGGCGGCCTCGGTGACGGTGAGCGTGTCATGGGAGAGGAGCAGCCGCATCAGGCGGAGCCCGGTGTCCAGCGATTCGATGGTGCAGCTCCGTTTCGGGCCCACGATGGGGTTCGCCCTCTCCAGTACCGCCCGCACCGGCCGTCACGGCCGTGACTCGGTCCTGCACCCGTCCGACGGTCATGATTCTGCTCCTTTCGATCCGCTCCGATCAGACGTGCCCTTGTAGCGCGGAGCGGAACGGAATCACTCGTTCGGGAGGTGGTGTGCGCTCCACGGCTTCACCTCCGGGGTGAATGCTGTTGGCGCCGAAGGGCTTTGGCCCGATCGGCAGTCGGGGGGTGTCCCGGCAAGCGGTACGGAGGTCGGTGTCTGCGGTGGATGCATGCCGCCCGTCACTCCTCGCGCACAGCTGGAGGCGGGGCGTGCAAAAACTCGTGAGTTTATAACTGCGGAAGCGCTTCCGCAGAGGGTTGGGTGAATGTGCCGAAGCGCTGTTTCGATCTGGCTAAGCTCACGCGCAGTGAAGTCGAGTTGATGCAAATTCGAGCGCTTGTTCCCTCATGCCCCTGCATGTGCGTATACCTCCCGAATCCACCGCCAGAGGTCTTAGATGGTTCGTGTTGAATCACCGCCGATCGACCGAGAAACCCCCATGGCCCGCGTCGCGTTGTTCCCCGTGCTCCTCGTGGCGGGCGCCACCGCCGCCGCTGCCGCACTGGTCGCCGAGCCCGCGCGGATGCCGGTCGTCTGGTGCGGTGCGGCCGCCACCGCCGTGATCGCGTCACTCACCGTCGCGCTCGCCCGACGCGCACGCGCGATGCGCAGGCAGCGCGCGGAGTACGAGCACCGCATCGCCGTCCTGGAGCGACGTCTCGCCAGCCATGACGAAGAGACCGTACGGATCAGCAAGGAGCTGCTGCCGGCGGCCATCCACCGGCTCCGCGTGGGTAACTCGCCCGACGAGGTGCTGCGCGACATCGTCGACGCCGACGAGCTCTACCGCGACCTGCCCGACGCCCAACGCACCCTCGTCTACACGGTGTTGGACATCATCGACAACGAAGAGGCGATGCGTGACTCCGCGCAGCGTGCCTTCGTCAACGTCGCCCGGCGGGTCCAGGCGATCGTCCACCGCCAGGCCAGCGAACTGCGGGAGATGGAGGAGCACCACGGGCGCAACCCCGACGTCTTCGACGACCTGCTCCGCATCGACCACGGCACAGCGCTGATCGGCCGGCTCGCCGACTCCATCGCGGTACTCGGCGGCGCCCGGCCCAGCCGCCAATGGCCCAAGCCCGTACCGCTGTTCAGCGTGTTGCGCGGGGCCATGTCCCGGATCCTCGAATATCCGCGCGTCGATCTGCACTCGATCGCCAAGGTCGCCATCATCGGCACCGCCGTCGAACCGCTCATCCACGCCTGTGCCGAGCTTCTCGACAACGCCACCCGCTACTCCCCGCCGCAGACCCGTGTGCACGTCACCGCGGTCGAGGTGCAGACCGGCATCGCCATCGAGATCGAGGATGGTGGGGTCAGCCTCAGCGAGGAGGCCCGTGCGCGGGCCGAGAACATGCTCGCCAGGGCCCAGGCCGGGTCCAGCATGAACGACCTCGGCGAGTCCCCGCGTCTCGGCATGGCCGTCGTCGGCCGGCTCTCCCGGATGTACGACCTCCAGGTCTCGCTGCGGCAGTCCGCGTACGGCGGGGTCCGTGCCGTGCTCATCGTCCCCCGCGCCATGATCACCACCGGCCCCGCGCCGGGTATCGCCCACGGCATCGGCGCCACGTCGAGGCCTACCAGCGACATCGACCTGGCGAACCTGAAGCACGTCGTCCCGGCGCGCAGCAAGCGCCGCACCCCCCTCCCCGTGGAATCACGCCCGGCCACCGGACCGGTCGCCTCGGACAGCCGGCCGGCCGCCCCCGCGTCCGCCATGGAGGACGACGTCCCCGTGGTGACGGAGTGGACCGCGGGCGGGCTGCCGCAGCGCCGCAGCCGCGGTCGCGCGCCGCTGGGCTCGCACAACCTCCCCGCACAGCCCGTCGCCCCGCCCGCGGGGCAGCGCAACGGTCACAGCAACGGAAAGGACAAGGAGCCGCCGCCCGGCCTCTGGCTGGAGGCGTTCACCAGCGCCGTCAACGGCGTGCCGCAGGAGCGGAAGAACGACGAAGACACCGATGGCGCGTGGGACAAGGGAGACCTGAAGTGATCCAGCAACGGGGCAATATGGACTGGATGCTCAAGGAACTGGCCGACGACGTTCCGGACATTCATCAGATCGTGGTGCTCTCCGCGGACGGGCTGCGCATCGCCCGGCACGGCGGCGACCCCGATGTCGCCGACCGGCTGGCGGCAGCCTGCGCCGGGCTGCAGAGCCTGGCCGCGGCCGTCGCCTCGGAAATCCCTTACAGCGACGGTCTGATGAAACTCGTGGTCATCGAAGTGACCGGGGGTTTCTTCTACTTGATGGCCGCCGGAGCGGGCGCGTACCTCGCAGTCCTGGCCGGAGAGACAGTGGACGCGGGACTCGTCGGAGCACGAATGCGCGACATGGTCGTCCGGATCGGCGCCCATCTGACGAGCCCGCCGCGCCATGACGGGCAGACCGGATGAGTTCTCCCCGACGAGAACGCCGGAAGGCCGATCCGGCCCTGAGCGATCCGGAGCGGCTGTACGTCATCACCGGCGATCCCGACGGAGGCGAGCGAGCGGCACTCGACCTGGTCACCATGGTCGTTGCCAAGGAGGAACCGGCACCGACGGTCCAGCCCGAGCAGGCCGCGATCCTGCGGCTGTGCCAGGCGCCGTTATCCGTCGCCGAGATCTCGGCTTATCTCAGCCTGCCGTTCAGCGTGGTGACCTCGCTCCTCACCGATCTCCTCGCCACCGAACTGATCGAATCGCGCGCGCCCATCGTCCGCGCCACTCTCCCGGACAGGTCCCTTCTCGAAGCGGTGATGCATGGACTTCAGAAGCTCTGACACGATCACCGGCCCCCGGACCGAGGACGTCCTCCCCACCACGGCCACAGCCGCCGTGAAGGTGGTGATAGTCGGGGGGTTCGGGGTCGGCAAGACGACCATGGTCGGTTCCGTCAGCGAGATCCGGCCCCTCACGACCGAAGAGACCATGACCCAGGCCGGCGTCGGCGTGGACGACAACGTCGGAGTGGAGAGCAAGACCGCCACCACCGTCGCCATGGACTTCGGCCGGATCAGCATCACCGAGGAGCTGATCCTCTATCTCTTCGGCACCCCCGGCCAGGAACGCTTCTGGTTCCTGTGGAACGGCCTGTTCGAGGGAGCCCTCGGCGCCGTCGTCCTCATCGACACCCGGCGCCTGGAAGTCAGCTTCGACGTCATCGGGCGCCTGGAGGAGCGCGGGGTGCCGTTCGTCGTCGCCGTGAACACCTTCCCGGACGCCCCGAAACACCCCGTCGAGGCTTTGCGCAGCGCACTGGACCTGCCGGACGAGGTCCCGATCATCGACTGCGACGCCAGACTGCGCGCGTCCAGCCGAGATGTGCTGATGACCCTGATGCGCTACCTGCACAGCCTGGCCCTACCGGTCGACTGACCGCAGCACGTCCCCCGGCGCCCCCACCTCCGGCTCGTCCCACAGCCTGAGCCCCGCCCGATCATCCGCCCTGAGCCTTGGAAGCCTGATCCCTGGAGCGATCGTGACAACCCCTTTCCACTACGAGCCCGGAGCAGCCACGGGGCCGGTTCCGCCCCCACAGTGCCCGGCCCACGGACTCGGTGTCGGAGCCGGCGGGCTGCGCCGGTTCTACGGCCCCGAGGCCGAGCAGGACCCCGCAGGGCTGTACGAGAAGCTGCGCGCCGAACACGGCACGGTGGCACCGGTCCTGCTGCACGGAGACGTCCCGGCCTGGCTGGTGCTCGGGCACAGCGAGAACCTGCACGTGACCCGCACCCCCTCGCAGTTCTCCCGCGACTCACGGCGCTGGAACGCTCTGCAGGACGGCAGCGTCGCCCCTGACCACCCCCTGGCCCCCATCTTCACCTGGCAGCCGGTCTGCGTCTTCGCCGACGGCGCCACCCATGAACGCCAGCGCGGCGCGGTCACCGACAGCATGGAGCGCATCGACCACCGAGGTGTCCGCCGCCACATCAACCGGTACAGCAACCGGCTCGTCAACGACTTCTGTCAGGAAGGCCGCGTCGACCTGGTCAGCCAGTTCGCCGAGCGGCTGCCGATGATGGTGATGTGCGCGATCCTCGGCATGCCCGAGGAGTACAACGACCGGATGGTGCAGGCCGCCCGCGACATGACCCGCGGCACGGCTACCGCCGTCAGCAGCAACGCGTATGTGGTCGCCGCACTGAACCGGCTGGTCGCACGGCGCCGGGCCGAGCCCGCCGCCGACTTCGCCACCTGGCTCGTCGAGCACCCCGCCGGCCTGACGGACACCGAGGTCAGCGAACATCTGCGGCTGATCCTCATCGCCGCGTACGAGGCGACCGCCAACCTGATCGCCAACGTGCTGCGCATGGTTCTCACCGACCCGCGGTTCCGGGCCCGGCTCAGCGGCGGCCACATGACGGTGCCGGAGGCGGTCGAGCAGACACTGTGGGACGAGCCGCCGTTCACCGCGGTCTTCGGCCGCTGGGCGGTCGGCGACACGGAGCTGGGCGGTCAGCGGATCAAGGCGGGCGACGCGCTGATCGTCGGCATCGCACCCGCCAACACCGACCCGGTGGTACGGCCCGACCTCACCGCCAACATGGAGGGTAACCGCGCCCACCTCGCGTTCAGTGGCGGACCGCACGAATGCCCCGGCCAGGACATCGGGCGAGCGATCGCGGACGTCGGTGTCGATGCCCTGCTGATGCGCCTGCCCGACCTCGAACTGGCCGTCGAGGAGCGCGAACTGCAATGGATCGGGAACATCATGTCCCGGCATCTGGTGGAACTGCCCGCCGACTTCGCCGTGCGTCCGCCGCAGGACGACAACGAACCGCCGTCGATGGGGCGGCGCAATCCGCCGCGCGAGGACTGGGAGGTGCAGTCGCCGGTCCGGCACACGGTGCCCACCCCGGTGCCGACGCCCCCGCCCGCTCCGGCCGGTGCCGGGGCGCGGGCAGCCTCCGTTCCGGCCGACGGGCCGGGCACCGGCATGCCGCCCGGCGACGCGTTCGAGGACCGGTCGGCGTCCGGCCGGATCCCGCAGCAGCGCAGGCCGGCCGCACCGGCCAGGCTGTGGCGTGCGGTGACACGCTGGTGGAACGGGTACTGACCGGGCAGGCGTGACCGAGCACGATGCGGGCCGGTGGCCCGGGGCTGGTGCCCCGGGCCACCGGCCCGCGCGTCAGTCGTGGCGGCGGGCACGGCGCAGGCGCAGTGTCCCCCGTACGATGCGGAAGCGTGAAGCTGACAATTCTGGGCGGCGGCGGATTCCGGGTTCCTCTCGTGTACGCGGCGCTGCTCGCCGACCACGCCGAGGGCCGCGTCACCGCCGTCACCCTCTACGACACGGATACCGACCGGCTCACCGCCGTCGCCCGCGTCCTCGCCGATCAGGCCGCCGGCGTCGAGGACGCACCCGTCGTTCTCGCCACCACCGAGCTCGACGAGGCGCTGCGCGGCGCCGACTTCATCTTCTCCGCCATCCGCGTGGGTGGTCTCGCGGGCCGGGCCGCCGACGAACGGGTGGCTCTCGACGAAGGTGTGCTCGGCCAGGAGACGGTGGGCGCGGGCGGCATCGCGTACGGACTGCGTACCGTCCCCGTCGCCGTCGACCTCGCCCGGCGCATCGCACGGCTCGCCCCGCACGCCTGGGTCATCAACTTCACCAACCCGGCGGGTCTGGTGACCGAAGCCATGTCCCGTCACCTCGGGGACCGGGTCATCGGCATCTGCGACTCCCCGGTCGGCCTGGGCCGCCGTATCGCCCGGGTCCTCGGCGCCGACCCCGAACGGGCCTGGATCGACTACGCCGGCCTCAACCATCTGGGCTGGGTCCGCGGGCTGTACATCGACGGCCGGGACGAACTGCCGCGACTGCTCGCCGACCCGGAGCTGCTCGGTTCGTTCGAGGAGGGGAAGCTCTTCGGCACCGAATGGCTGCGGTCGCTCGGCGCGATCCCCAACGAGTATCTGCACTACTACTACTTCAACCGTGAAGCGGTGCGCGCCTACCAGGACGCCGAGCGGACCCGTGGCGCCTTCCTCCGCGACCAGCAGGAGGGCTTCTACGCCCGGATGAAGGACCCGGCCGCGCCCGCCTTCCCGACCTGGGACCGGACCCGCGCCGAACGCGAGGCCACCTACATGTCGGAGAACCGGGACGTCGCCGGGGCCGGAGAGCGCGACGAGAGCGATCTCGAATCCGGCGGATACGAACACGTCGCCCTCGCTCTCATGCGGGCAGTCGCCCGCGACGAACGGACCTCCCTGATCCTCAACGTCCGCAACCGCACCACCCTTTCGGTGCTCGACGCCGACGCCGTCGTCGAAGTGCCGTGTCTCGTCGACGCGAACGGCGCGCATCCGGTGACCGTCGCCCCCCTCCCGTACCACGCCGTCGGGCTGGTCACCGCGGTCAAGGCCGTCGAACGTGCCGTGCTGGACGCGGCGGAGAGCGGATCGCGCTCCGCCGCCGTACAGGCCTTCGCACTGCACCCGCTCGTCGACTCGGTCTCGGTCGCGCGACGGCTCGTCGACGGGTACACGAAGGTCCACCCCGGACTCGCCTATCTGAACCGCCCCTGAGTCACCGGCCCCGGGGCGTGCCCAGCGCCCCGGGGGCACCTGCACCGTCCGGTGCCCCCTCCGCCCCGCCCACGGTCATGACGCGACGCCCGCGGTCAGCCCCGTCAGGTCGGCGAGGAGTTCGGAGACGGTCACCGTGTCCAGACCGGCGAAGGTCATCGGGTACGTGCGCAGCGGGTGATGGTCGGCTGGGCGGTCGTCGAGCCATATCGTTTCGAGGATCTGGTCCGGGAACATGTCGACGGCTCCGACCGCGATGCCGGTGTCCAGCGCGATCACCAGATACACGTCGTCGGCGAGCCGCTTGGAGATCCACCGCTCCACCCCGGCGTCCTGCGGCGCACCCCGTTCCCAGCCGCGCCGCTCGAGTCCGAGTACCTTGCCCGTGGGTACCTTCAGCCCCTCGAACCGGGTCAGCCGGTGGCCGTCGCCCTCTTCGCCGCTCAGCCGGAACACCGCACGCCCCAACTGCGCGAACGGCTGCAGGGTCCCGAGCTCCGCGAACCCCTCGGACCAGTCGCCGAGCCGCTCACCCAGCGCCAGCGGGTGCGCGATCCGTACCGACGCCCCGTCGGGCAGTACGAAAGGATCGCCCGCCACATCGGCGAAGGTACGGTCCCCTGTCACCCGGAACGCGGTCGTCGCACCGTCGGTCCCGCACAGCCAGACCAGCCCGCCCACCAGGTGCTGGAGGAGCGGGTGCTGAAGGAGGAGTTCGCGGAACTCCGCCGGTGTCCAGGAGCGCTGCCCGACCATCGCCGCCTCCAGGCGCCGTATCTGGTCGGAGGCGACCGTGCGCACGTCCTTCTTCAGTGCCATGAACCGCTTGCGTTCCGCCGGGGCCAGCTCCGCGTCGTCCCGCGCACCGGGCACCGGCAGGTCCTTGCGGCGCTTGCCGTCACTGTCCAGTACATACGGGCGCAGCTGCTCGTCGAAGCCGACGGTGAAGCGGCGGGCGCCGTAGTCGACGACCGTCGTCCCCCTGGCGTCGAGCCCGAAGTCGGGCACCAGTCGGTCGGAGAGCTGTTCACCGGTGAGCCCGAGCACGGCCGCCACCTCGGTGATCCTCTCCTGCGCCCGGACCTTCAGCGCCTTGAACCTCACCCGCTGCGCGATGCCGTGCAGATGCAGCAGTGCCACATCCGTGCCGATGGCGGCGAGCACGTCGAGGCCCTCCACCGCACGGTGATGGGCGCCCTCGCCGGGCCAGGCGCGGATGACCGGAGTGAGCCGGCGCACCGTCCCGTCGTCACCGA
The DNA here is from genome assembly GCF_042882275.1 of Streptomyces sp. NPDC058231. Classification (NCBI taxonomy): domain Bacteria; kingdom Bacillati; phylum Actinomycetota; class Actinomycetes; order Kitasatosporales; family Streptomycetaceae; genus Streptomyces; species Streptomyces sp. NPDC058231. The sequence continues at coordinate 73,333 of NZ_JBHVWN010000001.1, read as the reverse complement.
GCAACCCGAGCGCGTGCAGGGCCCAGGACTCCTTGGCGGGCAGTCCGGCCAGCCGCCACCGCTCGAAAAGCGCCCAGGCGAAGGCGGCGAGCGATTCGGGCTCAGCCGTTTCCACCAGGACCGGGACACCCGGATACGTCTCTCCGGGTCCGGACAGCGCGAGCACCATCAGGGCGTGCCGGACCGACTCCTCCGGCAGCGCACCCCCGCCCCTGACCATGATCTGCGGCAGCAGAGCGGGCTCCGCCCATTCGGGTACGACCGGCAGCCGGGCAGGCAGCGACCGCTCCAGCGGATCCCCCGACAGCAGCTCGTCGATCACATCTGCCGCCCCGGTGCCGTACCCGGCGGCGGCGGCGCGGACCGCCGCGTCCCCGTGGACCGCGGCGATCTGCAGCAGTGCCTGCTCGGCGGCGCGGCGGGCGGCACCCGGCCCGCCCACCGCATCCGGCACCAGGAGCGCGGCCGCGGTGGCGCCGTGCCGGGCGAACCAGGAACGTGCCGTCGCCGCTGTCGACTTGAGCCGCGTCGACCAGTCGGCCATGTGCCGTGCGACGGTGACATCCACGAACGGCAGGAGCAGCGGGGCGATGGAACCCGGGTGGTGGGGCGCGGCGCGGAGCAGCACGGGCAGCGCGTCGAGTCCGAAGCGGGCCGCTACCGGCTTCAGCGTCTCCTCGGCCTCCCACAGGTCGTCAGGGGCCCACTTGCCGAGCCAGGGCCGGACCGTCTCCTCCGGGCCGTGCAGGAACATCCAGGCGGGCTGGAGATCGGTCAGGGTCTCCGTCGCCACGTACGACGCGGCCTCCCTCTCCCAGTGTTCGGCGTCGAGGGGCATGCGCTCGCGCTCCCGGTTGTACCAGGTGCGGCACGCCGCCCACTTCTCCTTCTCGCCCGGCAGCCACGAAACGGCGGGCGCCCCTTCGGCCGTCAGCTCCTCCACCACGGTGGCCGCGGTGGACCTGCGCGGGCGGGACCACGGCGGGGAGACCAACAGCTCGGGGAGTGACTCCGCGGGCGCGTCGGCGACCCGGCCGACCGGGTCGAGCAGCGGTTCGACGACTGCGGTCAGGCCGGCGTCGAGCGCCGGCAGTGCCCTCCTCACCAGGTCCCGATGGGCACCGATGTGCCCCGTCAGCAGCAGCCGTGTCGCCTCGGCGGGCCCGGGTGCCGAACCGTCCCGCACGGCCTCGGCGAGCAGCCGCAGCGCGCGGACCGGATAGCGATGGGTCGCCTTGAGCAGCGCGGCTCCGACGTGCTTCGCGTCCGCATGGGCGAGGAGCAGGCGGAAGGCCTCGTCGGAGGGGAGCTCGACCAGGGCGTTCGCGACGCGCTGCAGATGGTCGGTGCGGTACCGGTCGCTCAACTCGAGTCCCAGCAGCGGTGCGACCGCTGTTCCGATGCCCTCGGCGACCGTGGAGATCAGGGCGGCCGACCAGCCGAAGCCCCCCTCGGGGAAGAAGCCGGCCTGCTCGGGGGCGTTGAGCGAACAGAACACCATGGAGCGCAGGGTGTGGTCGCCCTCGGCGACCACCTGCGCGTCCGCACAGAGCTCGGCCACCCACTCCTGCTCGCTCGGCGCCAGATACGACACGACGATGCTGCGTACGAGATCGTCACGGCAGCGGGCGAGCGCGGCGACCGTCGTCCGGTACGTCCCCTCGTCGGCGCCGGCGAGCAGCGCGCGGACCCGGTCGGCCGCCGGGCGGCGCGCCGCCGACCAATAACCGTTGCGGCGGTCCGACCGTGTCTCCAGCCACGTGTCGTACCGGCGCGTGCCCTCCTGGGTCCAGTGCGCCTCGACCACGAAGAGCTCCACGACCGCGCGGGCGGCGAACGGGAGCCCGTACGTGTGGACCCAGCTGTCGGCCCACGCCGCGTGCGTCAGTGGATGAAGGCCGATCGCCGCGGCGAGGACCGCCGCACCGGCGGGATCGGGGCTGCCCGCCAGATGTGCCCGGGCGGATTCGACGAGCCGGACGTCACTGCGCGGATCCGTCAGGAAGTCGGCGATCCACTCGCGCTCCTGGGAGATGCGGCGCTCCACCGTGTCCAGCGCCTCCTGCGAGGCCTTGCCCGCCGTCCGGCGCACACCCCCGCGCCGCGGATGGAGTTGACGCCGCCATGCCTCCGGCAGTTCGAAGGTGTCCTCGTCCGGCAGGGCGTCCGCGGGGCCGGACGACGCGGACCCCGCGGCGCACGGACCCGCGGACGCCGGAACTGCCGGTGCGGCTTCCGCGCCCACCTCGCGGTAGCCCTTCCGCTCCTTCTCCACGACCGTCCGGCGGACCTGCTCCTGCGCGGCCTCCACCGACGCGTACTCCTTGCTCTGCGTGCGGCCCCCGCCGCCGACCCGTCCGTACCGCACCGTCACCACGGCGCCGTCGGCCCCGGTCTCCCAGAACTTCGACGCACTGCCCTCGACGTACTCCCAGCGCCGCACCGGACCGCCCCCTCCACACCCGCACAGCCCGCTTCCGGCGGGCTTCTCGATCACTGCTGCCACAGTAGATCCCGCCACTGACAACGCAGCGTGACGATCCGTCGGAAGGGGCCGACCGGCGTCCGTCCGCCGCACCGTGCCACCGCGCCGTCCCGGACGTTCCGTGGCCGGGCATGCCGGAGGGCCGGGGCGCCCTCACGACGCCCCGGCCCTCCGCCCCCCGTCCGCCCCTTTTCCGTCGTCCCGGACGCCGGTGCTCAGCCGGCGGGCACCGCGTGCGGTCCACCGGCCGCCGCCCAGGACGGCGTCACCCCCATCACCTGGCAGACCATCAGGAAGAGCGGAATGGGCGGAGTGTAGGGGGCGCGGCTGTCGGGCGCGTGGATGAGCCGCGGCCGGACCGCGGGTACGCTCGCCCCCCTGGCGTAGGTGACCTGCGGGGGCCAGTCCAGATCGAGGTCCGAGCAGGCCGGGACGATCCACCACCAGCGGTCGGCGTCCGCGAAGACACAGCCGGTGCGCGGCAGATGGGACATCAGCCGGAAGCCGTGTGCGGCAGGCACCCCCACCGCGTCGCAGCCGAGGCTCGCGGAGAGCGTGGGAGGCAACGGCAGTTGTACTAGGCCGTCACCGGCGCCGGGCAGCCGCTGCTCACGGGAGCGGCGCGCGCCGATCAGCTGGGACATCGCGTTCTTCAACATGGCCGCTCCGAGCCGTGCGGGAGTTCCGCCCAGACGATGCGGCCGGAACCGTCCCCCGCGTCGCGGGAACCCCAGGCGCTGCTCATCGTGTCGACGAGCAGCAGACCGCGTCCGTGCTCGTCGTCGGCGGTACGGCACAGCTTCGGACCGCCGGGCTGGTGTCCTTGGTCCTGCACGGCTATCCGAAGCCGTCTTTCGAGGCAGCGCAGCTCGCACACGACGCGAGCGCTCGCGGTGTGCACCACCGCGTTGGTGACCAGTTCCGAGACGATCAGGACCGCGGCGTCGTGTGCCTCCGCGTCCAGCCGCCACTCGTCCAGCCGATTGCGTGTCAGCCGCCGGGCGCCGGCCACCGACTCCGGATGCGCGGGCAGCGCGAAGCAGTAACGGAGCGCTTCCGTCCCGGGGCTGAGGTCGGTGAGCCGGGGGATGAGCGCACTGCCAGGTGCCACGACCGATTCCTCACAGTGGGGGATTCGTCACGCTTCGCATCTCCGGGGGTGAGAGCGGGCATGACTACGTGAACTTGTTCACTCGCCAACTCTCCCCCTGTCGCGAACACTTGGCAAGGGGCACTCTGAAATTTCCAGAGTGGTTGTGTCCTTGACGGCATACGCATGGCACACTGCTCGCACGTAGCGCATCGGGAGGTCTGAAGTGAGCGAACCGCGGTCCGCCCCGACCGTGGGTCAGGTCGTTCTCGGCAAGCGCCTGCAGGATCTGCGGGAGCGCGTCGGCCTGAGCCGCGACCAGGCCGCCAAGGTGCTCCGGGTCGCTCCTGCGACGATACGCAGGATGGAGACCGCCGAGGTCGCACTCAAGATCCCCTATGTGCACATGCTCCTGAAGGCGTACGGGGTCGGCGACGGGGAGGCCGACTCCTTCGTCGAGCTCGCCGAGGAGGCCAACAAGCCGGGCTGGTGGCAGAGGTTCCACGACGTCCTGCCCGACTGGTTCAGCATGTACGTCAGCCTGGAGGGTGCCGCGAGCCTCCTGCGCATGTACGAACCGCACTTCGTCCCCGGGCTCCTGCAGACCGAGGACTACGCCCGTTCGGTGATGCGTACCGGTGCCATCGGTCAGACCCGGCCCGAGGACATCGAGCGTCATGTGGCGCTGCGGATGGAGCGCCAGTCGCTGCTGACACGTCCGGACGCCCCCCGGCTGTGGGTGGTGATGGACGAGACGGTCCTGCGCCGCCCCGTCGGCAGTGCCGACGCCATGCGTGAGCAGATCGACCGGCTGCTGGAATCGACCGAGATGCCCAACGTGACACTGCAGATAGCGGAGTTCACGACCGGCCACCACCCGGGCACCTACGGCCCGTTCGTCCTCTTCCGGTTCGCGGTCCCCGAACTGCCCGACATGGTGTTCAGCGAGTACCTGACCGGTGCCGTCTACTTCGACGCGCGCCCCGAGGTGGCCTCCTACCTCGAAGTCATGGACCGCATGGCGGCTCAGGCCGCAACTGCACAACGCACGAAGGAAATCCTCCGGGACTTCCGCAAGGAGCTGTGATCGATGGACCCCATATACAACGGCATGCCTGCCGCTGAACTCGGCTCCGAGGGCTGGTACAAGCCGTGGAGCGGCGGGAACGGCGGCAACTGTGTCGAGACCATGAAGCTTGCCGACGGCAGAGTCGCCGTACGCCAGTCCGCGGACCCCGACGGCCCCGCCCTGATCTACACGCCTCGCGAGATGGCCGCGTTCATCCAGGGAGCCAAGGCCGGCCAGGCGGACTTCCTGCTCACCGGGAACTGAAGCACCGGGCGCCCGTCCCAGCCACACTCTGTCCTTCCGCCGATCCACGGACCAAGGAGCGAGCCATGACCGGGCACGAGCCCCAGCCCACCGAGATCGACACCTGCAAGCCGCATCCTGCCCGGATGTACGACTGGTTCCTCGGCGGCAAGGACAACTACCCGGTCGACGAGCAGATGGCCCGGCAGCTCCTGGACCTCGACGCGCGGGGGCGCGACATGGCCCGGGTCAACCGGGCGTTCATGCACCGTGCCACCCGGTGGCTCGCCGAGAACGGCATCCGGCAGTTCCTCGACATCGGCACCGGGATTCCCACCGAGCCCAACCTCCACCAGGTCGCCCAGCAGACGGCGCCCGACGCGCGCATCGTCTACTGCGACAACGACCCGATCGTCCTCGCGCACGCGGCCGCTCTGCTGCGCTCCACCCCCGAGGGCGCCACCGAGTACATCCAGGCCGATGCCCGGGAGCCGGAGGCCATCCTCGAACAGGCAGGCAAGGTACTCGACTTCGACAGGCCGATCGCTCTCTCCCTGCTGGCCCTGCTGCACTTCCTGGACGACGAGGACGGCGCGGCCGGCCTCGTCGACCGACTGGTGGAGCAGCTCCCCTCGGGCAGTTATCTGGTGCTCTCGCACACCACCGGGGACTTCGACCCCGAGGGCGCGGCGCAGGCGGCCGCCATGTACCGGGCCCGCGGAATGACGCTGCGTCCCCGCTCGCGCGCCGAACTCGGCGCGTTCTTCGGCGGACTCGAACTCGTCGAACCGGGCGTCTCGCTCTCCGCGCATTGGCATCCGGAGCTCGGCGAGGTCATCGACGTCACGGGCGACGAGCCGATCCCCGGCTACGCGGGCGTGGCCCGCAAGCCCTGACCCGGCCGACGCGGTGGCTCCGCCGAGCCGCGTCCGCCGAGCGCCGCGCCGTAGTCGTGCCGGTCACCCGCCGTCGACGTACCGGACGACCCGACCAGCGGCAGCGACGCGCCCTCCGCCGACGACGGCCGGTGCCAGGTGGCGCGCGGGGCGACGGACACCGCGTCCCGTTCGAGCGTGACCGTGCGCTCGCCGGCGTCCTCACGAAGCGCGATCTCCGGTAACCGGCTCCCCGTCCGTACCGGGCTCACCCTCGCCGGGCACCGGCGCAGGCTGACCCCGAGGCACCGGCCTCCCCGCAGCACGTCACAATGGACACATGTCCCGACGCAGCACCCACCCCCGGCGCTCCGCCGCCGCGAGCACCCCGTCCGCCGGGGCCACCGCGATCACCCAGGCCTCGCCGTGCCCGTGCGGCCTGCCCGCCACCTACGCCGACTGCTGCGGGCGGCTGCACGCCGGGACCGCCGCCGCGCCGACCTGCGAGGCGCTGATGCGTTCGCGGTACACCGCTTTCGTCGTCCAGGACGCGGCGTATCTGCTGCGCACCTGGCACCCGGACACCAGGCCGCCGGTCATCGACTTCGATCCCGGGATGCGCTGGGTGCGCCTGGAAATCCTGGACACGACGGACGGCAGCGCCTTCCACACGACGGGCACGGTCACTTTCCGCGCCCACTACACGGACAGCGGTCGGCCCGGCTCGCTCCACGAGCAGAGCCGCTTCGTCCGGCACGAGGGCGGCTGGGTCTACGCGACCGCGGTCTTCGTCGACTGACGGGCGCCTCACCGTCACCCGGGCCGCGGCACGTGCAGGAATACGGCGGTGTCAGGCCGGAGCCGTCACCCGGGACTCCGCGTCCGGGGCGGCGGGGGACAGTTCCTGCTCCAGGTCCTCCGCCAGCAGCCGCTTGGCGATCACGTCGACCGCCGCCCGCAACCGGCCGTCGTCGGGACGGGCGCCGTCGTGGTCCAGCTGTTCGTTGAGCCACTTCGCCCAGGCGGCGGAGATGGCCCGGGCCTCCCGGCTGCCCGCCTCGGTGTGGGTGAAGAGGTGACCGTCCCCGGTGAGGTACCCCTCCTCGATCATCCGGTCGAAGACCGGCACCAGTACCTCGGGCGGGATCCGGTGCCGGTTCGCGATCAGGTTGAGGCCCGCGTGGCCGAGCATCCGGGTGAACAGTTCGACCTGCATCACCGCCCAGGCCCCCGCCATGTCGAGCCGGGTGTCCGAGGCGGCGACGATCCGCCGGGCCGTATCGGGGCCCGCGCCGCGCAGGATCTTCGCCACCGAGAATTCGAGCAGCTTCTCCGAGTCCCCGGCGCTCGGGGACGCGAACCCCTCACCCATGTCGGTCGAACCGGCCCGCGCGGTGTCCCGCAGTTTCACCTGTTTCAGGAAGAGGGCGACGACGAACCCCAGCAGCGCGACCGGCACCGTCCACAGGAACACGGTGTGGAGTGTGTCCGCGTACGCCTGGGCCAGCGGAGCGGACTGCGAGGCGGGCAGGCTGTGCAGTCCCTCCGGGCTCTGCGCCGCCTTCGACAGCACCGCGGGGTCGCCGCCGGCCCGTGCCGCGGCCGCGACCCCCTCGGTCAGATTCGGCCCCAGCGCGTTGGCGTAGATCGTGCCGAACACCGCCGTACCGAAGGAACTGCCGAGCGTGCGGAAGAACGTCACGCCCGACGTCGCCGTCCCCAGGTCCGCGTAGTCGACCGTGTTCTGCACGGCGATCGTCAGCACCTGCATGGAGAGCCCGATGCCGACGCCGAGCACCAGCATGTACAGCGATTCCAGCCAGACCCCGCTGCCCGGACCCATCCGGGACAGCAGGTACAGCCCGGCCGCCATGATCAGCGAACCGATGATGGGGAAGATCCGGTACCTGCCGGTCTTGCTGACCACGTTGCCGCTGAAGACCGAGGCGACGAGCAGACCGATGACGAGCGGCAGCGTCCGCACACCCGACAGGGTCGCCGAGTTCGCGTCCACGAACTGCAGATACGTGGGCAGGAAGATCATCGCACCGAGCATCGCGAAGCCCACGATGAAGCTGAGGATCGAGCAGACGGTGAAGACCGGGTTCCGGAACAGCCGCATGGGCAGCATGGGTTCCTTCGCGCGGATCTCCACCAGGCAGAAGAGCGCGAGCGCGACGACGCCGCCCGCGAAGAGACCGATGATGACGGGCGACCCCCAGGCGTACTGATTGCCGCCCCAGCTCGTCGCCAGGATCAGGGCGCTCGCACCGGCTGTGACCATGGCGATGCCCAGATAGTCGATGACCGGCCGGCCGGCCGCCTTGACCGCCGGGATCGTCCGGGCGGCCGCGATCACCACCACGATCGCGATCGGCACATTGACGTAGAACGCCCAGCGCCACGAGAGATGGTCGGTGAACAGCCCGCCGAGCAGCGGCCCGACCACCGTGGCCACTCCGAAGACCGCACCGATCGCACCCTGGTACTTGCCGCGCTCACGCAGCGGGATCACATCGGCGATCAGCGCCATCGAGGTGACCATCAGCCCGCCCGCGCCGATGCCCTGCAGCGCTCGCCAGATGATCAGCATCGACATGTTGGTCGCGAGCCCGCACAGGAACGAGCCGGTGATGAAGACGATCGCCGAGACCTGGAAAACGATTTTCCGGCCGAAGAGGTCACCGAACTTGCCGACCAGGACCGTCGCCACCGTCTCGGCGAGCAGATACGCGGTGACCACCCACGACATGTGCGCGGCGCCACCCAGGTCCGCGACGATCGTGGGCAGCGCCGTGCCGACGATCGTCTGGTCCAGGGCGGCCAGCAGGATGCCCAGCACGATCGTGACGAAGACGATGTTCCGGCGACGCGGGTCGAGCACGGGCGGCGCGGCGGCGCTCTGCGTGGCGGGGGCGGTCTCGCTGGCGGTGGTCACGCTTGCACCCTCACATCGGGCCCTGCCTCCCGCATGTGGGGGACGGCCGGACGGGTCAGCGCAGCAGCGCCCGCACCGACGCCTTCATCCGGGCCACGAACGCCTCCCGCACCTCGTCCGGCACCCGGTCCAGCGAGAGGTAGGGATTGAGGTCCTCCAGCTCGACGAGCAGCAGCTCACCGTCGGCCGTCCGGCAGGCGTCGACCCGCTGGATGCCGTGCGCGAGGTCGTTCCATTCCACGAACCGCCGGGCGAACGCGAGGTCCTCCGCGGTCGGTGCGTACGGCTCCAGCACCCAGCGCCGCTCGGGGTGCGGCGCGTACAGGGCGTACTGGAAGTCGCGGTCGACGAAGTAGAAGGACACCTCGTAGCGGAAGTCGATCCTCGGCTGCACGAGCACGGTGCCGTCCGCCTCGGCGGCCACCTCTGCCGCGAGCCCGTCCGGGGCGACGAACCGCAGCCCGACCGAGTCCGCGCCCAGCTTCGGCTTGATCACGTACTCCGGGGCCGCGGGAAGCAGCCCGAGATCGGCCGCCCGGTCCACGGTCGCGATGACCGGGTACCCCGCGGCGGCGAGATCGACCAGATACTGCTTGCCCGCCATGTCCCCGCGTCCGGTCAGCGGGTTGTACACCGGCACCTTCCGCTCGCGTGCTCGGGCGCAGAACGCGTCGTACGCCTCCTGGTAGTGGAGTACCGGTCCGCTGTTACGTACGACGACGGCGTCGAAGCCGTCCAGCAGAGCCGCCGCGTCCCGCGGATGACAGAGCGCGACATCGAAGTCCTCGCGCAGCCGCGAGGTCAGGAAGATGTCCTCGTCGCAGTAGCGCCGCCCGCGCGCCTCGTACGCGAGATCGGTGACGAAGAGGACGGACGGGCGCGGGCCGGCAGGCATGACGTTCCCCCAGGGGGTGTGTGAGAGGACAGCGGATCAATAACCTTGATGGCGTTGTCCGTTCACCACTTTGGAGCGTCATGACCTCTGCCCCGCATGAGACGCACGCGTCGCCACCTCCGGACATTCTCTCGCCCGCGTTCGCCGCCGACCCCTACGGGGCCTACCGGACGATGCGCGAGAGCGCCCCCCTGATCCGCCACGAGGCCACGAACAGCTACATCGTCTCCCGGTACGAGGACATGGAGCGGGTCTTCAAGGACAAGGCGGGAGAGTTCACCACCGACAACTACGACTGGCAGATCGAACCGGTCCACGGCCGGACGATCCTGCAGCTCAGCGGCCGTGAGCACGCGGTGCGCCGGGCCCTGGTCGCCCCTGCCTTCCGCGGCAGTGACCTGCAGGAGAAGTTCCTCCCGGTCATCGAGCGCAACGCGCGCGAACTGATCGACAGCTTCCGGCACGCCGGTGAGGCCGATCTCGTCGGCGCATTCGCCACCCGCTTCCCGGTGCTCGTCATCGCCGACATGCTCGGCCTGGACCGTGCGGACCACGGCCGCTTCCACCGCTGGTACACCACCGTCATCGCCTTCCTCGGCAATCTCGCCGGGGACCCCGAGGTCGCCGCGGCCGGCGAGCGGACCCGCCAGGAGTTCGCCGCGTACATGATCCCGATCATCAGGCAGCGCCGGGACTCGCTCGGCGACGACCTGCTCTCCGGGCTCTGCGCCGCCGAGGTCGACGGCGTCCGGATGAGTGACGAGGACATCAAGGCGTTCTGCAGCCTGCTGCTCGCGGCGGGCGGCGAGACCACCGACAAGGCCATCGCCTCGATCTTCGCCAACCTGCTGGCCCACCCCGAGCAGCTCGCGGCGGTGCGGGCGGACCGCAGCCTCGTCGACCGGGCCTTCGCCGAGACGCTGCGTTACACCCCGCCGGTCCATATGATCATGCGCCAGACGGCGACCGAGGTCACGCTCAGCGGCGGTACGGTCCCGGTCGGCTCCACCGTCACCTGTCTGATCGGCTCCGCCAACCGGGACGAGTCCCGCTACCGCGATCCTGACCGGTTCGACATCTTCCGTACGGACCTGACCAGCACCACCGCGTTCTCGGCCGCCGCCGACCATCTGGCGTTCGCGCTCGGCCGGCACTTCTGTGTCGGGGCGCTGCTGGCCCGGGCGGAGGTGGAGACCGGGGTGAACCAGCTGCTGGACGCGATGCCGGATCTGCGCCTGGCGGACGGCTTCACCCCCACCGAGCAAGGCGTCTTCACCAGGGGTCCGCAGTCGCTCCCGGTCCGCTTCACTCCGGTCACCGCCGGCTGACCCGCGGCGCTCCTCGCCCGCCACGTGCGGGGACGCCCCCTGGGTGCGGCGGATGAGGTGTGGCGTTCTGCACCTGTTCGCCCGCATGGCTGTCCCGTGGCAGGGCGTCGGGACCGCAACAGGCCTGTGCTTCGGGCGTATCCGGCGGGAGCTGCATTCCGCACGGCAGGCGAAATGGGTCAACTTGCCCTAGTTTGAGCAAGAATGATCCGCACAACCCGAGGAGTAGCAGTGAGCAGTGAAGGTGCCAAGGACAAGATCAAGGGCAAGGCCAAGGAAACCATGGGCAAGGTGACCGGCGACCAGCGCAAGCAGGCCGAGGGCCGGACGGACCAGGCCAAGGGCCAGGCCAAGAGTGCCGCTGAGAACGCGCGCGAGAGCGCGAAGGGCGCGAAGGACTCGCTCAAGCACAACCGCTAGCGGACACCGCCCGGGCCTCGTGCCCCCTGGAGCCCTTGCCCGCACGGGCAAGGGCTCGGGCCGTCCGGGACCCCGCTGCCGGCGAGGTGTCGCGTCGCCCGGCGGTGGCATCGGTTTCGAGGTGACGGTCACCGCCGGGCGTCCGTACAGCCGGCACGGGGTGGTGACGCCCCGCTGTCAGCGGATGTGCCGCCCGGAGATCGCCCGCGCGATGACCAGCCGCTGGATCTCGCTGGTGCCTTCGAAAATGGTGTAGATCTTGGCGTCGCGGTACATCCGCTCCACCGGGTGCTCCCTGCTGTATCCGGCGCCGCCCAGGATCTGGACGGCCTTCTCCGTCGCTGCGACGGCCAGTTCACCGGCCCGCAGTTTGGACATGGAGCCCTGGCCGGCGTTGAAGGTCCGGTCGTTGCGGGCCATCCAGGCGGCCTGCCAGATCAGCAGCCGTACGGCTTCGATCTCGGTACGGATGTCGGCGAGGGCGAACGCGATCGACTGGTTCTCGATGACGGGCCGGCCGAAGGCCTGCCGGTCTCCCGCGTACTCCAGCGCGTACTCGTACGCCGCCCGTGCGATGCCCAGTGCCTGCGCGCCGACGGTGGGACGGCTGACCTCGAAGGTCGCCATCGCCGCCTGTCCCTTGGCATCGGCGCCTTCCCGGGCGCGCGCGAGGCGGATGTCCAGCTTCTCCTTTCCGCCGAGCAGGCAGTGGCCTGGCACCCGCACGTCGTCGAGGAAGATGTCCGCTGTGTGCGAGGCGCGCAGTCCCAGCTTCTTGACGGTGCGGCCGGCGGCCAGCCCGCCGGTGCCGGGCGGCACGATGAACGCGGCCTGCCCGCGGGCGCCGAGCGACGGGTCGACCGAGGCGACGACCACGTGGACCTCGGCGATACCGCCGTTGGTGATCCAAGCCTTCTGGCCGGAGAGCACCCACTCGTCGCGGGCCTCGTCGTAGCGGGCCCTGGTCGTCATCGCGGAGACGTCCGACCCGGCCTGCGGTTCGGAGACGCAGAATGCCGCGACCTTCGGATCGTCCGCGTCCCCGTAGCACTGCGGGACCCACTCGGCGAGCTGGTCCGGCGTGCCGGAAGCGAAGATCCCGGCGACGGCGAGGGAGGTGCCGAAGAGCGCCATGCCGATTCCGGCATCGCCCCAGAACAGCTCCTCGTTGGCTATCTGGAGGGAGAGTCCGCTGGGGTCGCCGTACATGTCGGCGAGCGATTCGAAACCGTACAGACCGATTCGGGCCGCTTCCTGGATGACCGGCCAGGGAGTCTCCTCCCGCTCGTCCCATTCGGCGGCCGCGGGGCGGACGACCTGGGCGGCGAAGCCGTGCACCCAGTCCCGCAGGTCCCGCTGTTCCTCGGTGAGCGCGAGAGAGAAGTAACTCATCGGCTCAGGCCTTCGGGATGTCGAAGTAGCGGGTCAGCCCGGAGGCCAGGCCGACATCGCCGGCCACCTTGAGCTTGCGCATCATGAACATGGTCACTGGATTGCCGTTGCCGGAGACGAGTTTGAGGAACTCGGTGTCGCCCATGATCAGCGTCGTGCGCGGTTCGGCCTCGGACCGCCCCTCGCCGACCCGGCAGGCACCGGCGGATATCTCCGTCTCGAAGATCTCGTCGCTCTCGCCGGTGATCTTCCAGCGGATGAGGGCCTGCAGCTGTCCGGCGGCCTCGGGGCGGAACTGCTGCTTCATCCTGCCGAAGACCTCCCGGAGTACACGGGAGCGCAGTTCGCCGTGCATGACCTCGCCGAGCTGTTTGGCGGACAGTCCCTTGACGATACGCGCGAACTCCTCGGGTGACACGGCCGAGAAGTCGAGCCCGGCCAGCTCGTCGACGAGGTCGCCGCTGCTGTTGTCGGCCACACCAGTTCCTTACTCCAGAGTAAACTTACTTTTGAGTAAGGTAAGGGCCGCGCCGTCCCTCCGCAAGGGAGGTGCGCGGCGTGCGAGGTGCGGGGGAGTCACCAGGAGCTGTCGGGGCGCACCGGTAGCTGGGGGTGGTGGGCGGCCAGGACCTTGTTGGCGCGGGCCAGTTCGGACAGGGCCTGTTCGCGGTCCGCCTGGTCCTCCATGCCGAGCCGCGGACCGCGGAACCTGCGGACCTCGCGGGCGGCGCACTCGGCATCGAACTCCGCCTGAAGGATGTGCGCAGGGATGCAGGACCCGATCAGCGCGGCGACGCGATCAGGGATCGGCACAGGGACGAGGAGGTGGGAGGCGGTCATGGGCGGTTCCCTCTCGGAAGATTGACCAGGAGGTGGTGCTGCGCGACCGCGGTGTGAGCGGTCGACTCCTCCTTATGTAACGGGACGCAGTTCCGGGTTTCTCGTTGAGAACGTCTCCGTCTGGCAACCGTTCGGGAGTGACCGGCTTTTTCCCCTTACCCGTAAGTAAGTTGACTCCACGTGAGGTACGTGCTCGGGTCGGAATCCGTACTGCGCCGCTCAGGGCGGAGCGTCGTCGCTGCGGGCGCGCAACTGCATCGCACGCAGCACCGCTTCGGTCGAGAACCGCGACTCGGGGTCGACGAGTTGTTCGCCGAAGATGGTCTCCAGATTGCGCATCCGGTAGCGAACCGTCTGCGGGTGTACGTCGAGCAGCTCTCCCATCTGGGCGGCGGTGCCGCGGGTTTCGAGCCAGATCCGCAGTGTCTCGATCAGCCGCTCGCGCCGGTTGGCGCTGATCTCGGCGATCGGGGCGAGTTCGCGCCGGGCGAGCTGGTCGAGGAGCACCGGGTCGGAGAGGAGCCACAGGGTGATGAGATGGTCTTCGCAGCGGACGACGGGAGCGTCGTCGATGACACCCGTGTCGATGAGTTCGAGGACCCGTCGGGCCCAGCGGATCGAATCGGAGGCGAGGACCGTCGGAACGGTCAGGCCGATGGCTGCGTGAGCACCCGGGAGCGCGTGGTCGAGCATGCGTCTTCGCACCTCGGTGAGCGGTCCCGGGACCAGTAAGTGCGGCTGCGGGTCGGTGAAGTCGGCGAGGACGTCGCGGTCGGCGGCGAGCCGCCCCAGGTCGGCCGATCCGCGCACCGCGACCATCGTCACCTGCTCGGGCAGCGTCCATCCGGTCTGGTCGCACAGCTCGGCGATGGCGGTACGCGGCACCGGCGGACCGGCGAGGATCAGATGGAGCAGCCGACGCCGCAGCGTGTCCGAGTGGTCGCCGGAGGCCGCCCTGACCTCCAGGTAGCCCTCGCGGGAGAGCGCTTCGAGCTCGTCGACGTAGGTGAAGAGCGCGTCGGCGAAGCTCAGCATCATGGTGGGGGAGAGGTTGTAGCGTCGGCCGACCTTCTTGGCGCGCCGCAGCGCGATCCTGGCGCCGAGCCGGTACGCACCCTGCAGCTGGTCCAGGCTCCGTCCCTCGTACGCCTCGAACCGGCCGAACCTGCGGCACATCTCGTCGCGGAGCGCGGAGGGCGCGGCCGGTTCGGCGACCTGGTCCACGAAGACGGAGATGCTCTGTTCCACGCCGACGCGAATGCCCTGCCCGTACGGCCCGTCGAGCAGGCGCGCGTACTCCGGATACGCGCGGGTGACCTCCAGTCCGATCTCCTTGATCAGGCTGGGGAGTTCCGGCCTTACGATCGCGGCGAACTCCTGCGGCAGTGGTCCCAGTGGTTCCCCGATGTCCGAGAGTGGCGCAACGCCCGGCATTCCTGTGCCCCTTGCTCTTCTGTGCAACCGATGGGGGGATGGGCACGTGGGAGAGCGCTCCCACGTGCCGTCAGGTGCATACCAACTTGGCGTGTCGAAGATAGTCCAACCCGGGGCTCGTGGACACAGGCGTGACAGGACGAGATGCAAGGGGCACGTATTGCCGTGCCGGGTGGGGGCCGCTGCCGTGCCGGGTCTGCCGGGGTTCCGGCGGCAGGGCGGCGGGTGCGCAGTCGGGTTCGGCGTGCGGGGACGGGCAATTTCGGAAAAGGAGCGAAATACCTGTGACGCCGTTACCCGTAATGGAATGCGTGAAGCGATCGATAGGGAAGTCGTCATTCGACTGCCGTGGTGCGGCGAAGTCAAGGCCCGGTGCCGGGCGCGGGTCCCGGCGCGCCTGCCGGATCCGGCGTCGCCCGGGGGCAGGGGCTGTGACGTGGGGAGTTGCCGGAGAGGCGGTCGCCGGCCGGTCGAACCGACGGAGACGGGCCGGACCGTCTCGGGGGCGCAACTGCTCACTTCTGGATAAGAATCCAAGGAATCGTACTCGCCCCGGAACAATTTATTGGCCCAGCGGTGCGCTATCGGATTTTCTTCGGCCGGAGTGTTGCGAAGCCACGTTACTCGCCCGTAGCGTCTTCGCCGAACGCAAGTGGTCGGGCAGTCGTCAGGTCGGACTGCCACTTCTCTGTCCTGCGACCCGGCACGGGAGTTCCGCCTATTCCGGCCGGAGGCGAGTCCCGGAACCGGGTCGCACATCCTGAAGGGATATGGAACCGTGAACACCCTTGCACGCAGAGCCGCAGTCGTAACCGCCGCCCTCGGTGCGGCCATCGGAATGACGGTGTCCTCGGCCTCGGCCGGCACCACGGCGACGTGGACGGTCACGCCGTCCGGCGCCTACACCGCGCACGCCGACTTCCCGACGCTCGACGTTCCGCTGGCATCGCTGGAATGCGACTCCTCCGACGTGACCGCCGGAACCCTCCAGGCGACGAGCCCCGACGGTGTCGGCATCGGTGACATCACCAACATCACGTTCACGAACTGCAGTGTCGCCGGAATCGGTTTCAGCGTCACGATGAAGGCGACGCCCTGGAAGATCAACGCAGTTCAGCCGAACGCCGGAAACTCCGACTGGGTCGACGGCACGGTGAGTTCGATCTCGGCCCACATCTCCGGTATCGGCTGCAGCGCCGACTTCACGGGCAAGGTCTACGGGCGCTACCAGAACGACACCGGCGAGCTCGTCATCGACGGTTCGGGAACCGACCTGGTCGCGTCCAACGCGAGCTGCCTCGGTCTCATCAGCAACGGGAATGTCGCCAGCTTCAACGCGTCGTACGCGGTGAGCACCTCTCCGGTGATCTCGACGCCGTAATACGCGCCGCGTACACAGGCCGGGCCGTCGGCGCGCAGATTCCGGCGCCCTCGGTCCGGACTGCTCCTTGTGTCCGGGTGACGGGCACGGCACCGTGCAGGGCAACACGTTGGACGGCAGGAAGTCGAGGACAGGGCCGACATGACCGTGAAGACACCTGTGACCGCCGGCAGACGGTCCGTACGCCTGGCCTCGGTCGCGGCCGCCGCCACCCTGGCGGGACTGCTGTCCGGTCCCGGGTCGGCCGTGGGCGCGTCGGATGCCGTGGACGCGGTGGCCTACGACTGCCAACTGCCGTCCGGCTCCGGTCGGGTGTCGATGGAGGTGCGCGCGGACTTCCCGGAGTCCGGAGAGACGGGCGTGCCGATGAGTCCGCAGGACGTGAGTATCACGGTGGCGCTGTCGGGCGCCGACCTTGCCTCGCTCCTGCCGGCCGGCAGCACCACGGTGATGAGCACGGCGACGCTCGATGTCGAGGTGGCGCAGAACGACCGTACGGCGCAGGCGCAGTGGACGGACTTCGCCGCCCCCGCCACGCCACTGGGCGTCGACGAGGACGTGCGGTTGGTGCACGCGGGAGAGGTCCCCTCGGTGACCGTCGGTGCGGCGGGCGATGTCACGCTCACCGCGGGGAAGCTGAAGCTGGATCTGCGGGCCGTCGCCGACGGGCAGGCGACCGGGGCGGCCCCCGTCGTTCTCCCGTGCGAGCGGAGTGCACAGGAGTCCGGGCTCCTCGCGACGGTCCCGGTGACGGGTGACACGGCACCGGGAGCCACGCCGACCACGCAGCCGGGCGGGCCCGGCGAGGACGGCGGCGGCAGGAACGACGCCATCACGGTGACGCCGCGGGACGAACCGGCCGAGGACCCGGCGAATCCGTGTCCGGTCGACCCTCCGGTGGGGGAGATGGACACCGGTGACGCGCCGAAACCCGCCCCGGGTGCCGATCTCACCGTCCGTGATCTGCCCGGGGCCTTCCCCGGATGCGCGTTCGCGGTGGGAATGGCCAATGTCCGAAAGCTCGATGGCGCGATGATCATCAATGATCCGGCGAAGAATCCCGCGCTGATCAGCGTCTACGCGAACAAGCGGTCGTCGACCCGTCGGGCACAGCAGGCAGGGGGGTCGTTCAATCAGTTCGACTCCATCGGAAATCTCAAGCTTCCCGACGCCGAGTCCACTTTTCTGGCATTCGGATTCCAGCCCGTTTCGGCCCGGGTGGAGTTCGAGAACGGGCCTTTGACGATCTCCACGGGTACCGCGATCCCGCATCCCCCGGTGCGGGAGAACTTCGCGGTGGCTTCGTTCATGCAGTCCTTGAGACTGTACGACGTGAAGGTGAACGGCGTCGCCCTCGACGTGGGGAGGAACTGCCGGACCGCCGATCCTTTCAAGGTCGTACTCCGCGGAGACTTCGAAAAGGATCCGAAATACCTGAATGTTCTTCAGGGGGGCCTGCTGAGCGGAGTGGTAAACATACCGGAATTCTCCGGTTGCGGATCGGGCGGCGAGGACCTCGACCCGCTGTTCACCGCCTCCATCTCCGGTCCCGACAATGCGATCACCATGAACCAGGGCACAACCTGCATCCCTATCGAACCCTCGACCATCTGCCCACCGAGCATGCCGACGATGCCCGGCACGAATTCGTGATATCTCGGGGAAAATGCGAATCGCGCACAGCCCTCAGGGAGAAGCTGCCGCGGGCTCCATTCCGGTGGATGGATGCCGTGCGGCGTGATGTCGCCGGCGACGGCTGAGGGCGCGTGAACGGCCGGTGGGGTGTCCTCGCCGCGAAGAGAACTAAAGTGGTACATAGGGGACACGTGAGAGCGCCCCCGGAGGGGCCCATGCGCGGACACCGCACCACCCAGGCCGACAGCACCCAGGAAGCCCTGCTCACCCTCGGGCGCCTCGTCGACCAGGCGCTGGAGCGGATCAGGATCGAGCGGGCGCGTGCGGAACTGGCCGAGGCACTGCAGCGCCACCTGCTCCCGCCCCAGCTCCCACGGGTGCCCCTGCTGGACATCGCGGCCCGTTACACGCCCTCGCACGACGGGTTCGATGTCGGGGGCGACTGGTACGACGCGTTTCTCATGACGAACGGATCGGTCGGCATCACCATCGGTGACGTGCAGGGCCACGACGTGGAATCCATCGCCTTCATGGGGCAGGCCCGCACGAGCCTGCGGGCGCTTGCCTGCGCCACGACCGATCCGGGTGAAGTGCTCAGGCGCGCCAACGACCTGCTCATCTCGATGGGCTGCGGCCTCTTCGCGACCTGCTGTTTCCTGACCTTCGACCCGCGGACCGGCGCCCTCGCCGTCTCCCGGGCCGGCCACATCCCCATGGTCTGGGCCAATGCCACCGGTCAGTCGGGCATCATCCTCGACAGCGGCGGACCGCCGCTGGGGATCCTGCCGGGCGAGACGTACCCCGTCACGCGACGGCAGCTGACCGAACCGGGATCGTTGGTCATGGTCACCGACGGGGTGGTGGAGGGCCCGTCCTGCCCGATCGAGAAGGGCCTGGACGAGGTGGTCCGGCTGGTGCGCCTGGGGTACGACGGCGACCCCGACGAGCTGGCCGGTGAAGTGGTGAAGGTGGCCGATCTGACGGGTCACTGCGACGACGCGGCGGTGCTCGTGGTCCATTACGCCGGACTTCCGGCGGCCGGGTAGCGGCGGCAGGCGCCGCCTGCTCCGCGCTGCAACCATTGAAGTGACCCCCGGCGAGGTTCCGGCCGGGACTGTTCCTCCAGGTGGTGTCCGATGACCGCGGTGGTGACGGATCCGGAGCTTCGGCGCAAAGGCGCCGCGGTTGCGCTGATCCTCGCCGTGGCCGCCGTCTACTACGGAGCCGCCCGGCTCGGCCTGCTCGAACAACTGGTCCGCGGCCAGGTCACCCCGCTCTGGCCACCGACCGGTATCGCCCTGGCCGGGCTGCTGCTCTTCGGCCTCCGGGTCTGGCCCGGCATCGCTCTCGGCGCCTTTCTCATCAACGTGTCCATCGGGCCGACCACCCTCACCGTGCTGGCCATCGCCGCCGGGAACACGCTCGCCCCCGTCTGTTCCTACCTGCTGCTCCGACGGGTGGGGTTCCACAACGACCTGGACCGACTGCGCGACGCGCTGACGCTGGTCTTCCTGGGGGCCCTGGGCGGGATGGTCATCAGCGCGACCGTGGGCACCGGCGTGCTGGTGCTCGCCGGAGCCCTGCCCGCGGGCGACTTCTGGCCCACGTGGTCGGTGTGGTGGGCGGGTGACGCCATGGGCGTGCTGGTCGTCGCACCTTTTCTGCTGGTCCTTCGAAGAGCCCGGTGGCCGCGGGACGTACCGCTGAGGCGATGGGCCGAAGCGGCGGCCCTGGGGGCCGGCACCATCGCCGTCACCCTGCTCGTGGCCGGCGGTACCAGCGCATCCCTGCTCTTCCTCGTCTTCCCGTTCCTGATCTGGGCCGCTTTCCGTTTCGAGCTGGCCGGTGCCGCGTCGTGCGCACT
Source organism: Streptomyces sp. NPDC058231 (assembly GCF_042882275.1). Taxonomy (NCBI): domain Bacteria; kingdom Bacillati; phylum Actinomycetota; class Actinomycetes; order Kitasatosporales; family Streptomycetaceae; genus Streptomyces; species Streptomyces sp. NPDC058231. The sequence continues at coordinate 53,444 of NZ_JBHVWN010000001.1, read as the reverse complement.
GGTCATCTCCACCCTGGCGATTCTGGCCGCCGGCCGCGGAGCCGGCCCCTTCGCCCATCAGGACCTCTTCACCAGCATGTTCACGCTCCAGGCCCTGAACGGTGCCACCGCGCTGACCGCGCTGCTCCTCGCGGCCGTCATCACCGAGCGGAACCGCACGCACGAGGAGATCAGGCGGCTGTGCGGCCGGCTCACCGGCATGGTCGCTGCCATGCCGCAGCGTCCCTTCGCCGACCAGTGGCAGACCTCCGACGACCCCGATGAGGGCGGACCCGACGGCCGAGCCCACGGGCGGTGAGGGCGGTCCCGTGTCCGGGCGCTCTCCCGCGTACCCGCACGCGTGGGGCCGCCCCCTGTGGAGCGGCCCACCGGTCGATGTCGGCGGCTGTGGCTACCGGACCGCCGAGTGCCAGTACTGCGACAGCAGCTTGCCGGCGTCGGGGGCGACGCTGCCGGGGTCGTTGATCGTCGCGACGTACGTCCGGGCGTCGTCGAGGGTCACGTTGTTGTTGCCCGAGGCCGACGGCAGCCCGGTCTTCAGGTTCACCGCCCAGTTGAGCAGGTTCAGCCCGCAGCCACCGGCACCCGGGACCGCGTAGGCGGTGTCGGTCTGGTCGGCGCCGACCAGATCGATCCGGCCCATGGGGCCGGCCGCACCGGTGGTGCCGTCGCCTTCGAACTGCTGGGTGCCGATGACCGGGCGGGTCAGGTTCTGCGGGCGGAGCAGGACCGGGTCCGAGGCGGAGCCGATGTAGCACTTGTCGCCGAGGAGCGGGTTCTCCAGGTGGATCCGGACCGGGAGCGTGATGATCGGTTTCCCGGTGGTCGTTCCCGCGAGGAGCTGGAAGTCGCTGGGGTCGTTCACCGACTCGATGGTGGCGGTCACCCGGTTCAGGCTGACATCGGTCAGCTGGTTGCAGATGCCGGTGATCACGGGAATGTCGCTCGGACACATCAGCCCGAGCAGCCCACCGGGGATCTGGGCGGAGTCGGCGACGAGAGCGCCACCCGGAGGTGAGACCACGGTCGCCCCGCCGCCCGGATGCGTGACCACTCCGACCTGGAGGTCGCTGGCGCCCACCGGCACCACGGTGTTGCCGAGCTTGATGGAGCCGCTCGCCGAGTGCGAGGAGACGCAGACGGCGGTGTCGGTAGCCCCGTCCGCGGCGAGCATGGCGGGAGCGTCCACCGGGCAGCGGGTGAAGGGCGCCCAGTTGCCGTTCAGGTTCGTGGCGGCGGTCGCCGAACCCACGGACGCGAAGGCGGCAAGCGCGGTGAAGGAGGCCAGCAGCCCCGCACGCGCCCGGTTCGAACCAGATCTCATGTCGTCCCCTTTTTTGAGGCAGCCGCCAGTGAGGCGGCCCGGTGAAACACAGAGGTGCTCGGTCTGCCTGCGACGCCCTGTGCGCCGGCGCCTTTCGGCATCATGTGATCGGTGTACACGCCATACGTGTGCGGCAAGCGGGTGCCCTGGTCCCTGGCGGGCAGAGCCGTTTCGGACTCGCCATTCACCGAGCCGTGAGGTTACTGGCGGGAAACACCGGCACACAATCCCACCGTTTGAGAATCATTCCCCGAATGCGACTTCTCGTCCGCCGGTGAGTACGGCGTCGCCTCGTCTTGTCAATCGGTGCGTATCGCCCCAGGGCGGAAATCTCCACCCGCTCCACACGCGATATGCGGAACTGGCGCTCCCGCTTGTGTGTTCCCGCCGGTCCGCCGGTCGTCGCGGCGGTGAAGGTCTTTCCGGTGGAACTCCGCCCCTGGGCCTCCGGGCTTGTCACTCACCGACAAATTTCTCGGGGCCTGTACTCAAACAATGTAAAGGATCCGGCCGGGCCGTGCGGGCTCGCGAAAACTTGGAGAACTGGTATTGCGGGCCAGGTTACCCGGCCGTAACGTCGCCCCCGTAAGCAACTCGACCGCTGTCACGGGCGATTGCTCACCTGTCAGGAAAGGGATCCCTGTCGTGGCCCCCCGCGCGGGATTCCGTGTCCGGGAGCGCCTCGCCCCGAACCCTCCACACGGGGTACCGCCTCCTGGGGCCCCGCGGTCCCGGCCCCCCTGGACCGCGCGGCCCCAGCCTGCACCGACTGCTGTGAGTACGCATTTCTCAACAAGGTTTGCACGAGTATTTGTCACCGGGTGACAAACGGACCGGCCGTTCACGAATTGGCTGTTCAAGGACTTGTCCTACCGGTGTCGGTGAACTTAACGTGCGCCCCTCGGTGCACTTCTGTCACTTCGTGAGTGCATGCAGGAGGTGGGATGGGAATCGAAGTAGTGGTCGAGGGACTTACCAAGTCTTTCGGTAAACAGAACATCTGGCAGGACGTGTCTCTCACACTTCCCGCCGGAGAGGTGAGCGTCATGCTCGGGCCGTCCGGCACCGGGAAGACCGTCTTCCTCAAGTCCGTCATCGGCCTGCTGAAGCCGGAGCAGGGGCGCGTCCTCATCAACGGCGTCGACATGGTCAACAGCCCCGAGCGGGACATCTACGAGACCCGCAAGCTCTTCGGGCTCATGTTCCAGGACGGGGCGCTGTTCGGGTCGATGTCGCTCTTCGACAACATCGCCTTTCCACTGCGTGAGCACACCCGCAAGAAGGAATCGGAGATCCGGCGCATTGTCATGGAGCGGATCGACATCGTCGGACTGCTGGGTGCCGAGGAGAAGCTGCCCGGCGAGATCTCCGGTGGTATGCGCAAGCGCGCCGGCCTGGCCAGGGCGCTCGTGCTGGACCCGCAGATCATCCTCTGCGACGAGCCCGACTCGGGACTCGACCCCGTCCGCACCGCCTACCTCTCCCAGCTCCTGATCGATCTCAACGCACAGATCGACGCGACGATGCTGATCGTCACCCACAACCTCGACATCGCGGCGACCGTCCCCGACAACATGGGGATGCTGTTCTGCCGCAACCTCGTCACCTTCGGGCCGCGCGAGGTCCTGCTCACCAGCGATCTGCCGGTCGTCTCACAGTTCCTGGCCGGACGCCGCGAGGGCCCGATCGGCATGTCCGAGGAGAAGGACGCGGCGACCCTCGCCGCCGAGCAGCTGAACGGCAACGGTCACGGCTACGCCCCCGGCCCCCGGACCGTCGTGCCGCAGCTGGAGCCCTCGCCGGGGATGCCCGTGCGGCAGGCCGTCCTGCGTCGCCGTGAGCGTGTCATCGGGATGATGAGCCAGCTGCCGGAGGCCGCACGCACCGCCATCATGGAGAGTTACACCCCGACCGCCGGCGGTGCGCGCCCGTGACCGCCGAGACGCCCGTGCGGCCCGCGGGCCCGCCCACCAACGACGCGCCCGTGCGACGCCCGCCGGAGCACCGGCCGCCGAGCCGGCTGCTGTCGCCGCTGCGGGAGACCGGAAAGCTGTTCGCGCTTGCGCTGCACGTGGCCCGGTCGGTCTTCCGACGGCCCTTCCAGGTACGGGAGTTCATCGAGCAGTTCTGGTTCGTCGCCAGCGTCACCATTCTGCCCGCAGCCCTCGTCTCCATCCCGTTCGGCGCGGTCATCGCGCTCCAGGTCGGCTCGCTCACCCAGCAGCTCGGCGCCCAGTCGTTCACCGGCGGCGCCAGTGTCCTCGCCGTCATCCAGCAGGCCAGTCCGCTCATCGTGGCGCTGCTGATCTCCGGTGCGGGCGGCTCCGCGATCTGCGCCGACCTCGGCTCACGGAAGATCCGCGAGGAGCTGGACGCGATGGAGGTGATGGGCGTCTCGCCCGTCCAGCGCCTGGTCGTCCCGCGCGTCCTGGCCACCATGTTCGTCGCCGTCCTGCTCAACGGCCTGGTCTCCGTCGTCGGCACCCTCGGCGGCTACTTCTTCAACGTGATCATGCAGCACGGTACCCCCGGTGCCTACCTCGCCAGCTTCTCCGCCCTGGCCCAGCTGCCCGACCTCTACATCAGCGAGTTCAAGGCGCTGATCTTCGGGTTCATCGCCGGCATCGTCGCCGCCTACCGCGGTCTGAACCCGCGCGGCGGACCGAAGGGCGTCGGTGACGCGGTCAACCAGTCCGTCGTCATCACCTTCATGCTGCTGTTCTTCGTGAACATGGTCCTCACGGCGATCTATCTCCAGATCGTCCCCGCGAAGGGGAGCTGACCGATGTCGATGCTCAGCTGGCTGGACCGCTCCGGCGACCATCTCACCTTCTACGTACGGGCGTTGGTCTGGATCCCGCGGACCTTGCGCCGATATCTGAGGGAGGTCCAGCGCCTCCTCGCCGAAGTCGCCTTCGGCAGCGGCGGGCTCGGGGTCATCGGCGGCACCATCGGCGTGATGATCGCGATGACGCTCTTCACCGGTACGGTCGTCGGCCTCCAGGGATACGCCGCGCTCAACCAGATCGGCACCTCCGCCTTCACCGGCTTCATCTCCGCCTACTTCAACACCCGCGAGATCGCACCGCTCGTCGCCGGACTCGCGCTCTCCGCCACCGTCGGCGCAGGCTTCACCGCCCAGCTCGGCGCGATGCGGATCAACGAGGAGGTCGACGCCCTCGAAGCAATGGGTGTGCGCTCCATGCCGTACCTCGTCACCACCCGGATCATCGCCGGTGTCGTCGCGATCATCCCGCTGTACGCGATCGGGCTGCTCTCCTCGTACGTCGCCTCCCGTTACGTCACCGTGCTCTTCAACGGTCAGTCCGAGGGCACGTACGACCACTACTTCAACCTCTTCCTCTCCCCGGACGACGTGCTGCTGTCGGTGCTCAAGGTGCTGATCTTCAGCGTGATGGTGATCCTCGCCCACTGCTACTACGGCTTCCACGCCGAGGGCGGGCCGGCCGGGGTCGGTGTCGCCGTCGGCCGGTCGGTGCGGAACGCGATCGTGCTGATCAGCGTCACCGACTTCTTCCTCTCGCTCGCGATCTGGGGCGCCACGACGACGGTGAAGGTGGCCGGATGACGCGCGCACGGACGGCCCGGCACAGAATCGCCGGAGTCGCCTTCCTGCTGGTGCCCGCCGTGCTGGTGTGGGTGTCGGTCTCGGTGTACGAGAAGGACTTCACCCACGACGCCACGGTGACCGTACGCACCGGGTCGGTCGGCAACGAGATGCACGACAACGCCGATGTGAAGCTGCGCGGCGTCGTCGTCGGCCAGGTCCGCACCATTTCGGCGGACGGGGACGGGGCCCGCCTCACCCTCGCGATCGATCCGGACCAGCTCGACCGCATCCCGGCCGACGTCACCGCCCAGATGCTGCCCACCACCCTGTTCGGGGAACGGTTCGTGGCGCTCGTACCGCCGAGGACCCCGTCCGCGCAGACCCTGCGGGCCGGGGCCGTCATCCCGCAGGACCGCTCCAGCAACGCCATCGAACTCGAAGAGGTCCTCGACAACGTCCTGCCGCTGCTGACCGCCGTGAAGCCGGAGAAGCTCTCCGCCACCCTCACCGCCGTCTCCCAGGCGCTCGAAGGGCGCGGCGACCAACTCGGCGACACCCTCGTCAGGCTCGACCGGCATCTGCGCAAACTCAACCCGCAACTCCCCACGTTCAACCGTGACGTCACCGAACTCGTCAAGGTGAGCAGGGCGTACGGGGACGCGGCACCCGATGTGCTGGACGCGCTGACCGACTTCACCACCACCAGCGGCACCATCGCCCAACAGCAGGCGGAACTCGCCGACCTGTACGGATCGACGACCGCGTCCGCCCAGGACCTCACCACGTTCCTGCGGAAGAACAAGGACAACCTGATCCGGCTCGCCGCCACCGGCCGGCCCACCCTGGAGACCCTCGCCACCTACTCGGACGAGTTCCCCTGCACACTGCGCACCATGGCCGGGTTCGTCCCGGCCATGGACAAGGCGCTCGGCAAGGGCACCGACGAACCGGGGCTCCACGTCACGCTGAAGACCGTGCCGTCCAAGGGGAAGTACGTGCCCGGCAAGGACACCCCGGTCTATGACGCGACCGGCGGACCGCACTGCTACTCCGTGCCCTACATCGGCGCGGCCGTACCGACCGCGGACGCCCGCTCCTCGGCGGACACGGACACCGGTTCCGGCTCCACACCGAGGACCGCCCAGGAGGTTCCGGCCGCGGACTCCTCACTCGGCATGCCCAACTCCCCGCAGGAGAGCCGGCTCGTCAACGAACTGGTCGCTCCCTCACTGAAGGTCCAGCCGCAGACCCTGCCCGACTGGAGCAGCGTGCTCATCGGTCCGGCCTTCCGCGGTGCGGAGGTGACGCTCAAGTGAAGCGCCGCTCGATCGCGGGACCCCTCGCGAAATCGCTCGTCTTCATCCTGGTGACGGTCCTCGCGACCACCGTCCTCGCCCTGTCCATAGCCAACACGGGAGTCGGCCGGACCAGTTCGTACAAGGCCCGCTTCACCGACGCGACCGGACTCGTGGTCGGCGACAGCGTCCGGATCGCCGGGGTCGAGGTCGGGCAGGTCGAGTCGATCGAGGTGGCCGACCGCCGGCTCGCCGAGGTCGGCTTCAGCGTCCAGAAGGGCCGCAGACTCCCGGCGTCGGTCACCGCGTCGATCAAGTACCTCAACATGGTCGGCCAGCGGTACATCGACCTCGACCAGGGGGCCGGACCGGTCGGGGAGAGCTTCACCGCGGGTTCCACGATCCCGCTCTCCCGTACCACCCCCGCGCTCGACCTCACCCAGCTGTTCAACGGCTTCCAGCCGCTCTTCGAAGGGCTCTCCCCGCCCGACGTCAACAAGCTCGCGGGCTCCATCGTCCAGGTGCTCCAGGGAGAGGGCGGCACCGTCGACAGCATCCTTCAGCACGTCGGTTCCCTGACCGGCACCGTCGCCGCCAAGGACAAGGTGATCGGTGAAGTCGTCAAGAACCTCAACACGGTGCTGAAGACCGTCAACGACCGCGAGGCGGGCTTCAACGACCTCGTCGTCACCCTCCAGAAGCTCGTCTCAGGATTCTCCGGCGACCGTGAACCGCTCGGCGAGGCGGTCACCGCCATGGGAGCACTGACCACCGTCACCGCCGGCCTCCTCCAGGACGGGCGCAAGCCGCTCAAGGACGACATCAGGCAGCTCGGCCGGCTCTCCGACCGGCTGGCCGACAACAGCCCGAAGATCGAGAGCTTCCTGGAGAAGACCCCGGACAAGATGGCGGCGATCACCCGCCTCACCTCGTACGGTTCCTGGCTCAACCTCTACCTCTGCGAAGCGCGGATCAGCGGTGTGGCGACCAGCGACGGCAGCGCCCCGCCGACCGGCATCGCGATCACCCAGCCGAGGTGCCTGTCATGAGGATCAAGCCCGTACGGGAACGCAACCCCGTCGCCGTCGCCCTCGTGGGCCTGTTCGTCCTGGCCCTCGTCGCGGTGGCCGCCTACCGCGCCGACGCGCTCCCCTACACCGGCGGCGGGACGACGTACAACGCCGACTTCACCGAGTCCGCCGGACTCGGCGACGGGGACGAGGTGAGGATCGCCGGGGTGAAGGTCGGCGAGGTCACCGGGGTCGCGCTGGACGGTGACAAGGTGAAGGTCAGCTTCAAGGTCGAGAGTGCCTGGATCGGCAACGCCAGCACCGTCGGCATCGCCATCAAGACACTCCTCGGGGAGAAGTACCTCGCCGTCGATCCGCTCGGCAACGCCCGGCAGGACCCGCACGAGCGGATCCCCGCAAGCCGCACCACCTCTCCGTACGACGTCACCCAGGCGTTCAACGGCCTCGGCGAGACCATCGGCGCGATCGACACCCGGCAGCTCGCCAAGAGCTTCGAGACGATCTCCGCCACCTTCAAGGACTCCCCGCCGGACGTGAAGAGCGCGGCCGACGGACTCTCCGCCCTTTCGAGGACCGTATCCGAGCGTGACGCCCAGCTCGCCACGCTCCTCAAGGGCAGCAAGCAGCTCACCAAGACCCTCGCCGGCAAGAAGAGCAGCTTCGAGACGCTGCTGCAGGACGGCAATCTGCTCCTCGGCGAGATCCAGGCGCGCCGCGACTCCATCCATCTGCTGCTCACCGGCACCCGCGACCTCGGCACCCAGCTCACCGGGCTGGTCGCCGACAACAACAAGCAGCTGAAACCGACACTGGACGCGCTCGGCCGGGTCACCGCGGTCCTGCAGAAGAACCGCAAGAGCCTCGACAAGGTGCTCTCCATGGCAGGTACGTACAACCGGCTGGTCGGCAACACGCTGGGCAACGGCCGCTGGTTCGACAACTACGTCTGCGGAGTCGTCCCGAAGAACTACCTCCCCGCCGGCACCCCACCGGCCACCGGATGTATGCCTCCCAAGCAGCAAGGCGGCAGCTGACATGAGACTCACGCGCATCGTCGGCATCGGCGCCGGGCTCGCCGTGGTGGCCGTCGCCGCCACCACCGGAGTGATGGCCCTCGACGAGGAGGGGACGACGACCGTCACCGCCTACTTCGACCAGGCCACCGGTGTCTACGCCGGATCCGACCTGCGGATCCTCGGAGTGAAGGTCGGCACCGTCGAATCGGTGGAACCACGGGGCAAGGAGGTCGGGGTCGTCCTCCGGGTCGACAGGGGCGTCAAGGTACCCCGGGACGTCCACGCCGTCGTGGTCGCCCCCAGCCTCGTCGCCGACCGGTACATCCAGCTCGCACCCGCGTACGACGGGGGAGCGGTCCTGGAGGACGGCGCCGAACTGCCCGCGTCGGACAACGCCACACCGGTCGAGGTAGACCAGCTGTACGCGTCGATCACCGAACTCGCCGACGCCCTCGGCCCGGACGGGGCCGACGCGGACGGTGCCTTCGCCGCACTGCTCGACACCGGGGCGAAGAACCTCGACGGCAACGGCAAGGCCATCGGGGACTCCGTCGCACAGTTCGGCAAGGCCACCAAGACGCTCGACAAGAGCAGCGGCAACCTCTTCGACACGCTCTCCTACCTGCAGACGTTCACCACCATGCTGAAGGAGAACGACGGCGACGTGCGCGCCGCCGAGGAACAGCTGAACTCCGTGACCGGCTTCCTCGCCGACGACAAGGAGAACCTCGGAGCCGCGCTGAAGGAACTCGGCACCGCCCTCGGCCAGGTCAAGACGTTCATCAAGGACAACCGCGGCGCCCTGAAGAAGAACGTGGACGCCCTGGTCCCGCTCACCCGGATCCTCGTCGACCGACGGGCCTCGCTCGCCGAGTCCCTCGACACGCTGCCGCTCGCGGCGGGCAACGTGCTCAACGCGTACGACCCGACCTACCGGACACTCAACGGCCGCACCGACCTCAACGAGCTGAGCATGGGCGGGCCGCTCATCGCGTCGACCCCCGGCCTCGACGGGCTCACCCCGGTGGACGCCGCACGGCAGAAGACGCTTCCCTCGCTGCCGCTGCCCGCCGTGGGCACCGTGTACGGCACACCCGAGGACGGCAAGAAGGCCAAGGAATCCGATCAGGAGAAGGGAGCGAACCCATGAGCCGTGCCTTCCGCAGACCCGGAGCCCGTGCCACCACCGGCCTCGTCGCCCTGCTCGCCGTCGGCGTCGGCCTCGCACTTGTCGCGACCACCACCGACCTGCCGGCGTTCACCGGGATCGAGCAGCTGCCGCTGCCCGGAGGCGCCGACCTCGGCGACCATCCGTACGAGGTCACCGCGGAGTTCGCGGACGTCCTCAGCCTCGCACCGCAGTCCACGGTGAAGGTCGACGACGTCGCCGTGGGGCGCGTCACCAGAATCACCCTCGCCCCGGGCAGCTGGAACGCCGAGGTCACCATGCGGGTCAACGGCGGGATCAAACTGCCGGCGAACGCGTACGCACACCTGGAACAGTCCAGCCTCCTCGGCGAGAAGTACATCCAGCTCTCCCCGCCCGCCGCCGGCACCGCCGAGGGCACCCTCGCCGACGGCGCCAGGATCCCGCCTGCGCGGACCAACCGGAACCCGGAGGTCGAAGAGGTCCTCGGCGCACTGTCGATGCTCCTCAACGGCGGCGGCATCAGTCAGCTCAAGACCATCACCACCGAACTCAACAAGGCACTGGCCGGCCGGGAGCCGCAGATGCGCTCGATGCTCAGCAGCGTCGACACGCTCGTCACCGACCTCGACGACCACAAGAAGGACATCACCGACGCCCTCGACGGCGTCAACCGCCTCTCCGCCACCCTCGCCACCCGTAAGCAGGACGTCGGCGAGGTCCTCACCGGGCTGAGCCCCGGCATGAAGGTCCTGGAGAAACAGCGGGGCTCGCTGCTCACCATGCTCCGCGCCCTCGACACCCTCTCCACCGTCGCCGTCGACACCATCGACAAGAGCAAGGCGGACACCGTCGCCGACCTGAAGGCGATCGCCCCGACCCTCAGGGCGCTCGCCGACTCCGGCAACGACCTGCCGGACTCCCTGCAGGTCCTGATGACCTACCCGTTCACGGACGAGGTGCTGCGCGGGGTCAAGGGCGACTACCTCAACGTCTACCTGGACATGACGGCCGTACCCGGCACCACGATCATTCCTGCCTTCGAACCGGACGCGGCGACGGCGGCCACCACCGCGAAGACAGCCGCGTTGCCGTTGCCGCTGCCTTCCGTGACGAACCCGCGAACGGAGGGGACCAAGCAGTGATCACCCTTGCCATCCGGCTGAAGAACATCTCGTTCCTGGTCATCGCCGTGCTGGTACTCGGCTACCTCGGCGTCCGCTACGCCGACCTCGGTCACTACGTCGGGATACGGGACTACTACACCGTCAAGGTCCAGCTCTCCCGCACCGGCGGCCTGTACACGCACGCCGACGTCACCTACCGCGGCGTCTCCGTCGGCCGGGTCGGACCCATCGAGCTCACCGACGACGGGGTGGAGGCGGAGCTGCGGATCGACAGGTCCGCGCCGCGGATCCCGGACGACCTGAAGGCCGTCGTCGCCAGCCTCTCCGCGGTGGGCGAGCAGTACGTCGACCTGCGCCCGGCCCGCACCGACGGGCCGTACCTGGCGAACGGCTCGGTCATCGACCAGGTCGACACCACCGTCCCGGCCCCGGTCACCGACGTCCTCACCAGCGTCGACAACCTTGCGGGCTCCGTCGACCTGGAGTCCCTGCGGACCGTGGTCGACGAATTCGGCGCCGCGTTCAGCGGGCGGGGCGACGACCTCCAGGTCCTGCTGGACACCGGCAGCGACTTCGTCCAGTCGGCGGACGACGCCCTGCCCGTCGACATCAGGCTGATGCAGGACGGCGAGGCCGTCCTGCGCACCCAGGCCGAGCAGGGCGAGGCGCTCAAGGGCTTCGCCTCCGGTGCCGCGGAACTCGCCGCACAGCTGAAGAGCTCCGACACCGACCTGCGGACCTTGATCGCCACCGCGCCGGACGCGACCGGGCAGATCAGCGGACTGCTGCGGGACCTCGACCCCAGCTTCGGCGTCGTGGTGGCGAACCTGCTGACCACGTCCGAGGTCGCCGTCACCCGGCAGCGCGGACTGGAAGAGCTGCTGGTGAAACTGCCCGCGGTCGCCGCGGCCGGCGCCAGCGCGGTCGACGAGGAGGGGGCACGGTTCGGCATGTCGGTCACCTTCTTCGAGCCGCTGCCCTGCACCGCCGGATACGGCTCCACGACCTATCGCAACGGGCTCGACACCTCGCCCGCGCCCCCGACCGACACCGGGACGCGATGCACCTCGTCACCCGGCACCGGCATCAACGTCCGCGGCAGCGCGAACGCGCCGAAGGGAGGGGCCGTGCCCGAGCCCGCCCGACCCGGCTCGCTGCTCCTCGGCGACGAAGCGGGCGGACAGCTCCCGGGGGCGCTCGGGCTCGGAGCGGACGCGCCCGCCGCGAACGGCATGGCCGGGCTGCTGGGACTGGGGAGCGACGGATGAACGCCCGCACCAGGAGCCTCGGAGGGTGGGCGGCCGTGCTCGCAGCGGCGCTGATCTGCGCCCTCGGCGGCTGGTCGTACGCGCAGGCGCGCGGCGACGACGACCTCGCGTACGCGAAGACCCGGGACGCCGTACTCGCCGAGGGCAAGCACCATCTCGCCCGGCTGAACAGCCTGGACGGGAAGGACGCGGTGAGCGTCGACGCGGGGCTGCGGCAGTGGCTCGCCGTCTCCACCGGACCGCTCCACGACCAGCTGGCGCGCACCCGGAGCAAGGACGCGAGCGAGCTGAGGAAGTCCGGCAGCACGGCGCGCGGCACGGTCACTGACGCAGCGCTCACCGCGCTCGACGAGCGGACCGGCACGGCGGAACTGATCGCAACCGTCGACATCGAGGTCACGCCGCGCACCGGGAACGCGGGCACCGAACGCAAACGCTTCGAGGCCACGCTCGCCCGCACCGCGGACGGCTGGAAGGTCAAGGCACTCGACGCGATCCCGGTCGGTGCCGCATGAGGCGTGGAGGAGGACGGGCATGGTGAGCACCGGTCAGGACGTCGAGGAGACCCCGGCGGCGCGGGACGCCGGGCGGGCCCGGGCCGCGGGGGACACCGACGAGGACCGGGAAACCGCTGCGCCTTCCACCGGGGAGGCGGCGGACGGCGAAGCCCCGCGGACCGGCGGGCGGTGGCGTCCCGTCGCCGCCGCGGTCCTGGTCGTCGCGCTGCTGGCGGCGGGCACCGGACTCTTCGTCCGGGGCCGGCAGCTGCGCGACACCCCGGCCACCGACAACCTGGCGCTGACCGACACCGCCGCGACCGCCCGGGTCGCCGGCGATGTCAGCAGCGCGCTGACCAAGGTCTTCTCGTACGGCCCCGGCGGCACCGACGAGACGAAGGCATCGGCGAAGAGGCTGCTCGGAGGAGAAGCACTGAGGCAGTACGCGGCGCTCTTCGGGCAGGTCGAGAAGCAGTCCGCGGACCAGAAGCTGACACTCACCACCCATGTCGTGCGCACCGGAGTCATCCGGCTCTCGGGCACCGGAGCCCATCTGCTGGTCTTCCTCGACCAGGTCTACGAACGGCAGGGCAGGACGGCCACCACGGCGGGGGCGCAGCTCTCCGTCACGGCCGAACTCCGGGACGGGCATTGGCAGATCGTCGGGATCACCTCCAGATAGCACAGGCACATCAGCAGGGACGGGCCAGCTCAGCCGGCAGGGGAGAGACAGCGATGGCACGGGTACGGACGGCAAGGAACCCACTGGTCACGGTGGGGGTGGCACTGACGGTCGCGGCGGCCGCCGGCGCGGGCTGGGGCGGCTGGTCGTGGTACGGGGCCGCTCACGACGAATCCGCCGCCTACGCGCAGACCCGCGATGACGCGCTGGCCGCGGGCGAGCAGGCCGTGCAGAACATGAACACGCTCGACCATCAGAACCTGCGCAAGGGCCTGGACAGCTGGGAGGACTCCACCACCGGCGACCTGCACCAGCAACTGGTCGCCGGGCGGACCGAGTTCGAGAAACAGATCCAGCAGGCGAAGACCATCAGCACCGCCAGAGTGCTGTCCGGCGCGGTCACCGAACTCGACGACCGGACGGGCAAGGCAGCGGTGATGGTGGCGTTGCGGATCACCGTGACGGCGCCGAAGGGAAAGCCCGCGGTGAAGGAGAGCCGGATGCTCGGACAGCTCACCCGCACGTCCGAGGGGTGGAAGCTCAGCGCCCTCGGCCAGGCGCCGGTCGGCAACACCGCCGGCTGACACGGTCCCGGCCGGGCCCGCCCGCCCGATCCATCAGATCACCGAGAGGAAGTCCGGACATGTCGACGACCCGCCACCTGGTCAACCGTCAGCGACGCCTGGCAACGGTGGCCGCTGCCGAGCGCACCGCCACGCCGCCGCGCAGAACCGGGGCACCGGGCAGCGAACCGCACCGGCCGGAGGCGGCCGGCGATACGGCGGTCACCGCGGATCCGGCGGACTCACCCGACTCCGGGGACCTCTCCGGAGAACCGGAGAAGGAACCGGCGGCTCCGCGCGGGTGGTTGCCCCGCCCCACGATCCGGCTCCCCGCCGTGCTCTGCGCGCTCACCGTGCTGCTCGGCGTGTTCGCCGTCTGGTCGTTCACCGCGGCGGCCGGCCTGAACAGCGACGCGGCCAGGAGCAACACCGCGCTGACCGACATCAGCCGGACCAGCGAGGTGAAGGGCCAGATCTCCGAGGCCGTCGGCGCGGTGTTCTCGTACAACTACGCCGCGACCGCCAAGTCCGACCAGGCGGCGAGTACCTATCTCGTGGGCAAGGCCGTGCAGCAGCACCGGGACATGCTCGCGGAGGTCCGGGCGCAGGCGCCGAAGCAGAAGCTCGTCCTCACCACCACGGTCACCGAGAGCGGTGTCGAACTGCTGGACGGCAACCGTGCCCGGCTGCTGGTCTTCGCCGACCAGAGCAACACCCGTACCGGCAAGTCCGAGGAGACGACCTACGCCGCGGCGATGTTCGCCGTGGACGCCGTCCGCCGAGGCGGCAGCTGGCGGATATCCGCCATCGACACGTTCACCCGGTGACCCGGGGGAGAGGGGAGCACGCATGAGGTTCACCGGCACCGTACGCCGCGGACTCGGCGGCACGGCGGCCGCCGTCGCCGCGATGGCCGCGCTCACCGCGTCCCAAGCACCCGGAATCGTGAACCACCGGCATCCCGGGAAGAACGCCGCGCTGGACGAGGTGAAGTGGACCGAGGTGCCCAACGACGACTCGTACCACACCGAACTCCCGCCCCTGAAGACGCCGGTGCCGCCGAAGGTCGGCGCCGAACGGAGCCCGGCCGTCGCCCGGTCGTGGTCCGAGGCGGGCATTCCGGCCACGGTGCTGGCCGCCTACCGAACGGCGGAGAGCGCGCTCGGCCGCACCGACCCCGGCTGCCGTCTGCCGTGGCAACTGCTCGCGGCGATCGGCAAGGTCGAGTCCGGGCAGGCGGGCGGCGGACGGGTCGACGCCCGGGGCGACACGCTCACCCCGATCCTCGGGCCGGTGCTCAACGGCGCCGGGTTCGCCGACATCCCGGACACCGACGACGGTGTCTACGACGGGGACAGGACGTACGACCGGGCGGTCGGGCCGATGCAGTTCATCCCCTCCACCTGGGCGCACTGGGGCAAGGACGGCAACGGCGACGGACGCCGGAACCCGAGCAACATCTACGACGCGGCGCTCGCCGCCGGGTACTACCTGTGCGCGGGGCCGCGCGATCTGTCCGTGAAGGCCGATCTGGACCGGTCGGTCCTCAGCTACAACCACTCGGACACCTATCTGCGCACGGTGCTCTCGTGGCTGGAGTTCTACCGCAAGGGCACTCACCCGGTGGCCGACGGCCAGGGCACCGTCCCCAAGAGCCCCGGTGCGGGCGGGCCGAACAAGCCGACGCACCCGGTGGGCGGACCCGGCACCCCCGAGGGCGGCATCATCATCGGTCCGCAGCCCAGCCATGCGGCCGACCCGTCGTCGTCGGGCTCCCCGGACCCGTCGCCGACCGAGTCCGGATCGCCGGACCCCGGCGGCTCCACCGACCCGGGCACCCCCGATCCGACCGACTCCGGATCGGCCACCCCCGACCCGGGCACGACCCCCGACCCCGACCCCAGCACCTCCGCGCCCGATCCGGGCACCGACCCCGGCTGCCCGACGGACACCCCGGAGCCGGACCCGACCGGCACGGCCGGAGCGGACGGGACGCCGTCGCCGGACCCCAGCCCCACCGGCGACCCCTGCGCCACCCCGACGGACCCCGCGTCAGCCGGCTGACAGCACCTCGGCGAGGTCGTACCGCACCACCTCTTCCAGCTGCGTGTACGTGCATCCAGCTGGGGTGCGGTCCGGCCGCCACCGGCGGAACCGGGCGGTGTGCCGGAACCGGTCACCCTCCATGTGGTCGTAAGCCACCTCGCACACCCGCTCCGGACGCAGCGCCACCCACGACAGGTCCTTCTTCCCGGACCAGCGGCTCGGGGAGCCGGGCAGCCGGGCGGTCTCGTGCGCGGCGGCGTCGGCCCACGCCGCCCATGGATGACCGGTGAAGCCGGTCCGCAGGGGTTCCAGCTCGGCGGCCAGCTCCTCGCGGCGCTTCATCGAGAAGGCCGCGCACACCCCGACGTGCTGCAGCACGCCCCCGGAGTCGTACAGGCCGAGCAGCAGCGAGCCGACGACCGGACCGCTCTTGTGGACCCGGTAGCCGGCCACCACGCAGTCGGCGGTCCGCTCATGCTTGATCTTGTACATGGCGCGTGTGTCCGGGCGGTACGGCAGATCGAGCGGTTTGGCGACGACACCGTCGAGCCCGGCGCCCTCGTACCGTTCGAACCATTCCTGGGCGACGGCCGGGTCCGTGGTCGCGGGCGCGAGATGAACGGGGGCAGAGGCGCCGGACAGCGCCGCTTCCAGGACGGTGCGCCGGTCCGCCTGCCGGTTGGAGAGCAGCGAGTCGTCGCCCACCGCGAGAATGTCGAAGGCGATCAGGCTGGCCGGGGTCCGTCCCGCCAGCAGCCGTACCCGTGAATCGGCCGGGTGGATGCGTTCGCTGAGCCGGTCGAAGTCCAGCCTTCCGTCGTACGCGACGACGATCTCGCCGTCGATCACGCAGCGCGGCGGCAGATTCTCCCGGACCGCGACGACCAGCTCCGGGAAGTAGCGGGTGAGCGGCTTCCCGGTACGGCTTCCGATCACCACCTCGTCCCCGTCGCGGTGCACGATCGCCCGGAACCCGTCCCACTTGGCCTCGTACTGCATGCCCGGCGGAATCCTGGCCACGGACTTGGCGAGCATCGGCTTCACGGGCGGCATCACCGGCAGATCCATGGACCGATTCTCGCCCGGATGTCCCGGCGAGTCTCCCGATATGCGGCATTTGTGAGCCCGGCCTACCGTGGCCCCCATGGGCGCAGCAGGAACAGCGGTGGAGCTGGAAGCGGACGGCCGGGCGGTACGGCTGTCCAACCCGGACAAGGTGTACTTCCCGGAGAAGGGTTATACGAAGCGGGACGTCGCCGAGTACTTCCTCGCCGTGGGCGGCGGAATCACCCGGGCCCTGCGTGACCGGCCCACCACCCTCCAGCGCTTCGTCGACGGTGTGGACGGAGACTTCTTCTACCAGAAGAGGGCCCCGAAGAACCTTCCCGACTGGATCCCCACCGCCCGCATCACCTTTCCCAGCGGCCGCCCCGCCGACGAGATCTGCCCCACCGGACCCGCCGCCGTCCTCTGGGCGGCGAACCTCGGCACGCTCACCTTCCACCCCTGGCCGGTGCGGAGCGCCGACACCGACCACCCGGACGAACTGCGCATCGACCTCGACCCCCAGCCCGGCACGGACTACGCCGACGCGGTCACCGCCGCCCACGAACTGCGCGCCGTCCTCGACGACCACGGTCTGCGCGGCTGGCCCAAGACCTCCGGCGGCCGCGGCCTCCACGTCTTCGTACCGATCGAACCCCGCTGGACCTTCACCGAGGTCCGCCGCGCCACGATCGCTGCCGGGCGTGAGCTGGAACGCCGGATGCCGGACCGGGTGACCACCGCCTGGTGGAAGGAGGAGCGCGGCGAACGCATCTTCGTCGATTTCAACCAGACCGCCCGCGACCGCACGATCGCCTCCGCCTACTCCGTGCGGCCCCGCCCCCACGCCCCGGTCTCCGCGCCGCTGCGCTGGGACGAGATCGACGACGCCGAGCCGGGTGACTTCGACATCCGGACCATGCCGAAGCGCTACGCCGAGGCCGGTGACGTGCACGCGGACATGGACGACCACGCGTTCCGGCTGGACCGGCTGCTCGAACTGGCGGACCGGGACGAGCGGGAGCGCGGGCTCGGTGACATGCCGTACCCGCCGGAGTACCCGAAGATGCCCGGCGAACCCAAGCGCGTCCAGCCGAGCCGCGCCCGGCACGACGAGAACGGGGAGGCATGAGCGCGCCCGGCCCGGAACCCGTCACACCTCATGGGGAGCACGCGCGCCCCCGGACCCACGGCGACAGATGGGCGGAGTTCAGGGCGTCCCCGTATCTGCCCGCCGTCGTACTCCTGTTCATCATCGCGGCCGCCGCCGGTCTCTTCGCCGGCTCCTACACGTACGCGATGGCCAATCCGACCCCGCGCAACATCCCGGCCGCCGTGGTCGGCGATCTCGGCACCGTGCGCGACAAAGCCATTCTCGACCGGCTGGAGGCCGCGCTCGACACCTCGCTGGTACTCCACGAGTACGCCACCGAGGCCGAGGCCCGCGACGCGCTGGAGGAGCAGAAGGTCTTCGCTGTCCTGCGGCCCGAGGACGGCGGAGTCGCGCTGGACATCGCGAGCGCGTCCGGAGCCTCGGTCGCCCAGCTGCTCGCCGAGTCCACGCTGAAGGTGGGGGAGGCGGCCCATGTGCCGGTGAAGGTCAGGGACGTGAAGCCCCTGCAGAGGGGTGACCCGCGTGGCCTCGCCCTCTTCTACATCTCGCTCGCCGCAGTGATCATCGGATTCCTCGGCGCCATCCAGCTGAGTGTGCACGCCAAGGCGCTGCCCCACCTGGACCGGATCGGGTTCACCCTCGCCTACGCCCTGCTCGGTGGGTTCGCGATCACCGCCGTGGTGGACTGGCTGCTCAGCTCCGTCAAGCTGCCGTTCCTCCAGTCGTGGATGATCCTCGCCCTCACCATGTTCACCACGGGCATGGTCTTCACCATGTTCAACGCACTGATGGGCCGCTGGGCGATGATCCCCACGTGGGGACTGATGGTGCTGCTCGGCAACCCGTCCTCAGGCGGTGCGGTGTCCTGGCCGCTTCTTCCGTCGGTGCTCGGGTTCATCGGCCGCTGGCTCCCCCCGGGGGCTTCGGTCAACGCCCAGCACGCCGCCGTCTACTACCAGGGGCACCAGCGGGTCTTCCCGTACCTGGTGCTCGCCGGATGGTCGCTGGTCTCCTGCACGGTGTTCTGGGTGTGGTGCCGCCGGCACCCCGCAGGCCGCGACCACATGCCCGGGCATGCGGCCGCGGCCTCCTGACGCACCCGGGTCTACAGCTCCTTGACGCGGATGTCGCGGTACGAGATCACATCCGAGGTGCTGTGGACCTGGAGCCCGATGTAGCCGGACGAGTACCGCCGTCCGTCGGTGCCCGGGTCGTCGCCCCGCGGCGGTTCGAAGACCTGTCCGCCGGTGTTGTCGAACTCGTTGAGCAGGACACCGTTGCGGTAGATCGAGTAGTGCTGGTCCACCACCCGGATCTCGTAGTCGTTCCAGGTGCCCTTGGGCGTGACGCCGGCGCCGGCCAGACCGACCCGGTCGAAGCCGTAGACCGAACCCGTCTTGTACATGTCCCCGTCAGGCTTGTCGAGGATCTGCACCTCATGGCCGTACTTGATGGCGACCCACTCCGGACGGGACTCCTCCGGGTTGTCGTGGACGTTCGGGAAGCGGACGAAGACACCTCCGTTGGCGTTGCCGGTCCCCGGGGCGTCATCACGCCACTGCAGCTTCAGCGAGAAGTCGTCGTACTTCCGTCCCGGGAACCAGAGCATCCCCATGCCGTCCACGGTGGTGGAGCTGGTGATCGAGCCGTCCGCGTTGAGCCCGAACCTGCCGCCGCCGACCTGCTGCCACTTGGCGAGCGACGCCGCCGTGCCGTCGAAGAGCTTCTTGTAGCCCTCGTCCTGGCCCGGCCTGCCGATCCCCGACTGCCTGGCCGCCCGGTAGATCTTCTTGTGCTCCCGGGCGTCGATCACACCGTCCCCCAGAAGCCTGTCGAGCACCTTGTCGACGTGCTTGAGGAACAGCGCCTGCGAGGACCAGTCCTTCTCGTCCTCGATCAGCTCGTTGATCGTGCAGCGGTTGCCGGTGATGCGGTTGGGAATCCCGGTGTCGACGGTGCCGACGATGACGGTCAGCCGCTCGTCGAACTCCGGGCAGTTCGGAGCCGGTACGCCCCCGCTCGCGGCGACGGTGAACGAGACCTGCTTCGCCTCGGAGGTGTTGCCCGCCTTGTCGGTCGCCCGGTGGGCGACGGTGTGGTACCCGACGCGGTCGACGATGACGGTGTCCGTGTACGCGAGGTACGGGCCGCCGTCGAGGGAGTACTCGATCCGGTCGACACCCGACTCGGCGTCGGTGGCCGTCACCGTCACCTCGGCGCTGGTGATGTAGGCGTCGTCGGAGTTCTTGTCGCCGTCGGTCCTCGCCGTGGTGACCGGCGGGGTGTCGTCCTGCGACGGCGGCTCGACGACGGTGAAGCCGACGGACTGCTCGGCGGCGGTGTTGCCCGCCTTGTCGGTCGCCCGGTAGCGGACGGTGTGCGCCCCCACCTCGTGGACCATCACCGGCGCGGTGTACGGCTGCCAGGCGCCGTCCGCCCCGATGGCGTACTCGATGGCGTTGACGCCGGACCCGGTGTCGGACGCGGTCACGGTGACCGTCGCCATGCCCAGGTAGGCACCCTGGTCGTCCTTCTCGCCCGACACGGTCGCCGACGTCTCCGGCGGGGTGGTGTCGTCGGTCGGCGGCGCGGCGACCGCGAATTCCACGGACCTCTCCGTCGCCACGTTGCCCGCCTTGTCGGTGGCCCGGTAGCGGATGGTGTGCGTGCCCACCTCGTTCACCACGACGGGTGTGGTGTACGGCTGCCAGGCGCCGTCCGCCCCGACCGCGTACTGGACGGTGTCGACGCCCGAACTGTCGTCCGTCGCCGTGACGGTGACCGTGGCCTGGCCGATGTACGCACCATCGGCGTTCCTGTCGCCGTCGACCTTCGCCGACGTCTGGGGTGCGGTGGTGTCCGCGCCGCCACCGCCGTCGGTCACGGTGAGAATGCCCTGCATCGCCTGATGCCCCGGCATGGTGCAGTGGTAGAAGTACCGGCCGGGCGTGAGCGTGACCTCGACGGTGTGCTTGCCACCCTCGTCGTCAGCGGGGTTGGCCAGGATGTTCAGCGGTACGTCGTTGTTGAACTCGGGGTCCGACACGCTGAACGTCAGCGTGTGCGGCATGCCCGTCGTGTTGCCGGTCGCCGTGCTGTTCTCGAAGACGACGGTCGCCTTGCCGGCCACCGCGGTCGTCGGCGCCGACAGGTAGTGGTCGATGGAATCGCCCGCGGTCCAGGTGAGGACCTGCTCGGCGGCCGCGGTCTCCCGGGTGGCGTCACGGCCGTACGCGGCCGTCGAGGACAGTCCCAGGACCATCAGGAACGAACCCAGGAGTGCCAGCCACAACCGGACGGGCCGGTACCGGGGTCGTGCGAGGTACGAACGGTGTCTCACTTCGCTGCCGCCTTCCTGGCCAGATCCGAGGCGGCCGGCGTCGGCTCGCCGCCCTTGTACGTCACACGCCACAGCGCGGACTTGGAGTCGGAGGTGAAGAAGCCCCGCCCGTAGTCCAGGACGTACAGCGAGCCGTCCGGGGCGAACTTCCAGTCCATCAGGTTGCGGATACCGCTCTCCCCGACCGGGATGATCTTCTTCAGTGACTCGGCGTGGGTCGGCAGACCGCCCTTGCCGACTGTCGCCGGGTCGGTGACCACGGCGTGGCGCGGCTGCGTGTCGTCGTAGAAGTCGCCGACGAACCACTTGCCGTCCCAGTAGGAGGGCCACTTGTCGGCGCTGGTGCTCGCCGCGTCGTACCGGTAGACCGGGCCGTTCATCGTGGCCTGGCCGCCGCCCTTGAGCCACGGCAGCAGTTGCTTCTGCTCCTCCACCTTGTAGCTCGGGATGCCGTCGGCGTCGCGCGGGTAGTCCACGCCACCGCCCTGCGGCGAGTACCAGATGGTGTTGGAGGTGATCGGCGGCAGGTTCACCAGGCCGTCGTTGTTCGGCGACTCGTTCTTGGGGTGGTCGCAGTCGTACCATCCGAGCGGCTTGCTCGGGTCGGGCAGATTGCGGTCCCGGTACGGCTGCTTGTTGCCCATGCAGTACGGCCAGCCGTGGTTGCCCGCCTTGGTGATCGCGGCGAACGTGTCGTACTTCGCCGGACCCCAGGTGGTGCTCGGGGCGCCCGCGTCGGGGCCGACCCACCCCGCGTACAGGGTGTCGGTCGCCTTGTCGACGGAGATCCGGGCCGGGTTGCGCACGCCCATCACATAGATCTCACCACGGGTCTTGCCGCCGCCCTCGGCGGTCTCCCTGCCGGTGAACAGGTTGCCCTCGGGCAGGGTGTACGTGCCGTCGTCCTCGGGGTGGATCCGCAGGATCTTCCCGTTGAGGTTGTTCGTGTTCCCCGCGGTGCGCCGGGCATCGGCGAACGACACGCCCTTGTAGTTCGGCTGCGGGTTGTTCCCGGAGTAACCGTCGCTGAATCCGGACGAGTTGTTGTCGCCGGTGGCTATGTAGAGGTTGCCCTTGGAGTCCCACGCCATCCCGCCGCCCGCGTGACAGCAGCTGTGGATCTGGACCGGCCAGTGCAGCAGCACCTTCTCCGAGGACATGTCCAGCTTGTTCGTGGCCAGGTCCATGGTGAACCGGGAGACCTGACGCACCGCCATCTGCTTGTCGCGGTCGATCCCCGAGTGAGGCGTGTAGTGCAGATACACCCAGCCGTTCTTCTCGAAGTCCGGGTCCAGCTCGATCCCGAGCAGCCCCTCCTCGACCTTGACCAGCTCGTCGCCACCGCCCTTGTTGCCGAAGACGGTCAACTCGCCGGCGAGGGTCACCTTCTTGGTCTTCGGGTCGTAGACATGGATCTGGCCGATGCCCTTGCCGACATCCGGGTCGTTCCAGTCGGTGACCACCGGCTTGCTGCTGTCGGCGCCGCCACGCCCGATGTAGAGCACCCGGCCGTCGGGAGCTACCACCAGGCCGTGCGGCTCACCGATCTGGTCGTTCAGGCCCGGCTGATTGGGCTGGGTGACGCGCTCCGCACGGTAGTTGGAGGTGATCGTCGCCTTGCAGTCGGCCTGTGACAGCCGGGTCGTCCAGGCGAGAGCGCCGCGCAGGTGGTCGCGGAAGTCCGTCTCCGCGAAGCTGTCGGCGGTACCGCCCATCGCCGTGTAGAAGGACCGGCCGCCGTCGTAGTCACGGCACCAGGAGACCGGGTGGTCCCAGCCGTTGGCGCTCGCCCCCGGCTTGTACGTGATCTCCCGGACGCGTGCCACGGTGTGCACGTCACCGGACGGATTCTTCGTCCAGTTCAGCCACTTGTCGGGACGCTTCCACTCCAGCGGCAGGTTCCTGGTCGCCGGATGCTGCTGGTCACCGATCTCGACTGTCGCGCGCTGGACCGATGTCGGGCTGTCGGCTGCCGGACGGGCGCCGATCAGACCGGTGAACCAGTCCGAGTAGGGCTCGGTGCGTGCGGCGTCATGAATGCCGAGGAAGCCGCCGCCCGCCTCCATGTACGCCTCAAGACCCGCCTCCTGCTCCGGGTCGAGGACATCGCCGCCGCCGGTCAGGAAGACGACGGCGTTGTACGTGCCGAGCTGCTTGCCACGGGTGAAGACGGCCGGATCGTCGGTGGCGACGGTCTTGAACCGACCGGCCGCGGGACCGGTGAGCCCGATCTTCTCGATCGCCGCGATGCCGGCGTCGACGGTCGGCGACTCGTCGGTCGCCGAGGCGTGGAAGACCAGCACCTTCACGTTGGCCCCGCCGGGTGGCGACGGTAGGGACAACGTTGTCGCAATCGACTCCTCGTCCGCCGGATAGGGCCTGGCGGCAGCGGTGTTCCCGCCGAGTAACGAGACGGTCAGTGCGCCGGCCGCGACTGCGGCCGCGAGTCCGCGTCGCGATCTGGACCTGTGATGTGGCGCGCGCTGCATGTGGTCACCCACCTCTCTGTGGTCACTGCAACAGCATGTGGTCACTGCAACAGCGGATGAAGCTAGACCTCTTTTCGCGACTCGCCAATAGCTATGGCGGCAATGGCACGAACTTTGTCCTTAGTGTGGATAAACGAAGATCTCCGAGCTACGGTATGGCCCGTTCCGGGGGTCACATGCGCCCCGCCGGTCTCTGCAGACCTCCGCAACACCCGTCCAGATTTGGAGAGTTCGACATGGATCGCAGGAGTTTCAACCGCCGGTTCCTGGTGGGCGGCGGGGTCGCGGCGGCAACCGGGGTGACATCGTTGTCGCTAGGGGCGATCGAGGCCAGCTCGGCCGAACCCCCGCCGAGGACCGCTCCGGAGGGGGGCGTGGTCCGCCATCTCAAGCTGTACGCGGAGAAGCTGGCGGACGGCCGGATGGGCTACGGCTTGGAGAAGGGCAGGGCGACCGTCCCGGGACCGCTCATCGAGCTCAACGAGGGCGACACGCTGCACATCGAGTTCGAGAACACGATGGATGTGGCCGCCGGCCTCCACGCGCACGGCGTCGACTACGACATCGCGAGCGACGGCACCCGGATGAACAACAGCATCGTCGAACCGGGCGGCACCCGCACCTACACCTGGCGGACCCACGCGCCGGGCCGCCGGAAGGACGGCACGTGGCAGCCGGGCAGTGCGGGCTACTGGCACTACCACGACCACGCCGTCGGAACGGACCACGGCACGGGCGGCATCCGCAAGGGGCTGTACGGTCCGGTGGTCGTCCGGCGCAAGGGCGACATCCTGCCGGACAAGACGATCACCATCGTCTTCAACGACATGACCATCAACAACCAGCCCGCCGATGCGAGCCCCAACTTCGAGGCCACCGTGGGCGACCGGCTCGAAGTCGTCATGATCACGCATGGCGAGTACTACCACACGTTCCACGTCCACGGTCATCGCTGGGCCGACAACCGGACGGGGCTGCTCACCGGGCCCGACGACCCCAGCAGGGTGATCGACACGAAGATCGTCGGACCGGCGGACTCCTTCGGATTCCAGGTCATCGCCGGCGAACACGTGGGCGCGGGTGCCTGGATGTACCACTGCCATGTGCAGAGCCACTCGGACATGGGCATGGCCGGCCTGCTGCTCGTCGCCAAGGCGGACGGCACGGTGCCCGGCTACGACCCCCATGACATGCACGACATGCACGGCGCGACGGCCGCCCCGTCGAAGGGCGGCGGATCGGCGGCCGGCGGATCGAAGTCCGACGGATCGGCGGGCCACCCATCGATGGACCACCCATCGAAGGCCGATGCGCCGAAGACCGCCGGGTCAGGTACCGCGAAGTCCTGAGGGCCGGATCCCCGTCCTCGCTGTCGCCAGGCGCAGTTGTTCCTCCTCGACGATGCGCCGGACCAGACTCCCCTCGGACACGTCCACGGCGTCCGGCGTCGTCTCGGCGACGTCGCTGCGCCGTGCGTACGCGTCGAACAGCCGCTCCTTGCGGGCCAGGATGTCCAGCATCCGCTGGTCGACGCTGTCCACGGCCAGCAGCCGGTGCACCTGCACCGTGCGTATCTGTCCCATCCGGTGCGCGCGGGCCACGGCCTGGTGCTCCATCGTCGGCTTGATCTGCGGCTCGCAGAGGATGACGACGGAGGCGGCCTGCATGTTCACTCCGATGCCCCCGGCCTGGATCTGGCTCAGCAGCACCGCGTGGCCGTCGACCGCGCTGAACTCGTCGATCAGTTCCTGCCGTCGGGCCACCGGAACGTCCCCGGTGACCGGACCGAACACGGTGGCGCCCAGGGCCTCCCGTACCGTGGTCAGCACGGGCCGGAAGTACGAGAACACGACCACCTTCAGACCACTCCGGGACGCCTCGGCGACCAGCTCGCGCAGCCGGTTCAGCTTCGCCGAGGTCTCGGGGCGGGCATACGCGGCCTGTCGCATCCGCATGAACTGCCCGGCGGCGACCGCCTCCCGGTAGACGTCGAGATCGGCTCCGCTGAACTCCTCCCACTCGTCGACCTGTACCAGCGCCGGGAGTTCGCTGAGCACGTCCTCCTGGTTACGCCGCAGGTAGGCGGGTGCGACGGCCCTGCGGAAGGCGTGCGAACCGGCGACGCCACGGGTGGTGCTGATCGACGGAGCCAGTTCGGGCTGAAGATGACGCACCAGGCTGCGGAACTCCTCGACCCGGTTCTCCATCGGCGTGCCGGTCAGGAACAGCACGCGCTCGGTGTGTCCCGCCCAGCCGGACACCGCGCGCGAGCGGCGGGTGGCGGGGTTCTTCACGTAGTGCGCCTCGTCGACCACCAGCATGCCGGGCCGCCTGCCGCCGTCCCGTGCGGCCGGCAGGGTGTGCAGGGCGTCGAACGTGGTGAGGGCGACCCCGCCGCCCCCCTGCCATTCGGCGAACGCCGCCTGGCGCTCGGGGCCGTGCAGCGGGAGCACCCGCAGGGTGGACCGGGCCCGGACCTCCCGCGTCCAGTTGATCAGTACGCTCGCCGGGCAGACCACCAGGAAGTGCGTCTCGCCCCGGGCGGCGAGATGAGCGAGCGCGGCGATCGCCTGCACGGTCTTGCCCAGCCCCATCTCGTCGCCCAGGATCACCCGCTTCTGCGCGAGAGCGAAGCGTGCGCCGAACGACTGGTAGCCGCGCAGCGAGACGCGCAGATGGGAGTCGTCCAGGCGCAGCCCGCGCACCCGGTCCGCCATCGCCGACGGGAGGAAGCCCGCGGCGGCGTCCCGGTCGGGACCGGCCCCCGACATCTCGGCGAGCAGGCTGTAGTACTCGGCGGACCGCAGCTCGAAGTCGACCCAAGCCGCGAGGTCCGACTCAGGGTGCCGCAGGAGGTCGACGGACACCTGCCCGAACAGCAGCGGCAGTCCGCGCTCCGCCGCGCCGGCGACCGTGGTCCGTACGGAGGCGACGGCGGCGAGCGCCGCAGCGCGGGTCTCCCGTCCGGCGAACAGCATGCGCAGCCGCCCACGGGCCGGTGACGCCCCGGTCAGCGCGGGCTCGAGCCGTCCGGCGAGCCGGCGGGCGGCGTCCACCGCCCGCCGGACGTCGGGACCTGCCTCGACCAGCCGGTGCAGCGCCGTGACCAGGGCGGTGGTGGACTCGTCCGGTGCTTCCACGTCGATCCGGACGGCGACCGTGTCACGGACCGCGTGGGCGATCTGACCTGCGGCGGCGAGCGCCTGGTCGGCGGTCTGCGCACCGACGCCCGGAATCTGCCGGAGTTCGTACCGGTTCGCCTCGTGGACCTGGCCGACCGTCGTGTAACCGGCCTGTTCGACCGCGCCCAGGCGCAACCGGCCTTCGGTGACGTCCTTGAGCCGGGAGACCGGGATGGCGGCCAGCTCGCGGCGGACCAGTGAGTCGAGAAGGGGGACGAGGGCGGCGTGTACGGCGTCGACCGCCCGGGTGTGGTCGGCCAGCACGGCACGTGCCGCGTCGAGCTGCTGCTCGGCCCGTGCGATCAGCTCCCGGGCGGCCTTCCCCGTCGGCGCCCCGGTCGTCCTTGCCCCGGTCTCCGTCTCCCCGGCCTCTTCCATGTGCGTTCCTCTGTCCGCGCAGCCCGCGGCCGCCTTGCCCGGCACCTGCCCGAGTGAGACATATCGTGCCATGGGCAGCTGACCGCCAAGGCCGCTCGGGGCCCGGTCGGCGGTGCGTGGCCGGGGCGGCGCGTAGGCGTCCGGCCGGGGCGGCCGCCCTGTGCCGGGCCGCCTGCACGCCGGGCCGTTCTATTCTGCGCGGTCGACGGGCGCCGTACCCTACGCTCCGGCCGTGAGTGAATACGCCGTCAGTTACCTGATCACCAAGTACGACCCCGCCGACTTCGACGCGTCCGGCGCGTACACCGGTGCCGAGGACTCGGTCAGTGATCACGGTCCGGTCGAGTGCGCCTATCTGGAGGCGGTGGCCGCGTTCGCCGAGGAGGCCGGCGTCCTCCACCTGACGATCCGTGAACCGGAGGTCGCCGGCCTCGTCAACTTCGGCCTGGAGGCACCGGTCGCCGGGCACGGTCTGGCCGGGCTCTTCCCGCCTGATCTCACCGGATACCACGACGGAGCGGAGGTGTCCGTCCCCGTCGGGCTGGAACTCGTCCGGGCCATGCTCCGGGACAACGGAGCATGGTGCCGGCTGGAGGTCGAGGGCAGATTCGCCGTCCACGTCGGGTACGACCAGTACGTCTACGTGTCCGGCAGCGGGCCCAGCGAGGGCGCCGTGTCACGCGCCCGCGCTCTGGGACTCTTCCCGGTACGCATCCAGGCGTCCCCCTACATCCCGGACTTCGACGACCGGTCGGTGGAACAGCGGCCGGCGGACGACGACTTCTGGCAGCTCCTGTACCTGACCGTGCCCAGGGGTGGGACGTTGCTCGTCGAGGAGGGCTATGTGGCCAATGCGGCCCGCTGGCACCGTGTCACGCGCGCCGGTATCGGGAACCTCCGTGCCGGACTGGCTCCTCGCGCATGGCTGACGGTGTGGCCGGACTTCCTGTCCGATGACGTCGACGCGGTGCTCGGCGCGCTTCCCGGCGAGTTCCGCGCCGAGTTCGTGGTGGTGCACGCGTCCGGACGGATCAGCAGTTTCATGGCCGACGACGAGGTGCCGGAGGCTGGACTGAGAGCGTCGCTGGCCGGCGCAAGTGCGGTGGGCGCCGTGTCCCATTCCGGAGAACGGTCCGATCCCGAGCCGCTGTTCACCGCTGTCCTGCCGGACGACGACGGAGTGCTCCGTGCCCGGTGGGGAGTGGATCCGACTCCGAGCGACATCCGCTGGGCCGCCCTCAACAGGGTGACCCGCGGTGAGATCCGTACCGGAACCGTCACCTCGATCGCCGACTGCGGGGTGTTCGTCGACATCGGCGGGGTCGAGGGCATGATCAACGCCGCCGAACTGTCCTGGCAGTCCTTCGAGCGGTACACCGACGTCGTCGCAGTCGGCGACGAGGTCACCGTGGAGGTGCTCGATGTGGATCCGGCCCGGGAGCGGATCGCGCTCTCCCGGAAGGCGCTGGTGGAGGATCCGCTGCCGTCGTTCGTCCCGCGCGTCGGTGAGATCGTCCCCGGGCGCGTCACGAAACTGGTTCCCTTCGGTGCGTTCGTCCGCATCGGCGGCCTGCGGGACGGGTTCGAAGGCCTGGTCCGCAACTCCGATCCGGCCGTGGAACCAGTGGCGAGGCCGGAGGACGCCGTGCTGGTCGGGGACGAGATCATCGTGCGGATCACCGAGGTGGACCTCGCCCGCCGGCGCATGGTCCTGTCGCACTTGCCGACTCCCGGACCACCCGCCGACGTCCCGGACGGGGTCCGCTGATCACCTCAGGGCTGTCCCGTAGTCCCTGGCGGGCGCACGACGACAGCTCTACGGCACCTCACTGCGTTGTCGAACGCCCGAATACGCCCAGCATGAGGACGCTCCTCCGCCTTGCGATGCACCGCATCCGACGCCGCGCGCTGATCCACCAGGAACGGGACAGCCCTTACGGGCTGACCCGCGATTGATCTTGGGGCGTGTTGGTCTGGGGTTCGGCGGGCTGGTGGTTCAGCAAGCGCAGGTCGGCCCGTTACTCGTACCGGTACTTCAGCGAATCCGCCTCCGCCTGCTCGATGTCAGCGATCGTCAGCTCCGGTATCCGCAGCTGGGCCAGCGTCACCTCGGCCGAGGTCGGCTGGGCGTCCGCCGGTAGCCACTGCTCCGGCTTCCAGGCCCCGCTGCGCAGGAGCGACTTGGGGCAGTGCGGGTAGACCTCCTCGATCCCCAGCACCAGCGCACTGGCCGGCGGCTTGCCCACGGCGGTCAGCTGCGACAGCAGGTCCGGGCGGGTGGAGACGCAGGCCCGGCCGTTCACCCTGAGCGTCGTGGTGCGCCCCGGGATGAAGAACAGCAGCCCGGCCCGTCCGGTGGCGATGACGTTCTGCAGGGTGTCCAGACGCTTGTTGCCGGTCGCGTCCGGTATCGCCACCGTCCGTGTGTCCAGGACGGCGACGAACCCGGCGGGGCCGCCGCGCGGGGAAACGTCACAGTTGCCCTCGGCGTCCGCGCTGGCGACCAGGACCAGCGATGAGCAGCCGATCAACCGCTGCGTCTGTTCGGTGAGTTCGGTCATCTGCTTGCGCACGGCCGCGTCGCTGGGGAGTTCGTAGGCCCGGCGCAGCGCCTCCTGGTCGGGCACGGCGTCGAGTCGGAGCGAGTCGAAGGCGCTGCTGGCAAGGGGTGTCGTCATGCCCCCGACCCTAATGGGCCGACCTGCGATTGATCTTGGTCGGCGAGTGCGGGGACATAGAGACACCCGCGCGAGTTATCTGGTGTGTGAAGATCAAATAGGTCCGTGCGGCCATGTCTCATCCTGCCTTCTGCGGGCTGTCGCGCCGACATCTGGGCGAGTTGGTTACGGAACTCGCCCCGCGCTGGGTGGCGCGCTGTGAGTCTGGGCGTCATGGGCGACGTGAGGGCGACCGTCGGCGGGAGGCGGGGGCCGGGCCGAAGTACGAACTGGTCTTCACCGACCGGCTCCTGGTGACACTGGCCCATCTGCGGACTGGGCTCACCCATGAGGCGTTGGGCGACCAGACCGCCGTGCGCACCGAGGGCATCGCCGAGCAGTTCCACCGGCACCCCGGCGTGAAGGCCGAGGTCGACGATGGCTACCGCGGCCTGGCGAACGAGTTCCCCGACCAGGTCAGCGCCCCACCCAGGAAACCGAAGGGCATGAAGGCCCCGAACGACGAGCCCGTCACCGAACGGTACGGCTGGCGCGAGATGAAACGCCGCCAGTCCTCCCGCCGGATCTGTGTCGAGCACGCCAACGCCGAAGTCCGGCAGTGGCGCCCGCTCCAGCGGTACACCGGCCGCCGCGAAACCTATGGCGAGACTCACCTCGCCATCGCCGCTTTGGTCTCCGACGGCGCCGCCAAACGGCCCACCCGGCACAAAACCAGCATCGAGCTGATGCATGTTCGCGCCACGGCCTTCTGAACCACGACCCAGCCGAACCGCAGGCCAACACGTCCCAAGATCAATTGCGGGTCAGCCCGTTAGCCGGGCGTCCACGAGTGCCGTGCTCCGGCGCAGTGGACTCCGGCGTTGCGCGTACCGCGGTTGTCAGTGCCCGGTGCAAGACTCGGATGGTCAGGAGACACCCCGCGGCACGGGAGCGGGACCCGCTGAAGGAGCCACACGATGCTCACCACCGAATTTGTCACCGGAGCGCCCAACTGGCTCGATCTCTCCACGCCTGACCTCGAAGCGGCCGCCGCCTTCTACCAGGCGCTCCTCGGCTGGGAATTCGAGCCGGGCGGTACCGAGACCGGCGGATACGGGATGTTCACACTGAACGGCAAGTCGGTCGCGGGCGCGATGGCCGTACCTCCGGAGCGGGCGAAGTCGTCCTGGACGGTCTACTTCCGGACCTCCGACGTCGACGCCACCGCCAAGGCGGTCGCGCAGGCCGGCGGGACGGTGCCCTTCCCGCCGATGGACGTCCTCGACTTCGGGCGGATGGGCGGTTTCACCGACCGGGGCGGTGCGTACTTCGGTACCTGGCAGCCGAGGAAGAACCCCGGACTCGGCGCGGTGGGCGGCCCGCGCACGCTCTGCTGGGCCGAGCTGTACACCCCCGACGTGCCGGCTGCCGCGGCGTTCTACGGCATGGTCTTCGGGTGGGAGACCCACGGGGCGGCGCTCCCCGGCGGTGGCGGGTCCTACACCCTGATCCGCACCCGGGGCGGTGGCGAGGAATCCGAATTCGGCGGGCTGCTACCCCTCGGGACCGCACCGGTCCAGGCCGTGCCGGGACCGCACTGGCTGCCGTACTTCGAGGTGGACGACTGCGATGCCACGGTGGCGGACGTGGAGCGACTGGGCGGCAAGCTGACACGGGCGCCCGTGGAGAAGGCAGGCGTGGGCACGTTCGCCGACGTCGCTGATCCGTTCGGCGCGCACTTCGCCGTGATCAGGAGCGCGAACAGGTCGGAGAGCTGATTGCGGGGCGTACGGGCCGGGCATTGACGCATCGTTGATCAGTTGTTTATCGCGACCGGGCACTGTGTCGCCATGCTGATCAACACCGCGACCGACCCCGCACTCGCCTGGCAGGAGACGGCGCTCTGCGCGCAAGCGGGACCCGAGTTCTTCTTCCCCGCCCCCGGAAGCTCCACGCGTGAGGCCAAGCAGCTGTGCAACGCCTGCGAGGGCCGGGAGGCCTGTCTGGAGTACGCCCTCGACAACGACGAGCGGTTCGGCGTCTGGGGCGGGCTCTCCGAGAAGGAGCGGGAACGGCTGCGCAGAGCCGAACGCAACCGGGCCTGAACCGGGCCTGAACCCCTTCTCGCCTCCCGCCGTTCGACTCCGCGCGATCCTGCGCCCCTCGTCCGGGCATCCGGGCGGCAGATACCGCCGATGCGGACCGGACCGACGGCGCACTCGTGCGGGCCTCCGCCGCGGACAAAACCTGGGAGCGCGCAGGCCGCAGCCGGTTAGAATCTGCCCAATGCCCGGACGTAGCGCAGAGGCAGGCGCGCCGCCCTTCAAGGCGGATACGCCGGTTCGAATCCGGCCGACCCTGGCAGGTCGCCCCCTCGGGGCCCCGTAGCGCAGAGGCAGGCGCGTCCGCATGGCATGCGGAAGGACGCCGGTTCGAATCCGGCCGGGTCACGAGGGGGCGGATCCATGGACAGTGGCATCACGGACGGGGAACTGGCGGCCTTCGACCGGCTCGTCGGCCGGCTCAGGGCGTTGCCCCCCGACGATCCCGCCCGGCTCCGCGCCGAACAGGTCGCCTTCTCGTTCGCGCGTGACGGGCGCCGGGGGCGGCGCAGGATCCGGGGTGAGCAGCGGGCCGCTGCCGACGCCGCCGTCACCTCGGCGACGGCGACCGGCGCCACGGACCGCCGTGAGGACGCCGCGCTGGACGCCGGTCCGGTGCCCGCCCGTCCGGCGGGAACGCTGGCGCGGCCCCGGCGTTGCTACATATGCAAGGGCCGGTATCGGCAGGTCGACGCCTTCTACCATCTGCTCTGCCCGGACTGCGCGACGGAGAACCGGTCCCGTCGCGCACTCTCCACCGATCTGTCGGGGCGCCGCGCCCTGCTCACCGGCGGCCGGGTCAAGATCGGGTTCCAGCTGGCGCTGATGATGCTCAGGGACGGCGCCGAACTCGTCGTCACCACCCGCTTCCCGCACGACACCCTGCGCCGCTTCCGGTCCGTCGAAGACAGCCCGGAATGGCTCGGCCGGCTCACCGTCGCCGCCATCGACCTCCGCGACCCGCGCCAGGTCCTGGGCCTGTGCGAGCAGTTGCGCGACGCCGGTGAGCCGCTCGACATCCTGATCAACAATGCCGCCCAGACCGTGCGCCGCCCGCCCGGGTCGTACGCGCTGCTGGCCGCGGGGGAGCGCGGCCCCTTGCCCGCCGGAGTGCTCCGCGCCCCCGGCTACACACCCGTGACCGCCCTCGAAAGGCACTCCGCGCCGAACGCATTGGCACTGGTGCTGCCCGACACCGGGGAGACCGGGCTGCTGCCCGGGCTCGACGAGGCGGGCCTGCTGCCCGGCGTGGACGAGGCGGGCCTGCTGCCCGACACCGCACCCGTGAACTCCTGGTCCGCACGGATCGGCGAGCTGGACCCTGCCGAGGTCCTGGAGACCCAGCTCGTCAACGCCCTGGCCCCCGCGCTTCTCTGCGACCGTCTGCTCCCGCTCCTGCTGGCCTCCCCGCGGCCGCGGCGCTACATCGTCAATGTCACCGCGGTGGAAGGCCGGTTCGCGGTACGGAACAAGACCGGCGGACACCCGCACACCAACATGGCGAAGGCCGCCCTCAATATGCTGACCCGTACCAGCGGCCCCGAACTCGCCTCCCAGGGCGTTCACATGTCCGCCGTCGACACCGGCTGGATCACCGACGAGAACCCGGTGCCGACGAAGGAGCGGATCGCCGCCGGAGGCTTCCGTACGCCGCTCGACATCGTGGACGGCGCCGCCCGCGTCTATGACCCGATCGTGCGCGGGGAGGCAGGATCGCCCGTTTCCGGGGTCTTCCTCAAGGACTACCGGGAAGCGGCATGGTGACCGCCGGTCACGGCAGCGGTCCGGAGCCCGGAGCCCACCCGCCCCCGGGTTCCCGCCGCTGCCGCCTCGATGCGCGGCACACATAAACCCCTGGGAGTACTTCGGACCCGCAGGGCACAATCACTCCCGTGATCGATTCCCTGCTGGACGCGCTGGACTCACTTCCGTACCCCGAGCGGATGCGTGAACTCACCGTACGGGCGCGCGGCCTGGCCGCCGACGGCGGTCTGCGACCGGTCCTGCTGGAGCTGGAACGGCGGGGCCCGTACGAGCGGGGCCTGGCCGTCATCGCCGCGGCGGCCGGCGGGGACCGCGACCGGATCGCCGCACACCTCGCGGACGAGGACGCTTTCGTCCAGGCCCATGCCCTGCGGGTGGCGCGCAGTCTCGGCGTACCGGACGCCGGGTACGAAGCGGCGCTGGACGACGCCTCCGAAACGGTACGGCGCAGGCTGATGCGGGCGATCGTCGCGGAGCGGCGCACCGCGCTCGCCGACCGGCTGATCGACGGGGTGCGTGCGAACTGGGGGGACGCCGAGGCGGCCCGTCTGCTGCCGGGCTGTTCGACCCCCACCGTGGCGAGACTGCTGCCGGAGCTCTTCCACGCGGTGGGCTGCTGGTCCGCGCTGGGCCGCCGCCACCCCGGCGCGTTCCTCGACGCCGCGGAACGGGACCTGGCCGGCGGCCCCGAATCCGCACGTGACGGATGGTGGCAGTGGTACGGGCACGACCGTGGGGTCGCCGCGACCGTCACCGACTGCCCGCAGCGGGTCCTCGACCTGCTCGAACGCTACGGTCCGTCGCAGCTTCCCACGCCTCTGCGCCGGAGGCTGGGCCTACTCGTCGCCGCCGACCCCGCACGCGTCGTACGGCTGCTGCTCGGCCCGCACGGCTTCGCGATCCGCCGCAGCGGCGCCCTCACCCGCACCGTGCTGCGCCGTCTCGCCAGAACGGCGCCGGAGACACTTCTGGTCGAACTGGGCCGCGCCATGGACGGATTCTCCGAGCGGGACCTGCTGATCCAAGCACTGCCACCGGGCCGTCGCGTTGCCTTCCACACCGCGCTGGCCGACGGCCGGGGCGAGGGTTCGGCCGTCACCGTGGACGCCACCCTGCTCGCCGCGCTCCCCCGGATCTCCGTGGCGCGGCAGGCGCGGCGCATGGCGGACCGGGCCCGCGAGCGCGGCGCTCCATGGAACTCCGTCCTTCTCGCGGAGTCGTTCCTGCCCGTCCCCGAGGTACGGGAGAAGCTGCTGGCCGCCACCCGCAGGCCGGCCGCCGACGACCGCGCCGAAGCATGGCCGCTGCTGATCCACAACGCCGGACGCTCCGCGGACCCGGCCGCCGTCGCCGCCGTCCTGGACGACATGGGCGGACTCCGCAACGAGCAGGACCCCGTCCGGTGCGCCGCACTGCACGCCCTGCTCGCCGTTCCGCCCGGCCTCCTGACCGACGACATGGAACCGCGGCTGGACCGGATCGCCACCGATGCGGTCGAGGCCCGTGACTCCTCCCCGGACACCCGCCGCACGTTGAGTTCCCTCGCTCTCGCCGTGCTGCGCACCCACGCGGCCACCGGGCGGCGCGCGCTGGTCAACTGGGCGCTGCGCACCCTGACCAGGCTCTCCGGGAACACCGGCGGCGCCGACCTCGGCCGACTCGACCGCACACTGCGGCGCGGCCAGGAACACACGGTTTTCGAGGCGCTGCGACCCTGGCTGGAGGCGGGCGCCGAGAAGTCCGACTACGGGCTGGTCCTCGCCCTCGCCCGGGCGGTGGGCCGTCGCGCGGCAGCCATGGAAGACCTCCAGGAACTGCTCTGGCAGGCCGTGCGCTACGGGAACGGCTCCACCGCGCACGCCGCCGTCGACCTGTGGCTGCGGGCGCCCGCCGGCCGGAGCGCCCGCGTCGAGCAGCTGCTGGCCCATGAACCGTCCGCCGCCGTGCTCCCCGCGGTGCTGTCGGTCCTCACCGGGCGGCGCACCGACCTGCTCGACCGGTTCCTCGGCGACACCCCTCCGTACGGACGGTTCCTCATCCGCGGCACCCCCTGGACCGTGCCGGTCGGACGCGAGGCGCGTCGCTGGGTCCCACGTCAGCAGCGGGCCGCCGCCCGCGCACTGGAGCGGTCGGTGCGGGACGAGAAGCTGCCGCTGTACACCCGGGCGGCGGCGCTGGGACAGCTGGCCGCGATTCCGGAGGCGGGGGCCGAGGCGCTGCGCCGCTGGACCGGGTCGTCCGAGGTGGTGCTCGCCGAAGCGGCGCTTGCCGCGCTCGCCCGGACCGACCGGCCCGCCGAGGTGCTGGCCGAGCTGTTCGGGCACACCGCGGACGACCGGGCCCGGGTCGCCGTGTACGCGGCGAGCCGGGCCTCGCGGGCGGTCCGGCCGTCCCGGCTCGGTCCCCTGCTGCGGGACCGGGTGGCGCCGGGCACCGGCAAGGTCACCAGCCGCAAGGAGGCCGTGCGGATCGCCGCCACCCGGCTGCCCGCCGGCGAGGCGGCCCGCGTGCTCGCCGAGGCCTACGCGCTGCCCGGCCAGCACCCGGACGTCCGGGCCGCCTGCGTGAACTTCGGCACGGATCTGCTCGGTGACGAGCGGATGTGGGCGGTGATGGCGGACGCGGCGACCGGCGGCGGAACCCTGCGGACAGCGGTGCTGCGGCCGATTCCGGCGGAGCTGCCCGAGGCGCACCGGCCACGCTACGCGCAACTGGTGCGGCAGGCCTGCGCCGCCGGCGACGAGGAGTCCGCCGAGCTCGGCCACCAGGCGCTGGCCCGCTGGGTGCCGTGGGCACCGGGGGCATGCGCGGTGCTCGTCGACGCCCTCACCGACCTGGATCGCCGCCGCGACTGGCAGTCCGCCGCCTCCGCGCTGACCGGCGCGGCCGCCACGGCGCCGGAGGCCGCCGCCGAACTGAACCGGGCACTGACGTCGCTGACCACCACCGACACCGCCGACGACGCGGGTTCCGAACGCGACCGGCCGGCCCGGCAGCGGATCGACCACCTGGTGCGGCTGCTGACCGCAAGGACCGTGACCCACCGGCCCGAAGCGCTCCAGCAGGAACGCACCGCCGCCGCCGGCATCCTCGCGGTGCACCGGGACTTCGTACCGCAGGCCGCCGCGCTGCTCACGCACGCCGTGGACCTGGACGCCGCTGCCGACCCGCTGCACGCGTCGCTGGTCCGGCTGGCCCGCCTGCACGACGGGCGTCCCGTGCTGGCCGCTCGTACCGCGCAGACACTCGCCACCCGGATCACCTACGCGCACCGGTCCGGCACCGGGGACACCGACACCCTGCTCACGGTCGTGGCCCGGCTCGGCGCCACGGGGGACGCCGCGGAAGGGCTGTTCGCCGCCGCACTGACCGCCGCCGGAGGCGCCCGCACCGCGTGGACCGGGCCCTGGCGCACCCAGCTGAGGCTGCTGCGCCAGCACCCGGTCCCGGATGTGCGCGACGCCGCCCACGCAGAAGTGACGGCCCACGAGTGAGCGGTCTCGTGGGCCGTCGGGGAACTACCGAATCCGCGGGTCAGGCGTTCGCGCGGGCCGCCATCCGGGCCTTGCGCGTGGCCAGCTTCTCGTCGAACTTGGACGCCTCACTGTCCAGGCCGCCCATGTACAGACCCAGCTCCTCCTGCGCCTGCAGCCCGTCCGGGCCGAGTCCGTCGATGTCCAGCACCTTCAGGTAGCGCAGCACGGGCTGGATCACGTCGTCGTGGTGGATCCGCATGTTGTAGATCTCACCGATCGCCATCTGCGCGGCGGCCCGCTCGAAGCCGGGCATGCCGTGGCCGGGCATCCGGAAGTTGACGACGACGTCGCGCACGGCCTGCATCGTCAGGTCGGGCGCGAGCTCGAAGGCGGCGCCGAGCAGATTGCGGTAGAAGACCATGTGCAGGTTCTCGTCGGTGGCGATGCGTGCCAGCATGCGGTCGCAGACCGGGTCGCCCGACTGGTGGCCGGTGTTGCGGTGCGAGACGCGGGTCGCAAGCTCCTGGAAGGCGACGTACGCCACCGAGTGCAGCATCGAGTGACGGTTGTCGGACTCGAAGCCCTCCGCCATGTGCGCCATCCGGAACTGCTCCAGCTTGTCCGGGTCGACGGCGCGCGAGGTGAGCAGGTAGTCGCGCATCACGATGCCGTGCCGGCCCTCCTCCGCCGTCCAGCGGTGCACCCAGGTGCCCCAGGCGCCGTCGCGGCCGAACAGGGAGGCGATCTCGTGGTGGTAGCTGGGGAGGTTGTCCTCGGTCAGCAGATTCACCACCAGAGCGATCCGGCCGATGTCGGAGACCTTGGACTGATCGGCCTGCCACGCCTCGCCGTCCTCGAAGATGCCGGGGAAGTTCCGGCCGTCGGAGAACGGGACGTACTCGTGCGGCATCCAGTCCTTGGCGACCTTGAGATGGCGGTTGAGCTCCTTCTCCACCACCTCTTCCAGGGCGTACAGCAGCTGCGCATCGGTCCACGCCTGCGAACTGCCGAGGTGGGGAGAGGTGATCGTCACGGGGGCTCCTGGGGACGGGAGAATTACCTACGGCCTCGTAGGTTACGAGACCGTAGGTTAAAGCGGGAGTAAGGCTGCCGCCAAGCCCGTCCGCGCGAAGTCCGATTACGTACCGTTATATGTGCAGGTCGGATGGGCATGTGGAGAGCCAGGTCACGCACTCGCCCCACTGCTTGAATCGGTCGATATCCCCCTTATTGGTGTGTCACGTGGCGGAACTCGCTGATTCCGCCTGCCGGTTCACCCGGGCCGGCCCTGCTCCCGGCCGCGTCGCCGACGGGCCGGTGTGCCTCCCGTGGTCCGGCCGGGGAACCGGTGGGGCTCCCCGGCCGGACCCGCTCACAGGCTCTCGCGCACCGCGTCGGCCGTGGTGTCGCGCAGTTCGCCGTCCAGCATCAGCCAGCGCGAGATCCCGAGGGATTCCAGGAACGGCACGTCGTGACTGGCCACGATCAGTGCTCCTTCGTACGACTCCAGGGCCGCCGTCAGCCGACGCACGCTCGCCATGTCCAGATTGTTCGTCGGCTCGTCCAGCATCAGCAGCTGCGGCGCGGGTTCGGCCAGCAGCAGCGCCGCCAGCGCCGCACGGAACCGTTCCCCGCCCGACAGGGTTCCCACGGGCCGGTCCGCCCGGGCACCCCTGAACAGGAAGTGCGCCAGCCGCGCCCTGATCCGGTTGTCCGTGGCGTCCGGTGCGAACCGCGCGACGTTCTCCACCACGCTCAGCCCGTCGTCGAGCACGTCCAGGCGCTGCGGCAGGAAGCGCAGCGGGAGCTGGGCGGTCGCCTCACCGGACAGCGGCGCCAGTTCACCGGCGACGGTCCGCAGCAGCGTCGTCTTTCCCGCACCGTTACGGCCGACCAGCGCGATCCGCTCGGGGCCGCGCAGCTCGAAATCGCCGCGTACCCGCGCCCCGTAGGCGAGTTCCAGATCGCGCAGTACCAGCACACCCCGGCCTGGATGGACCTTGGTGTGCGGCAGGTCGACCCTGATCTCGTCGTCGACGCGCACCGCGTCGACGGCGTCATCGAGGCGTTCCTTCGCCTCCGACAATTTCTCGGCGTGCATGATGCGATGCTTGCCCGCCGACTCCTGGGCGGCCCGTTTGCGATTGCCCATGACGATCTTCGGCTCGCGCTTGGTGTCCTCCATCTTCTGTCCGTAGCGCTTGCGGCGGGCCAACTTGACCTGGGCATCGACCAGTTCGCGCTTCTGCCGCTTTACGTCGGCCTCGGCGACCCGCACCATGCGCTCGGCCGCCTCCTGCTCGACGGCGAGCACCTCCTCGTACGCGCTGAGGTTCCCGCCGTACCAGGTGACCGATCCGTCCCGCAGATCCGCGATCTGGTCGACCCGTTCCAGGAGCTCACGGTCATGGCTGACGACGACCAGGACCCCCGTCCAGGCGTCGACCGCCTCGTACAGCCGCCTGCGGGCGTACAGATCCAGGTTGTTCGTCGGCTCGTCCAGCAGCAGCACTCCCGGACGGGCCAGCAGCAGCGCGGCCAGCCGCAGCAGCACGCACTCGCCGCCCGACATCTCGCCGATCGTACGGTCGAGCCCGATGTGACCGAGTCCGAGCTGGTCGAGGGTGGCACGGGCACGTTCCTCCACGTCCCAGTCGTCTCCGACGGCCGCGAAGTGCTCCTCGCGCACATCACCCGACTCGATGGCGTGCAGGGCGGTCCGGGTGGCGGCGACACCGAGTGCGGAATCGACCCGCAGTGCCGTGTCCAGGACCAGATTCTGCGGCAGGTAGCCGATGTCGCCGTGGATCTGGATGCGGCCCCCGGAAGGGGTCAGGTCACCGGCGATCAGTCGCAACAGGGTTGTTTTTCCACAGCCGTTGAGGCCGATCAGGCCGGTCCTGCCGGGGCCCACGGCCAGCTGGAAGTCGTCGAAGACCTCGCTGCCGTCCGGCCAGGTGAAGGAGAGCGACGAGCAGGCGATATGAGTCAGTGGGGTGGACATACGGTTCTCCCGGTTGCGAGGAAAGGCAGGAAGCAACGGGTGAGACACCGGTCACGGGCGTTCCACGGACACGGCCGAGGGGGAGTCCCGGTTGCGGAGGACGGCTCGAAGAGCTGAGGTCACACTCGGGCGCGCATACCTGACAGACATGGCAGACCCGAACGGGATGCACTGTCCGGACACGGCGCGCAACGCGGTGTCTCACGACCTCAGACGAGCAACGTCCTACTCCGATCGACGACAACAAGGACGTCACGAACGCTACGACGGGACCCCACGGCACGGCAAAGGATTTACGGTGATGCCTGCCGCGCCGGTGGGGCGGCAGGACGGGGGCCGGACGATGGCACGTCGCTGGACGGACAGAGCCCTGAGGGCGCTCGCGGTGCTCTGCGCCGGTGCGGTGCTCACCGGATGTTTCGGACCGCAGCCGCCGATGTTCTCGGACGGTGAGTCCGTCCCCTCCGAGCAGCGGCGCATCCCACTGACCGTCCCGCCGGGACCCGACGGCAGCTGGTCGCTGCTCGGGACCGGGGACGGCCTGCTGGGTCAGGGGCGCAAGCTCGCCCGGATACCGCAGGAGGGTGAGGAGGGCGTGCGCGCCCCGGTGCGGGGCTGGACGGTGACTCTTCCGGCCGAGTTCGCCATCACCTCACGGCTGCCGGGCGGGCCGCACTCGGCTGTTCCGCTCTCCT
Organism: Streptomyces sp. NPDC058231; assembly: GCF_042882275.1. Lineage (NCBI taxonomy): Bacteria > Bacillati > Actinomycetota > Actinomycetes > Kitasatosporales > Streptomycetaceae > Streptomyces > Streptomyces sp. NPDC058231. The sequence goes on along the minus strand of NZ_JBHVWN010000001.1, from coordinate 12,632 downwards.
CGCGCGGCACCGTGCTGATCGGCGGCCGCGCCGGCCGCGCGGACCCGACCGCCGTCGCCCTCGCCGACCCCGGCAGCGGCGCCCTGGTCTGGAGACACACCCTGCCCCCGGACAGCCGGGTCTTCATGATGCCCGGTCCCATCGGGACGGTGATCGGAGCGGCCACCTGCTCCGCCGCCGGATGCCGGTTCACGGCCTGGGACGTCTCCCGCGGGACGCGGCAGTGGAGCACCCGGATCACGGGGGCGTACCGGGTACGGACCCCGTGCGGCGCCGACGCCCTGGGCGGCCGTGCAGCCGCCGCCGAGGGCCTGTGCGAGCCGTTGCTCATCGGCAGGGACCGGGTCGGCACCCTCGACGAGGAGACGCACCGGCCGGAGTGGATCCCGGGCCTGCACCCGCCGGCCGGGACCGTCGACCGGGCCGCCCGGTTCAGCTACCGGACGTTCCTGGTCACCGCGCCCGCCCGAGGGAGCTGCCGGGCGACGGTCATGGCCGCCGCTCCGCCGGACGACGAGCACGAGGGGTGGCGGTACGACTTCGTCTGGGACCAGCCGCAGGCCGCCCGCGATCCGCGCACCGGCTGCCGCTGGGACCGCACCCTGTCGCTGAGGGCCGACTACGACCTGGTGCTGCCCGAGCGCGGCGGCGCCCTGGTCGTCGATCCGTACTTCGGTCCGAAGCAGACGCTCCGCCGGCTCGCCGAGGGGGCGTACCTGGTCCCGTCGGACGGCAGGGGCACCGAGGACCTGATCCGTGCCCCCGGCACTGCCGACCGCCCGGTCGACGCCGTCGTCGCCGACCGGCGGGCCAAGGCCCTGGGGGCGGGGGCACGGCGCGTGAACGGCGACCTCTTCCAGGTCGGGCGCCACCTGCTGCTGGTGAATTACGACGGCACCGTCCGCTGGCGCGGAACGTCGGACTGCGTCGCGTTCGCCGGGGCGAAGTCGCCCGTGACGTACTGCGACGGCCGGAACCTGGTGGAGATCAAAGCGGTGAAGAAGGACTGACCGGGGCGGTGGGAGCCGTCCGGGACGTCGGGGCCGGTCAGCAGGTTCCGTCGAGCAGCTCCGCCAGACTCCGGTCGACGTCCAGGAACCGGGACTCGTCGCCCGGGGGAACCAGCTCCTGCGCACGCCTGAGGAAACGGCGCAGCTCCGCCGTACGGACATGCACCATCGCGATGCCTTCGGCTGCATGGAACTCCAGGACCGTGCGGTCGTAGCCGAACGGCCTGACGCGTACGTCCCCGACGCCGGCCGGCGCGTCCACCCCGGCCGCCAGCAGATCGCGGGAGAACTCCCAGGCCACCTCGGTGCCCTCCAGGGTCGCCGGGGCGGGGAACGCCATGCGCACGGTGAACGGGTCCCCGCGGTCGTACTGCAAAGTGGCGGGAAGGGTCTCCATCCGCGGCGCGGATGCGACCATGCGGGCCTGCACGGACTGCTCGATGACGCTGGACAAGACCTGCTCCCTCTTGCGGCCGGACGGACGGTTCACGGCACCGACAGAGACGACGGAAGTCCCCTGTCCGTGCACTGCGAGGCGGCGTGAGTTGCATCACCGCGCACACCGCCTCCCGGATCATGTGCCCGCTCGTCGGCGGCGCATCCTGGACGGAGTACTGCCGGCCCGTCAGCTTCCTGCGTCATGAGGTCCGAGGGGAAGACGCCACGACGGATTTCATGGGGTCGGTTTACCGGGGTACCGACTGCCGTGCCGACGGCGCGGCAGTCGGTACCCCGGACGCAGGACGGCCCCGGCCGCCGGGCGAGCCGGCGCTCACCGAAAGGGCGGACGTCTGCTTCCGCGGCCTGTCGGCCCTCACCCGTCGCACTGCGCAGGCCGAGGCCGCACCGGGCCCGGCCCGCACGACACTTCCCCGTCGCCCGCCGCCCGGGAAGGCCGTCCGGGCAGGACCTAGGCTGGACGGCACCATGACGACGTTCCGCATGCCCGCCGACGCGGCCGAAGCCCGAGCCATTCAGGACACCCTCCGCGCCCGCGTGGTGCTGGACGAGCCGGGACCGCCGCCCGGCACGGGACGGGTGACCGGAGTCGATGTCGCCTACGACGACGAACGCGACGTCGTCGTGGCAGCGGCCGTCGTCCTCGACGCGGCAACGCTCGACGTCGTCGCGGAAGCCACCGCGGCCGGCCGGGTCACCTTCCCCTACGTCCCGGGGTTGCTCGCCTTCCGGGAGATCCCGACCGTGCTGGCCGCGCTGGAATCCCTTCCGGTCGACCCCGGCCTCGTCGTCTGCGACGGGTACGGCAGGGCGCACCCGCGCCGCTTCGGGCTCGCCAGCCACCTCGGCGTGCTCACCGGACTGCCCGTGATCGGCGTCGCGAAGAACCCGTTCACCTTCACGTACGAGCAGCCGGGTCCCCGGCGCGGTGACTCCTCCCCGCTCGTCGACGGCGACGAGGAAGTGGGCAGGGCGCTGCGCACCCAGGAGGGCGTCAAGCCGGTGTACGTCTCCGTCGGCCACCGGGCGGACCTGGACAACGCGTGTGCGCACACGCTCCTGCTGGCCAGGGACTTCCGGCAGCCGGAGAGTACCCGGAGGGCCGATGCGCTCTGCAGGCAGGCCCTCCGGGACGCGACCGCGTGAGTACCGGTGAGCGGTCGCATCTGAGTATGTGTACGGATATCACTCATTGATCATGAACGACACTCTGGTATGTATGAGCGATCGTCGAACAGCCACGCGCCCCGGAACCGTTTACGTCGCCCAGCGGCGCCTTGCCGTGGGGATGACTCTCGGAGTTCTGGCGGGAGCCGTCTGGGTCGTCTCGATGATCTGCACGCTCGCTTCGTGGGTGTTCTGACCCGGCGGCCCACCGGTCGCCGGGTCACGGATCCGCTCAGCGGACCGCCGCGACGCGGAAGCGCAGGCCTGCCCCGCGCAGCCGTCCCAGCAGTGCGTCGCCCATCGCGACGGCCGTGGTGACCTGCCCCGAGGTCGGCGGGAGTTCGTCGAAGGCGAGGCAGAGCGCGGACTGCGCGAGCATCTTCGCCGTCTCGTCGTAGCCGGGGTCGCCGCCGGAGACCTCCGTGTAGACCCGGCGTCCGCCGCCTTCTCCGACGAACCGGACGGTGAACCAGCTCCGCCTCCGGCGTTCCGCGTCCGGGCCCCGGCCCGGCTCGTAGCGGCCCATCAGCCAGTTCCGCGCGGCCGGCAACTGTGCGGCGCCGAGCAGGCCGCCCGCCGCCGCAGCACCGCCCAGTGCCATCGGCAGCGTCCGTACCGAGGCGAAGTGGCGGTAACGGAAGTCGGGGCCGTACCGCGCCAGTGCCCGCGCCGAGCGCTCGACGACCTGGGGGTCCAGGGTCGGCAGCGGCAGCGCCCAGGTGCCGGTCCCGGCGCTGAAGTGCGGGGTGCCGAACGGCGCGCGGGCGCGTCGGCCGACCAGCCGCGGTTCGTGCAGCCGGCGCTCCCGGGCGGCGCGCAGCAGTTGCGGGCCGCGGCCCATCGCGGTGAGCGCGGAGGCGAAGGTACCGCCGGAGAAGACGGCGTTGCTGCGGACGAAGCCGTCGACCGTCAGCGGCACGTCGGCCGGCAGCTGCTGGACGGTGAAGTACACCCCGAGGTCGTGCGGTACGGAGTCGAAGCCGCAGGCGTGCACGAGTCGTGCCCCGGTCTCGCGGGCCCGCACGTCGTGCTCCAGGAACATCCGGTCGACGAACTCCGCCTCACCGGTGAGATCGGTGTAGTCCGTCCCGGCCTCCGCGCAGGCGGCGACCAGCTGCTCGCCGTACCAGACGTACGGACCCACCGTCGTGGCGACCACATGGGCCGATTCGGCGAGTGCGCGCAGCGAGCCGGGGTCCTCCGCGTCGGCGTGCAGCAGAGGCAGCTCCGCGCAGCGGGGGTCGATGGCGGTCAGACGCTCGCGGACCTTCTCCAGCTTCGCCCGACTGCGGCCGGCCAGCGCCCAGCGGCAGCCGGCCGGCGCGTGGGCGGCGAGATATTCGGCGGTGAGGGCACCCACGAAACCGGTGGCGCCGAAGAGGACCACGTCATAGGGGCGTTCTGCCCCGTTCTGCCTGTTCACGAGTGCCTCCGCAGGGGCCGGCGCCGATGTAGCAGGCAGAGGTTAGCGGAGGGGTCGTGGCGGTGTGCAGCCGGGCGGCGATCGTGAGGGAGGATCCCGGAGAGAGAACTAAGCGCTTGCTCGGCCCAAGGGGTTGTGCGGAGCGCGGCACGTTCTTAGCATCATCGATGTTACATCGGTTGTGTCACACCGCTGGGGGCTTGATGGCAACGACGGAGCACGGTCGGCACGGCCCGTTGACCGGAGTGCGCGTGGTGGAGCTCGCGGGCATCGGCCCCGGCCCGTTCGCCGCGATGCTCCTGGCCGACCTCGGCGCCGATGTCGTCAGGGTCGACCGTCCCGGCGGTGCAGGGCTCGGTATCGACCCCGCGTACGACCTCACCAACCGCAACAAGCGCTCCGTGCTCGTCGACCTCAAGGCCGAGGACGGCCCGGACCGGGTGCTCGACCTGGTCGAACGCGCCGACATCCTGATCGAGGGATACCGGCCGGGCGTCGCCGAACGGCTCGGAGTCGGCCCCGACGTCTGTCTCGCCCGCAACCCCGGGCTCGTCTACGGGCGGATGACCGGCTGGGGCCAGGACGGGCCGCTCGCCGAACGGGCCGGGCACGACATCGCGTACATCGCCCTCACCGGCACGCTCTCCGTGATCGGCAAGCCCGGTGAGCCGCCCGCCGTCCCCGCCAACCTGGTCGGTGACTACGCGGGTGGCTCGCTCTACCTCGTCGTCGGCGTCCTCGCCGCCCTCCAGCACGCCCGTACGCCCGGCGGCGCGGGCCAGGTGGTGGACGCGGCGATCGTCGACGGTGCCGCACACCTCGCCACGATGATCCACGGGATGCTGGCGGCGGGCGGCTGGCAGGACCGGCGCGGTTCCAATCTGCTCGACGGCGGCTGCCCGTTCTACGGTTCGTACGAGACCGCCGACGGCCAGTACATGGCGGTCGGCCCGCTGGAGCAGCGGTTCTACGACGAGTTCGTCAAGCTCCTCGGGATCGAGGACCTGGCCCCGGACCGGGCGGACCTCACCCGCTGGGAGGAGCTGCGCACCGTCGTCGCCGACCGGTTCAGGACCCGGACGCGCGCGGAGTGGACCGAGGTCTTCGAAGCCACGGACGCCTGTGTGGCCCCCGTCCTCTCGCTCCGCGAGGCCCCGCATCACCCGCACCTCGCCGCCCGCTCCACCTTCGTCGAACACGGCGGCCTCACCCAGCCGGCCCCCGCACCCCGCTTCTCCGCCACACCCGTCTCCGTACGCAGCGCACCGGCGCAGCCGGGCGCGGACACCGAGGACGTCGCCCGCGACTGGGGCGTACCGAGCATGCACCGGCCCCGGAAGGACACCACCCCCTGATGGAACTCTCCCTGCCGCTGAACTACGCGGGCGACCCGCGCGAGGCCTGCGACCAGGTCGCTGCCCTGGAGTCCGCCGGACTCGACGCCGTCTGGGTCGCGGAGGCGTACGGCTTCGACTCACCGACCCTCATGGGCTATCTGGCCGCCCGCACCGAACGCATGAAGATCGGTGCGGCGATCCTCAACGTCTACTCCCGCACCCCCGCCCTGATCGCCCAGACCGGCGCCGGACTCGACGCGATCTCCGGCGGCCGGGCGCTGCTCGGGCTCGGCGCGTCCGGGCCGCAGGTCGTCGAGGGCTGGCACGGCAAGGCGTACGACAAGCCGCTCGGCCGGACCCGCGAGACCGTCGAACTGTGCCGCCGGATCTGGCGCCGCGAGGTCATCGACCACCACGGCATCACCGACATGCCGCTGCCCAAGGAGAAGGGCGGCCGGCTCGGCAAGCCCCTGAAGATCCTCACCCGTCCGGTGCGCGAGGAGATCCCGCTCTACATCGCCTCGCTCGGCCCCGCCAATGTCCGGCTGACCGCCGAGATCGCCGACGGCTGGCTACCCACCCTCTACCTCCCCGAGAAGGCCCGGCAGGTGTGGGGCACGGCCCTAGCCGAGGGCGCCGCCGAGCGCGACCCCGCGCGCGGCCCGCTGCAGACCGTCGCCGGTGGACTCCTTGCCATCGGCGACGACGCGGCCGCGCTCAGGGACCTCGCCCGCCCGCAGATCGCGCTGTACGTCGGCGGAATGGGCGCCAAGGGCAAGAACTTCTACAACGACCTCGCCGTCTCGTACGGGTACGAGAAGGAAGCCGCGCTCATCCAGGAGCTCTACCTCTCCGGGAAGAAGAGGGAGGCCGAGGCCGCCGTCCCGGACGAATTCTGCGAGCTCATGTCGCTGTGCGGACCCGAGGGGTACGTACGCGACCGCATCGAGGCGTTCCGCGAGTCCGGCGTCACCATGCTCAACGTCATTCCGGTCGGTCCCGATCCGGCCCGGCTGATCTCCACCGTCAAGAACTGGCTCTAGGGGGCCCGCAGTGCAGCGGCAGATCTTCACCGAGGAGCACGACGCGTTCCGTGAGACCGTCCGGACCTTCCTGACCAAGGAAGTCCTCCCGCACTACGAGCAGTGGGAGAAGGACGGCATCGTCTCGCGCGAGGCCTGGCTCGCGGCCGGCCGGCAGGGACTGCTCGGCTTCGCCGTGCCCGAGGAGTACGGCGGCGGTGGCACCACCGACTTCCGCTACAGCGCCGTCCTCGCCGAGGAGTTCACCCGGGCCGGCGCCCCCGGACTCGCTCTCGGTCTCCACAACGACATCATCGGCCCCTACCTCACCGGGCTCGCCACCGAGGAACAGAAGCGGCGCTGGCTGCCGGGCTTCTGCAGCGGCGAGATCATCACCGCCATCGCGATGACCGAACCCGGCGCGGGCTCCGACCTCCAGGGCATCCGCACCACCGCCGAGGACAGGGGCGACCACTGGCTGCTGAACGGCTCCAAGACGTTCATCTCCAACGGCATCCTCGCCGACCTGGTGGTCGTCGTGGCGAAGACCACCCCGGAGGGCGGCGCGAAGGGGCTCTCCCTGATCGTCGTCGAACGCGGCACGGAGGGCTTCGAGCGGGGCCGCAACCTCGACAAGATCGGCCAGAAGTCCCAGGACACGGCCGAGCTGTTCTTCAACGACGTCCGTGTCCCCAAGGAGAACCTGCTCGGTGAGCGCGACGGCGCGTTCATCCACCTGATGACCAACCTGGCACAGGAGCGGATGGGCATAGCGCTCGCCGGTATCGCCGCCGCCGAGTACCTCCTGGAGATCACCACCCAGTACGTCAAGGAGCGCGAAGCCTTCGGGCGGCCGCTCTCCAAGCTCCAGCACATCCGCTTCGAGATCGCCGAGATGGCCACCGAGTGCGCCGTCACCCGGACCTTCGTCGACCGGTGCATCGTCGACCACTCGAACGGCGAACTCGACGCCGTACACGCCTCGATGGCCAAGTGGTGGGCCACCGAACTGCAGAAGCGCGTCGCCGACCGCTGCCTCCAGCTCCACGGCGGCTACGGCTACATGGCGGAATACCGGGTCGCCAAGGCGTTCACCGACGGCCGCATCCAGACCATCTACGGCGGAACGACCGAGATCATGAAGGAGATCATCGGCCGCTCGCTGCTCGCCTGACCCCGACGATCGACCACCCTCGAAAGGCTGCTGTCTTGAGTACCGAAGCATTCGTCTACGACGCGATCCGCACCCCGCGCGGCCGCGGCAAGGCCAATGGCGCCCTGCACGGCACCAAGCCGATCGACCTCGTCGTCGGCCTCATCCACGAAATCCGCAACCGCTTCCCCGGGCTGGACCCGGCCGCCATCGACGACATCGTCCTCGGCGTGGTCAGCCCGCTCGGCGACCAGGGGTCCGACATCGCCCGGATCGCCGCCATCGCCGCCGGACTCCCGGACTCGGTGGCGGGCGTCCAGGAGAACCGGTTCTGTGCCTCCGGTCTGGAAGCCGTCAACCTGGCTGCGGCCAAGGTCCGTTCGGGCTGGGAGGACCTGATCCTCGCGGGCGGTGTCGAGTCGATGTCCCGGGTGCCGATGGGCTCCGACGGCGGCGCCTGGGCGATGGACCCGATGACCAACTACGAGACCGGCTTCGCCCCGCAGGGCGTCGGCGCCGACCTCATCGCGACCATCGAGGGCTTCTCACGCCGCGACGTCGACGAGTTCGCCGCGCTCTCCCAGGAGCGGGCCGCCGAGGCGTGGAAGGACGGCCGCTTCGCGCGCTCCGTCGTCCCGGTCAAGGACCGCAACGGCCTCGTCGTCCTCGACCACGACGAGCACATGCGCCCCGGCACCACCGCCGACTCGCTGGCCGCCCTCAAGCCCTCGTTCGCCACCATCGGCGAGCTGGGCGGCTTCGACGCCGTGGCGCTGCAGAAATACCACTGGGTCGAGAAGATCGACCACGTCCACCACGCGGGCAACTCCTCCGGCATCGTGGACGGCGCCGCACTCGTCGCGATCGGCTCGAAGGAGATCGGCGAGCGGTACGGTCTGACCCCGCGGGCCCGGATCGTCTCCGCCGCGGTCTCCGGATCCGAGCCGACCATCATGCTGACCGGCCCCGCCCCCGCCACCCGCAAGGCCCTCGCCAAGGCCGGACTCACCATCGACGACATCGACCTCGTAGAGATCAACGAGGCGTTCGCCGGTGTCGTCCTCCGCTTCGCCCGCGACATGGGGCTCTCCCTCGACAAGATCAACGTCAACGGCGGCGCCATCGCGCTCGGACACCCGCTCGGCGCCACCGGAGCGATGATCCTCGGCACGCTCATCGACGAACTGGAGCGCCAGGACAAGCGGTACGGCCTCGCCACCCTCTGCGTGGGCGGCGGGATGGGCGTCGCCACCGTCATCGAGCGCCTCTGACCGTCCCCGGCCACCCCTTGCCTACGGAGAACACAGCAATGACCGAGAGCACGACCATCCGCTGGGAACAGGACGAGACCGGCGTCGTCACCCTTGTACTCGACGACCCCAACCAGTCCGCCAACACGATGAACCAGGCCTTCAAGGACTCCATCGCGGCCGTCGCCGACCGCGCGGAAGCCGAGAAGGACGCCATCCGCGGCATCATCTACACCTCCGCCAAGAAGACCTTCTTCGCGGGCGGCGACCTCAAGGACATGATCAAGGTCGGCCCGGCGAACGCCCAGGACGCCTTCGACGCCGGCACCGCCATCAAGGGCTCGCTGCGCCGCATCGAGACCCTCGGCATCCCCGTCGTCGCCGCCATCAACGGAGCAGCCCTCGGCGGCGGTTACGAGATCGCACTCGCCTCCCACCACCGCATCGCGCTCGACGCGCCCGGCTCCCGCATCGGCCTGCCCGAGGTCACGCTCGGCCTGCTGCCCGCGGGCGGCGGTGTCACCCGCACCGTACGCCTCATGGGCGTCGCCGACGCGCTGCTGAAGGTCCTCCTCCAGGGCACCCAGTACACCCCGCAGCGCGCCCTGGAGAACGGGCTCGTCCACGAGGTCGCGGCCACACCCGAGGAGATGCTCGACAAGGCCCGGGCCTTCATCGACGCCCACCCCGAGTCCCAGCAGCCCTGGGACGTCAAGGGCTACAAGATCCCCGGCGGCACCCCGTCCCACCCGAAGTTCGCCGCCAACCTGCCCGCCTTCCCGGCCAACCTGAAGAAGCAGCTCGCGGGCGCCCCCATGCCGGCGCCGCGCAACATCCTGGCCGCCGCCGTCGAGGGCTCCCAGGTCGACTTCGAGACCGCGCTGACCATCGAGGCCCGGTACTTCACCGAGCTCGTCACCGGCCAGATCTCGAAGAACATGATCCAGGCGTTCTTCTTCGACCTCCAGGCCGTCAACTCCGGTGCCAACCGCCCCAAGGGCATCGAGGAGCGCCAGGTCAGGAAGGTCGCCGTGCTCGGCGCCGGGATGATGGGCGCCGGCATCGCGTACTCCTGCGCCCGCGCCGGCATCGAGGTCGTCCTCAAGGACGTCTCCACCGAGGCGGCCGCCAAGGGCAAGGCGTACAGCGAGAAGCTGCTCGCCAAGGCGCTCTCCCGGGGCCGTACGACCGAGGCGAAGCGCGACGAGCTGCTGGCCCTCATCACCCCGACCGGCGACCCGGCCGATCTGGCGGGCTGCGACGCCGTCATCGAGGCGGTCTTCGAGGACACCGCGCTCAAGCACAAGGTGTTCCAGGAGATCCAGGACGTCATCGAGCCCGACGCGCTGCTCTGCTCCAACACCTCGACGCTGCCGATCACGGTCCTCGCCAAGGGGGTCACGCGCCCCGCCGACTTCATCGGACTGCACTTCTTCTCGCCCGTCGACAAGATGCCGCTGGTAGAGATCATCAAGGGCGAGCAGACCGGGGACGAGGCCCTGGCCCGCGCCTTCGACCTGGTCCGGCGGATCCGGAAGACGCCGATCGTCGTCAACGACTCGCGCGGTTTCTTCACCTCGCGCGTCATCGGCCAGTTCATCAACGAGGGCGTCGCCATGGTCGGCGAGGGCGTCGAGCCCGCCTCGGTCGAGCAGGCCGCGGCACAGTCCGGCTACCCGGCCAAGGTCCTCTCGCTGATGGACGAGCTGACGCTGACCCTGCCGCGCAAGATCCGCAACGAGACGAGGCGAGCGGTCGAGGAGGCCGGCGGCACCTGGGCCGGGCACCCGTCGGACGCGGTCATCGACCGGATGGTCGACGAGTTCGGACGGACCGGGCGCAGCGGCGGCGCCGGCTTCTACGAGTACGACGAGGACGGCAAGCGGGCCGGGCTGTGGCCGGGGCTGCGCGAGCACTTCACGAAGCCGGACGCCGACGTCCCGTTCGAGGACATGAAGGAGCGGATGCTCTTCTCCGAGGCGCTGGACAGCGTCCGCTGCCTGGAGGAGAACGTCCTCATCTCGGTCGCCGATGCCAACATCGGCTCCATCATGGGCATCGGCTTCCCGCCCTGGACCGGCGGTGTGCTCCAGTACATCAACGGGTACGAGGGCGGCCTGCCCGGTTTCGTGGCGCGCGCCCGGGAACTCGCCGAGAAGTACGGCGACCGTTTCCTGCCGCCCGCGCTGCTGGTGGAGAAGGCCGGGAAGGGTGAGACCTTCCACGACTGACCGGCGGCCCGGCAGGTCACGTACGGCCGGAGACTGCGCCATCCGCGCCCCCCGGCCGTAAATCACCGGGTGGACGGCGGGACATCCTGCTAGCGTCAGCGTCATGAAGCGCACTGCCGTCATGACGACGACGCCGGAGAGTGTCCCGGCGCGCTGACAGATGTCTCAGTCCAAGCCCCGGGGCGAGTGCCCCGGGGCTTCGGCTTGCGGCTGCTCGCCCGATGACCGCGAGGAGACCGCCATGCACGACCACCGCAGGCTCGGCCGTGAACTGGACCTGTTCGACACCGACCCACTGATCGGCGCGGGCCTTCCGTACTGGCTCCCGGACGGCGCGACCGTCCGGCACACCCTGGAGGAGTACATCCGCACCGCCGAGCGGCGGGCCGGCTACCGGCACGTGTACTCGCCGGTGCTGGGCAAGCGGGAACTGTACGAGATCTCCGGACACTGGTCGCACTACAGCGACGACATGTTCCCGCCCATGGACGTGGGCTCGGAACAGGTCGTCCTGCGGCCGAGCCTCTGCCCCCACCACGCGGTGATCTACCGCTCCCGCTCCCACAGCTACCGCGAACTGCCGCTGCGCATGGCCGAACTGGGCGGCATGTACCGCTCCGAACTCTCCGGCGTGCTCGGCGGACTGACCCGCGTCCGGGCCATCCAGCTCAACGACGCGCACATCTTCTGCACCCTGGACCAGGTCGCCGACGAGGCGCGGGCCGCCCTGGAGATGATCCGCAGTGCGTACGAAGCACTGGGCATCCGCCCGGCCCGCTACCGGCTCTCGCTCCCCGGACCCGGCGGAAAGTACGTGGCCGCCCCCGATGAGTGGCGGCGCTCCGTCGACCTGCTCACCGAGGTCCTCGACCGGTCCGGCCTGCCCTACGAGCCGGCCGAGGGCGAGGCCGCGTTCTACGGCCCGAAGATCGATGTCCAGGTCACCGACGGCGCGGGACGGGAGTCCACCCTGTCCACCGTCCAGGTCGACTTCCACCAGCCCGAGCAGTTCGATCTGCACTACGTCGGCGCGGACGGCGCGAAACACCGGCCGGTCATGGTCCACCGCAGCATCATCGGCAGCGTGGAGCGGGCCGTCGCGCACCTCGTCGAACAACACGGCGGTGCGTTCCCCGCCTGGCTCGCCCCGACCCAGCTGGTGATCCTCCCGGTCTCCGAGGCGGAGCTGCCGAACGCCGAGGCGCTGGCGGCCCGCTGCGCCGACCGCGGGTTGCGGGCCGAGATCGCCGGGCCGGAACGCGGCACCCTGGGCGCCCGTGTCCGGGAGCACCGCCTGGTGCCGTACCTGGCCGTGATCGGCGCGAAGGAGGCCACCGAGGACCATGTCGCCGTACGGCTGCGCGACGGACGCCGCCTGGAACCGCAAACCGCCGACGCCTTCCTCGACCGGATCGGCGCGCTGGTGGACTCCCACACCACCGAGCTGTGGGACGCCGTCGCCTGACGGACGCCTGGGAGGGCGCCGCGGGGCCCCGGCACCGCGGGGGGCACTACGCCGGGGAACCGGCCCCCCGCACCGCCAGGAGCGACCCCAGGAAACCGGTCACCAACGCCAGCAG